>JBBRMP010000101.1:0-20692 GCA_038230755.1 Cytophagales bacterium | reverse complement strand
CGTATTGCTGACTGGGCCGCCGGTCAGCAATACGCCAGCGGCAGCAATCTCCCCCTAAACAAACCTTTCGCATATTTATGGAATCCTCCACCTGAATGCATCCATAGAACTTACACTTATCCTTTTCAAACAGACTGTTATGAAACGTATCGCACTTATGTTGGGCGTGCTGGCAGGCAGCGTCACGTCGATTTTTGCACAGCAGCAACCTGCTGACGTTCAGGTTATTATGGCAAAAGATACCGCAAAATACGGCATTAGTCCGGTAGCGTTAATGCAAACACACGCGGCCTATGTTAAGCTTATCTGGCAGGAACCGGAGGAGAAGCAAGACAAGATCAGAGATGCCTATACGGCGTTTATGAACCCGCAACATGGGGCTATTATGATGGCTCTTAAGGCTACGAAGGCTTTCTTATCCTACGAAGTAAAGTCGTTCTACCGGGCAGATGGTACCGCCGAATACGTGATTGTTGACCTGATGCCACAGATGCTTTCGATGTTCAGACCAGACGGCAGTATTGAGCAGATAGGGTCAGACCGACCTACGCCCGAAAATGAAAAGGTAGCTCAGACTGTACTGGCTCTGCTAAAAAAGGCTTATGCCAATCCGATGAAAATCAATTTCGGTAAGCCATTCTACGCCGGAATGGCAGGTTTTAGTAATATGTCAGTGCCAAGTATAGCTCAAGGCCATTTCCGTACTTCGCGCACCATCCGCACTGGCGACAGCACCATCAGCACCCTCGAAGCGGCCCGCCTCACCAACCGGTCCGATACGGTGAAGTATGTGTTCTTCAATCAGCTCAACCTGAAAACCGTACCTGAAGAATTATACCGGTTCCCGAATTTGGAAGAGCTTGATCTCTCGAAGAATGAATTGACGGAATTACCCCTTCGGCTCACGGCCGATTTGCCCAACCTGAAACGGCTCAGTTTGCTGGAAAATGAGGTGGATGACAGCCATATGTTTTTCGCCAAAAACACGCACCTCGAAGCCCTTAATGTTCAGTATAATAAACTTACACACGTACCCAAATCGATCTCGAAAAACCGGCATCTGGGCAGTTTGTGGTTAGGGCATAACAGTATCAATAGCTTAGATGTCAAGCCGTTAAAGAGACTGAAGCGCCTCTACGACCTGAATCTGTATGAAGTGGGGCTGACCAGCATACCTAAAAAAATATGGAAGCTGAAGCACCTCACCATTCTGGATTTGTACCATAACGAGCTGAGCACATTGCCCAGGCAAATGGGGAAAATGAAGCGGCTGGAGCAACTTGCCGTGGCGAATAATAACCTGACCGAACTGCCCAAAGAACTGGCCAAACTGCCCCGACTCGCCATCCTGTTTGCGCACCATAATAAACTCACGCAACTACCTGGCGAGATGGCCCACCTCACCAACCTGCGCCTGCTCGACATTGGCACGAATCAATTTAGCGAACTGCCACCGGTCATTCTCTCGCTGCCCGATCTGGAAGACCTCGATTTGTCAAAAAACAATATCCAGACCCTGCCCCCCGCGCTGGCGCAGATGAAGAAGCTAAAAAAGCTGTATATGCGCAGTAATCCTATTACCAAAGACGACGCCAAAGTTGGCCCTTATGCCAAGGTGATCGACCAGTTGGAGGCGAATAAAACGGAGGTGTTTTATTGAGTGTAAAGGGTTAATCACAGAGCCATAGAGAAGGGCACAGAGAACACGGAGAGCAATAACTCTGTGTTCTCTGTGGCTCTGTGTTGAGTATTACTCTTCCTTCACCCGACACACCATGATCTTGTCGATGCGGTTTTTGTCCATGTCGATGATCTCGAACGTGAACTGCTGCCAGTGGAAGGTTTCGCCCACTTTCGGAATGTCGCGGATGATGTGGAGCGCGAAGCCGCCGAGGGTGTCGAAATCGGTGAAATCGCGGCGGGCCTGTGCGGTGAGCGTGATGTCGAAATGCGATAAAAAATCATCGAACGGCATCGACGCATCGACCAGATAACTGCCATCTTCGCGCTGATGGATATCGTAGCTAAACTCGCTGGTGTCAGAAATGTCACCCACCAGGGCGTCCAGAATGTCATTGAGGGTCACGATGCCCAGCACGCCACCGTACTCGTCGACGATGATACCCACGTACTGCCGCCGTTCGCGGAACCGTTCCAGTACCTGATAGGCTCGGTTGTTTTCGGGAATAAACAGCACGTCGCGCTTCATATTAACCAACCGCGTCAACTCCGTATCGAGGTCTTTGCCCAGCAAATCTTTCGAGTGAATCACGCCGACTACCTCATCGACGCTGCCGTTGCAGAGGGGATAAATGGCGTGGCGGTATTCCAGAATGTGCGACTTGTTCTCGGCCACGTCGGCTTCCAGATCGAGGTAGATAATGCTCTGCCGGCTGGTCATCAGCGACGTTATCTTGCGGTCGCCAAGCAGAAAAACGTTCTGCACAATCTCATGCTCGATCTCGTCGATGGCCCCGGCTGTGCTGCCTTCCTGCACCAGACTTTTGATTTCCTCTTCCGTCACGGCACTCTCGTTCGGCTTGATTCCCAATGCTTTAATGAGCAAATCGCTCGAAAACGTGAGCAACGCAATAAACGGCGACGTCACCCGCGAAAGCAGGTTCATGGGCGCGGCCATGGTTTTGGCAATGCCTTCGGGGTTGGAGAGGCCAATGCGTTTGGGCACCAGTTCGCCCAGCACCAGCGAGGTGTAGGTTAAGCCCAGCAGTACGCCGACCACGGCAATACTGTGGGCATAAGGGCGCAGCAGTTCCACCCGCGCCACCAGTTCCTGAAGGTCCGTCGTGAGTTTATCGCCCGAAAAAATACCGAGCAAAATGCCGATCAGCGTAATGCCAATCTGCACCGTCGACAGAAATCGGTTGGGCGAGTTGGCCAGGGTCAGGGCGGTCTCGGCCCGCCGGTCGCCGTTTTTGGCCGCTGCTTCCAGGCGTGACCGGCGCGATGACACCAGCGCAATTTCCGACATTGAGAAGATGCCGTTCAAAAGTGTTAGCACCAGGATGATAAGTAGCTCCACGTAGTAGACAATTGGCCTGTTCGCAAAAATAGCAGAACTATAGCGCCTTCAACCACCGCCTGTTTGCTATTTTTGCTGGCTCTATGGGCCATTTAGCCCCGTGTTCTCCCTGCATGATCGTATTCATCGACGACCGCCCGCTGCGGCTCATCAGTCCCAAAGCCACCGAAAAAATGGCGGCGCTCACTGATTTCGACCGTATTGTCGACGCCAGGCTCGATACCCTCAAAGCCGATGCCCTCAACGGTCATTTGCTCGTTCTCAATGCCACCCCCGCCACCGCCGAACGGCTTATTGGGCTGCTGGAGGATGAAGACATCAGCCATTTGCTGTCGGTAACGCTCCAGTGCCTTGATAAAGACGCTGTGGAAACGCGGATCAAATCGCGCTACAAAGTGATAAAGGCGGCCGGGGGCGTGGTCATGACCGGCGGACGGATGCTGCTCATCTACCGACGTGGTGTGTGGGATTTGCCCAAGGGTAAACTCGACGATGGCGAAGCGTCAAAAGATGCGGCCGTTCGGGAGGTAGAAGAAGAGACTGGTGCCCGCGTGGCCCTCGGCGACAAAATTTGCACCACCTACCACACCTATACCCTCAACGGCAACCGTATTCTGAAACGGACGAAATGGTACCGCATGTCGCTCATTGATGACAGCAAGATGGCCCCACAGGCTGAGGAGCAGATCGAGAAAGTGGCGTTTATGGAGCCTAGGCAGGTACAGGTGGCCCTGGCCAATTCGTACAGCTCTATCCGTCATGTGGTGGAGCAGGCTATGCTGGTGAAGCATGCGTAGTAAGGTCCATATTGGTAATTATTCCTTAGGCCAGCCTGAGCATACGGGCTTATGTTGTCAACTAAATGGCGGTATTTAGGCCTTTCCAATAAAAAATCGCGCTCTTAATAAATAGTCGGGGCGGAGATATAAATAAACCCATTAAAAATGCTTGTTTTGTTCTGTTACTGCATCACACAAAACAAACACACAAATTCCTTACCATATGAAACGTTTAACCCTTTACCTAACTGCCCTCGTTGTCGGCGGCGTACTTTATGCGTGCCAGCCCATCCAGGACGTAGCCACGCCTGACAATTTAACCGAAATCGATCCTGCCCTGGAAGCTAATGTGAGAGCGCTCGGTTTCAGCACCACCGGCATGCAACGCGTGGAAGGTGGCTACATTGTTGAAAATGACATTTTCCTCGATAAACACCAGCTCGACAACGCCAAGCAGGTGAAGTTGCTGCGGGTGGGCAACGAAGAGCAGTACCGCACCACCAACCTGGTGAACAACCTGCCCCGCGTGATTACCGTTACCGTGGCCAACAACTTGCCATCGGGCTATATTGCAGCAATGGATATTGCCATTGCCCGCTACAACGCCGAACCGTTGCAGATTAAACTTTCCCGCGTGAACTCAGGTGGCGACATCAAGTTTGTGGCTGCACCGGCTGGCGTAGGCTATCTGGCATCGGCTGGTTTCCCCAGCGGGGGTAACCCCTACAACCAGGTGAAGGTAAACACCTCGTTTTTGACTGCTACCACCGATCCTGTTAAACTCAACAACTACGCGTCTATTTTCGCGCACGAAATGGGTCACTGTATTGGTTTCCGCCACACCGATTATGCTGACCGTTCATATAGCTGCGGCGGTGCCGTAGCCAACGAAGGAGCTAGTAGCATTGGTGCGATCCAGATTCCTGGTACGCCAGCAGGCCCTGACCCTAGCTCATGGATGCTAGCCTGCATTGGCAGCACCACCAACCGGCCTTTCAACGCCAATGACAAAATTGCGCTGGATGCCCTTTATTAATTGATCTCCCTTTTCTGGCAGTAACACCCACAAAAAACCCCCGGCTATATACAGCCGGGGGTTTTTTGTGGGTGTCTAACGGACGGTTCGCCACTGCGACGATTTGCCGCGACGGCGGACCGTCCATTAGACAATTTACCAGACTAAAACCGCCGTAACCCGCTGGTTGCCAGCACTATCTACTATCTGTAAAAAATGAAGCCCGGCGGCGAGGTTGGTCGTAGGCATTTCTTTCACGATGCCACTGAGCCGGGCCGATTTCTCCCGCTGCCCATCGGGCGAAATCCACGTGCCAAGGCCTTCAGGCGCATCCAGCAGTACCGATACCGGTTGGCCTGCCGATACCGGGTTCGGGAAAACAAACTGCTCGTTGGCATGAACGCTGTAAACTGTTTCGACGTCGCTCAGGATTACCTCGCCAGTTTTGGTCAGTAGCCGAACGCGATACCCCACCGCACCGGCTCCCGTTGGTTGATCGGTAAAGGCGTACGTTGTTTGCCCAACTACGACAGGCAGGGTCGTCTGGGCTACAAAATCAGCGCTTGTAGCTCTTTCCAGCGTCAGCGACCGCAGGTTGTAAGTGGTACTCAACGTAAGATCGAGGCGGGTCGTATCGGCCAGGGCTTGCTGGGCCAGCCAACTCGCTATGTAACACCCCACGCCCTGCCGCCGGTAGTTGATGGTGAAGCCCGGCTTAGTGGCTTTCCCGGCGAGAATGGGCGATACCGCCACGTAGAGGCCATCGGCGGGGGTTAAAAAGGCAACCGTATCGGTAACCTGTCGGAGAGGTTCCAGGTACTGCGCTCCCAGTTTATACAACTGATAGGCCACCACGTCGGGTTGGCGCGGCCAGCTAACCGCCGCCTGATTGGGGCAGTTGAGCAGTACCCGTTGCCGGGTGTTCGGGCTAATCGTGAACGTGTCGGAGATGAACGTACCCGCGCTCGCCACCAGCCGCAGCCGGGCGGTTTGGGCGCGGTTGGGCGTTGTCCACCACACTAGTTGGTCGGCCAGTAGCACATCATCAGCAACGGATTGCCAGGTTTTTGCGCCCACCAGCTGAACTGAAACCGCACCCCGGACGGCCTTGTCGCCCCGCCAGAGCCAGCGGATGGGCTGCGTTTCGCCAGCCGTCAGCACCGCCCCGTTGGTGGGACTGAACCACGTCAGTACCGAATCGACCGCATAGGCCATGGCATAGGCCTGTGGACCATCGGGGAGGGCCGCGCCAATGACCCGGACGCGGTAGATGCCCGGTGCTGGATTTTGTACCGAAACCTGCTCGGCATTATTCACCCGGTCGGTGCCGCGCCAGGCGGGCAACGTCACTGAGTCAGGGTGCAATACCGCCGACAGCACCCAGGGCTGAATGGGTTTACCGTTGTTGGGGGGATCAAGCAGCAGGTCGAGATTTTGGCGCAGGATGCCCGTGGCATTGGGGGTGTCGTTCCAGGCCAGCGCCACCGTAAGCCGGGCTACGTTGGGCGGTACCGTGATGGTAAACGACTGCGTGGCTCCGTTGGTAACGGTGCCCGTTTGGTATTGGTTAAGTTGCGCCACGGTCGCGGCCCCCAGCGCGTCGAGGTTGCCGAAACCGGCGGCATGGTCGGGGCCGGGCCGGTCAATATCTTCGCAACTAGCTATCAGGCAGGCTTTTATCCAGGCGGTGGTGGGTAATTGCCCCTGCTGATCGCGGTAGCTTTGTTGCAGCAATGCCGCCACGCCCGACACCAGCGCCGCCGATTCGGACGTGCCGTTGTTGCCGTAGGCTACCAGTTCGGGTTTCATGCGTCCGTCGGCGGTGGGGCCGCGCGAACTACGGGATTCCAGGACGCCCCGGCTGCTGATACCGCCCACGACAAGCGTATTCTTGGCCTGCTTGAATTCACCCGTCAGCGTCATAAACGGCCCCGGCAACGGCCCGTTTTTGGGAAGTTCCAGGCCGCTGTTTCCCGACGAAAAAACGTGAAGTAGCGTGGGTTGCTGGGTAATCTGTTCGTCATAAGCCCGAGCATCCGGCCCATAAACCCGCTCGATGCTAACGCCATACGAATGGTTTTGGACGGAAATACCCAGACGACGGAGTTCCGGCAGCGTGTCGGGGGCCAGCCGGTCGTAGGACGACGACACCAGCCGCACCCCACGGGCCACGCCCAGACTACTGGGTGCCGTGTTGCCCGCCCCCGCTAGCAGGGTGGTCATGGTGGAGGCATGGTCGGTGAAGGATTTGGCCAGCGCGGGGGTGACGACAATACGTCCCCGGAAATCAATATCCGATGTGTCGAACGGCTGTTCCTTCACCGAAACGGTAATGCCCGTGCCGGTGAGGGCAGGGTAACGCAGCCGCACCGCCTGAAGTCCATGCTGACTGAAATCATAGTCGCCGATAGATTTACGGGCCTGTTGCCCCTGCGCCAGCAACGCCGTCGACGACAAGAGGTAAACCAGAATGCGTACCGTAAACCTAAAATGCATGAGCTTTCTAAGTTGCCAACGAGAGAAACAGATATGACTACTGGTTGTTGAATAAACGATTTAGCCAAGCAACAAAGCGCAAACATAGGTCTGTATTATGATCAAGAAAAGTTGCGGATATAGCTGTTCCCATCGGTTTGCCAGGATCTATTTGCCGGGCTAACCATGTATGAATAAACGCTTTCGCTCTGTGTACATTTGGGTCATACCGATTGCTGATTTTCTGTGATTCAATGTCAGCTAAAATCTGATTTACATATGGCTGGAGTAAATCACCAGGTGGGATTAAGTGCATTACAAAATCTTCCAGCATTCTCGACTGTAAATTGTCAGGCATAAGCCAAATACCGATTGTTGGGTTACGGACTGGACCTGAAAGTATTGTTCCGTTAACATCAGGATGAGTTGGGACTTCGTAACCCTCTTTTTTGAGAATATCATGTATACTTTGCCAACGTGCGTCCAGGTCATTGTCAGCGTCTAGTATAATTCCGATAGCTTTAACAGTCGATTGACCCTGTTTGATTCGGGCAACAACCTGATCAGGGATATTACTAACACCCTTACAATCGATTATATCGAAGTTATCAGCTAAATTATGCCTATCCCTGATATTGGCAACTACGTACAGATCATCAGTGCCCTCAACTAATAATTTGAATGGGAAATTTTTACGGTCGGTATTGCTCTTCATCGGGGGTCAACATGAACACGGGTAGTTGACTGAATTTCGTCAGCGTCATACACTGTAGCCTCAATAGTTCCGCTATAATTTTCGAGCCGAATCACAACACCGGCTTCTTTTCCCTGTTTACCATTGCTCAATACAGCCGAGAAGGCTTCAACACAATCAAGGCTGTGTGTTGTGGTAAATACTTGAACGTTAAGTCGTTCAGCAAGATAAAAGATAATTTCCCACAGTTTTTCCTGAACAGAATAGTGTAATCCTTTCTCGAACTCGTCGATGAATAGATACCCGCTTTCGCAGTTAACCATTGCAAGAATGATGTTCAGGATACGGTTGACGCCGTCGCCCATTGAGCGAAGTGGGAGTGGTTGATTGGTGCCTTCCAGACGAAAAATTGCATAGCGCTTGTTACTTATTATGTCAGTGCGAAAAGCAATCTTGATGATTCGGGAATCAATAATTTTTAATGCATCAATAACCTCCCCTTCCCAATCAGTTGTGGCGATTTCATCAAAAAGTGTTCCAATAGAAAAACGATTTTCGTTGTTTGATCTTACAAATTGATTGAGTATGTCTTTTGGAAAACCATAACTTGGAAAGCCTGGCTCTCTTAATCGCAAAAATTGCTCAGCCTGAATTACTCGCTCAGTAGTATCATCAGAATGAGATATGTATAACCTCAAAACTTCAGGCTGGTAATTATAGGCAAATTGCTCAACACGTGATACTGTTACTTTCACGTGCTGAAGCTTGATTATTAACTCGCTCGATTTTGACTTACTTTGACAGATTATTTTTATAAAACCGTCACGATTATCATTTAAGCGATCAGTAAACAGAGATGAAAGTAAAGCATAGCTGCGTGTGTAGCTATCTTCTGCTATAGACTCAAAAAAACCGTCCCTTACTTCTAGACATTCATAAATGCTATCGAACCGGCCATAATTTGCCCACAGATATACTGCTTCTAATACCGAGGTTTTCCCCGTATTATTTTTCCCAACCAGCAGATTCACCCGCCCTAATTTTTCGATGGTTAAGTGGCGGAGGTTACGGTAATTCTGAATTTCGAGGGAATGTAACATAACACTGTGATGAGAGAAATGACAAAGTACGACTTAGCGTCAGGATTAACCAATAGCTTGACCCCTAGGCCTAATAATACCCGTTTAGCGCGTATGCCAGACGGGAGTGGGTAAGGGTAATCGCCGCCCGTCGAAGGGGGTATCGATGGGGCCGTAGTAGGTGGTGAGGTAGGTGAGAATAGCGGGTTCAGACGTGCCCAAGTCCCAGAGCTTTTGCGTTTTCTGCATCCACCGAATACGCTCGATCCATTTTTCGCGGCTGAAATGACTGACCATAATAATCTTGCCTGAATGGCAGGCCGTGCAATTTCCCACGATGATCGGCAGGTCTTTGTCCAGCGCCAGCCCCGTTTTGGGGTCATATCTTATAACCTGCTTTTTGGTTGTATCCGTCTGAACGATAGCCGATTGTGTTTTCGATTCGGCGGGCCGTTGCATCGACCAGGCGCAGAGCAGCCAGATACAAAAACTGCCGATCAGCCAGTGGTAGGGGGGAAGGGTGTTCATGTTAGTGTTGGATTTGGTACGTTGACGAGAATTTGGGCGAAGCCATGTTTAGCGGAGCGTTGCTCCGCTGTGTGATAAATTGAATCACTTATTACACAGCGGAGCAACGCTCCGCTAAACACACTCAAACTGCTTTCACCGCAATGCGGTGGCAGGCGTTGTTGCAGTAGCCTTCGGGGTTCCATTGTGGCATCACCATTGGCTGCGAGATGCCCGCGTCGTCAGTGGCGCGTGCCCAGATTTCGTAGTAGCCCGATTGAGGTAGTTTTACCTGCGCCGTCCAGTGTTGCCAGGCCAGCCGGTTTTTGGGTTTGTCGAGGTTGGCGGGTTGCCACGTAGCGCCAAAGTCGATGGAAACGGCCAGGTCTTTCACCATCCGATCCCCCGCCCAGGCATGACCGCGTACCGTAATTGGTTGACTGGCAGCATGTTCCAGCCCCGTCTGCGGAAACGTGATTACCGATTTTATGGGCATCGACTCAATGATTCTGAACTCGCTTTCGGGTGGGTCCACGCCGGGCATCACCGGGTGAATGGGTATGCGGTAGCTTTTGCCCGTCATCTTGGCCCCATCATGCACTTTGTTCCGAACGGCAATGGTATGCAGCCATTTGCCCGATACCGACGCGGGCCAGCCGCCGATAACCAGCCGCAGTGGAAACCCGTGGGTAAGTGGAATGGGTTGCCCGTTCATGGCCCAGGCAATAAGCGTCTCATCGTCAAGGGCTTTACGCATGGGAACCCCCCGCGAGATCACCGGTTTTTCGGGATCCTGACTCAGGTGCAGGTCTTTGCCGTAGTAGCCAATGTAGACCGCATCGGGTTTCAGGCCCACGTCGGCCAGGACGTCTTTAAGCTTCACGCCCGTCCACTCGGCGCAACTCACGCCGCCTTCGGTCCACTGATTACCGGATGTTTTCGGGAAATAGCCCGCCCGTCCGTTGCCCGCGCATTCCAAAACGAGCTGGTAGGTATAGGGCTTGAATTTGGTTTTCAGGTCGTTGAGCGAATACGTTTTCGGGCTGTTCACCGATTCGCCGTTGATGGTAAGCGTCCAGTGGGCAAGGTCGATCTTTTCTGGAATCAGGCCGTTGTTCCGAATAAACATCTTGCTGGCGGGCGTCACGGCATCGTCGAGGAGGTGGGCCGGGGTTTCCACGTTCCAGGGCTTGTCGTTGAGCACCACGAGTTGCTTGTTCTTGTCGGCCATCGGGTCGAAATCGACCGCCAGGGGTAAGTAATGCCGGGGCAGTTTGTCGGCAAAAGCGATGTTCGTACCCAGCAACGCGGTCAGCGATGCCAGCGAGCTTGCTGTCAAGAAACCCCGCCGATTGAACAGGGAGGCCGTTTCAGGATTGTTTTTCATAAGATGACAGGAAGTTAAGCATAAAAATCAGGTCGATTATCCGTTGCTTAGGAAGCCAAAGACCGCAGGCGTATTTTTGGCCGATTTACAAACGCCAATCAGCGCCCGTTATGACTAACTGCGTCAAACTCCACGTTATCTTTTCCTGCCTCTTGCTGGCCACAATTGCCACGGCTCAAACCGCCCCAAAAACGTCGGGAAACCCTATTTTTCCCGGTTGGTATGCCGACCCGGAGGCGACTATTTTCGGGAAAACGTATTGGATTTACCCCACCTATTCCGACAACTATGAGAAGCAGACGTTCATGGACGCCTTCTCGTCTACCGACCTGATTACCTGGACGAAGCACCCGACTATTGTGGATACCACGAGTATCAAATGGGCGAAAAAAGCCATGTGGGCACCCGCTGTGGTTGAGAAAAAA
Organism: Cytophagales bacterium; assembly: GCA_038230755.1. Classification (GTDB taxonomy): domain Bacteria; phylum Bacteroidota; class Bacteroidia; order Cytophagales; family Spirosomataceae; genus Fibrella. Next base: position 9,291 of record JBBRMP010000101.1, on the reverse strand, counting down.
GGTAAATACTACCTCTTTTTCGGGGCCAACGACGTACACGAAGGCGAGGTAGGCGGCATCGGCGTGGGCGTGGCTGATTCACCCGCCGGGCCATTTAAAGATCTGCTCGGCAAACCCCTCATCGACCACATTTACAACAAAGCGCAGCCCATCGACCAGTTCGTTTTTCAGGATAAAGACGGTAAAGAATACCTGATCTACGGCGGTTGGGGCCACTGCAACATGGCGCAGTTGAAGCCCGACTATACCGGCTTTGTCCCCTTCCCGGACGGCACCACGTTTCGGGAAATAACGCCCCAGAACTACACAGAAGGGCCAACTATGTTTATCAGGAAGGGTCAATATTACTTCATGTGGTCGGAAGGCGGCTGGGGCAACCCTGATTATTCGGTGGCCTATGCCGTGGCCGATTCGCCGTTTGGGCCATTCCGTCGGGTGGGTAAAATTCTCCAGCAGGACCCCACCGTGGCCACCAGCGCGGGGCACCATTCAGTCATCAATGTGCCGGGTACGGATGAATGGTATATCGTTTACCACCGCCGCCCCCTCACCGAAACCGCTGCCAACCACCGCGAAACCTGCATCGACCGGATGTATTTCGATGACAAAGGCCAGATTCAGCCCGTGACGATCACGAAGGAGGGTGTGGCGAAACGGGTTATTGGGAAGTAAGATTTGAAGGGACATTAAAAGCCTGCCCCACCACTGCCCCATTGTCGCACGCGCCTATTACCAACGTGCCACCCGTTGTTGGAACGGCCACTAATCGCCGGAGGTCGCCGGTCAGGAACAGGCCACTTTGGGCAGCGGGCACGGGTATGAACTGGCCCTTTCCACTGCCTTTGAGCAGCAGGCCCTGCCCGGCATCGCAGCGGCCCTGCTGCACGCGGAGGGGGTAATAGTTGCCCGCCAACAGGATGTCGGCGATACCGTCGTGGGTGAAATCCTGCACCACAAAGCCCTGTACGGTAGAGAACTGTGCCTCGGCAGGGAGCGTGCGAAGCCGAAATCTGCCGCCCCCAAGGTTCTCTAAAATGCTGCTGCTTAACGTGTTAACGGTCAGTTCCTGCGCTTTGGCCAACGACTCCGCGTCGAACATGGTCTCGACGGTAGCTTTGGCATAGTCGGCATAGCGGACGTAGCGTTTGCGCAGGCCGTTGATCTGATCGAGCAGTTCATCGCGCGAGGCGAGAGGGATGTGAACACCGTTGATGCGCTGGCTGATGATAGGGTCCACGCGCCCATCTTCGTTGAAATCAGCCGCCAGGATGGTCAGGGCCGTGTCGCCACAAGCTTTCCACTGCACGTTTTCGCCGAGATTGCCGAGCAAGAAATCGGTGTCTCCGTCGCCGTCAATATCAGCGGGAACGATGCACGTCCAGAGGCCGCCGGTCTGGGCTAAACCGCTTGTTTGAGCGTCAGCTTCGGTCAGTTTTCCAGCTTTATTTTGGAACAATTTGACGGGCATCCAGTCGCCCACGAGGAGCAAATCGGGCCGTTTATCCTGGTCAATATCAGTCCAGACAGCACCCGTCACCATGCCCGGCGTGAGCGTTTGGGCAATGGAAAAATGGGGTCTCCCTTAGCACTTTTTCCGTCATTTCTGAGCAGGTAAGAGGGGGCCGCAATGGGAAACTGCCCCGGCACTGCCCGACCGCCCACAAACAAATCGAGGTCGCCATCACCGTCATAATCGGCCGCTGCCACGCAACTGCCGGGGCTGCGTTCCAGGGGCAACACTCCGTCGGCGAGGGTAAACCGACCACCATTGTTGAGGAATAATTGATCCTGATAAGCTGGTGAGCCGGGACCGTATTCGTTGCCACCGCGCACCACATACAGGTCCGGGTCGAGGTCGCCGTCGGCATCGAAAAAGAGCGCGGCCACGGCATCGGCGGGGGTGTTTGGACCGGTTTGGGGTGGCGGGAAGGCCCCGGCGGGTGCGGGCACAAACTGGCCGTTTGCCCCCTGTAAAAACAACTGCGAGGGTTGCCCCGTTGCCCCACCCACAAACACGTCGGCGCGGCTATCGCCGTTCACGTCGGCACTAGCCAGCGCCGGTCCCTGCCGCGATAACTGGTAGGGAATCAGCGGCTCCTGCTTAAAATCGACATACGGATTTTCGTGGTGAACAAACGAAATGCCCCAATCAGACACCGGGCCGAAAAGGGTATTCTGAGCCACTGACGCTGGTTTTTCAGGCAAAACAGCCCCCAATTGCTGAACGCTGATCGTGGAATTGGGCGTCACCGGGACGCCGGACCGGTTGGCCATTGCGCTTACCCGCCCGTCGGGCCAGCGTACCTGCACCGAGACTGGCTCTTTTCCGGCCCCAACCCCACCGTCAGTACTGGGGCCACGGCTGATTGGAACCCCCGCGTGGGCATCAGTTCCTGCGTTTGTATCAACGCCCCACGCGTGATGGTCACCAGCGACCCAACGCCAAACCAATTGCCACCTTCGCCCACCAGTTTGATAGTGAGGTGCTGGTTGGTAGTTTGTTGATCCGCATTGTTCCGGTAAATCGCAGCGGGTACATTGGTATTGTTCACGACCAGATCCAGATCGCCATCGTTGTCCAGATCGGCATACGCCGCTCCGGTCGAGACCATACCTTCGGCGAGGCCCCATCGTTTGGTAACGTCGTCGAAATGGAGTCCGTCGCGGTTGCGGAAGGCCACGTTATCGGTTTTGGTGGCGGGGAGTTTGGCAATGAGGTCGGCGGGAGCGGTCCCGCCGCTCCGGCGTACCGGTCCGGGTAGGTTCTTTTCTTTGCCCGCTTCAACATCATATTTCAGGAAATCGAGGCTCGTAAAATCACGTGGAATGCCGTTGGTGATGTACAAATCTTTCCGCCCGTCGTTGTCAAAATCAGCCAGCAACGCCGACCAACTCCAGTCCGTATTGGCGATGCCTGATAGTTGGCCAGTTTCGAGGAATCGCCCCCTAGCCGCCGCGCCGGGGCGGTGGTTTATCTGCAACATATTCCGCATGTGCTGGTAGCCGAAACCGCTATCGACGATGAGTTGAAACCGGTCGTATTCGTCGGGGCCTTTCAGCAGTTTCTGGCGTTCCCAGGAGGCGGGGAGCATATCGGTGGTGACCACGTCGGGCAGGCCATCGTTATTCACGTCGGCAATGTCGATGCCCATCGTATTGCGCGACATATGCGCAAAAGTCGACTTGGTGGCTTCGGCAAAGTGCCCGTGCTGGTCGTTGACGTAGAAATAGTCCTGCTCCTCATAGTCGTTGCCCACATACAAATCGGGCCAGCCGTCGCCGGTCAGATCGCTTACGCCTACGCCCAGCCCGAAGTTGATACCTCCCCCGTGAATGCGCGCCTCGTCGGAGACATCAACAAAGTGACCTCCTTCGTTCTGGTACAACCGATTCCCGAAATAAGGGTGGCGTTTGTTGCGGAGTTTGTGGGTGTTGAAGAACGGGGAGTAAAACATGTTGCCGTGGTTGACCAGAAACATGTCGAGGTCGCCGTCGCGGTCATAATCGAAAAAGGCAGCCTGCGTCGAGAATGTGCCGGGCGCGTCGAGGCCGTATTCGGCAGCGCGTTCGGTGAATGTGGGCACCGCACCGGGCATGTGGCAGTCGTTGATAAAGAGCTGGTTAGCGCGGTTGGCGGGGTCGTTCAGGGCTGAGTAGCAAACGTAAATATCGAGCCAGCCATCGGCGTTGACGTCGGCCATGGTCACGCCCGTTTTCCAGCCACCGGGTCGTCCGCCCACCTTTGCGGCGGTGGTGACGTCGGTAAAAACCAACGGTAACGGATCGTCCGACGGGGTTGTTTTGGGTGCTGTTTTATTCAGGTAAAGCCTGTTATCAACCTGATTGCCTGATAAATACACGTCGGCCAGTCCGTCGTTGTTCAGATCGCCCGTGGCCACGCCGCCGCCGTTGTACATATACTCATAAGCCATCACGTTTTGCGTTGCCGTTTCGGTGATGGTGTTGGCAAAGGTGACGTGTGTATCGTCGGCATCGAGGGCCGTAAACAGCGTAGGTTCGGCCTTTTGGCAACTGGCAAGGAGTAACGGGATAAGAAGAAGCGGGTAAAGGCGTATCATGATTAAATGTACAACGCACACCGGATTTTTCGTAGTTTGCTCACTTATGTCATCCGTTCACTTCGTTATTCATGGCGTCAACACAAATTCGTGACAACTGGAAAAAATCGGCAAACACAAACTGGCCCAAGGGAGAGCATGGCTCGGTGGGTGGGTTTCTCCAGGATCAGATCAAAGCAGGCACGAGCCTCTCTGTTGTGTCGGCCTATTTCACCATCTACGCCTACGAACACCTCAAGGGTCAGCTTGACCAGATCGACAACCTGCGGTTTCTGTTCGGTGAGCCTAATTTCATCTTGGACGACAGCAAGCAGTTCCGCCCGGCTAAGATCGAGCAGGATACCATCACGCCCGATGCCTCTATGAAGCAAAAGGGTATCGCCCGCGAATGCGCCGAATGGATCAGGACCAAAGTCCAGATTCGGTCTATGGTAAAGCCAAATTTTTTGCACGGTAAGCTCTACCATATTCAACAGCTTAACGGTGGGCAGGACGCTATTTCGGGTAGTTCCAACTTCACGGCGCGGGGGCTGGGCTTCGGCAACCGGCCCAACATGGAGCTGAACCTGATCGTGGATAGTAAGTCGCAGCTTGAAGACCTCAAAAACTGGTTTGAAGAACTGTGGGCAGTAGGTGATACGTCAGACGATTTAGTGCGCGATGTGAAAAACGAGGTGCTGAAATACCTAGAACAACTCTACAAAGACACCGCGCCGGAGTTTGTTTACCTGAAAACACTCTACCACATTTTCGAGAATTACCTCAGCCAACAGCAGCACGATAGTTCGTTCGAGAGTAAAACCCGCTTCACCGAGTCGGCGGTGTGGCAGAAACTATATCTCTTTCAGCAGGACGGGGTTAAGGGTATCATACGAAAAATAGAACAACATGGCGGCTGTGTTTTGGCCGATAGCGTTGGCCTCGGTAAGACGTTTGAAGCCCTGGCGGTGATTAAATATTACGAGCTTAAAAATAAAAATGTGCTGGTGCTATGCCCCAAAAAATTGGGCGATAACTGGACCATTTATCAGGCAAAAAAGAATTCGACGCTCAACCCCCTACAGACCGACAAACTCAACTACACGGTCATGTACCACACCGATCTGGGACGTACCCAGGGTAAATCGTATGCCGACAATATTGACATCGGGAGCTTCAACTGGGGTGTTTATGACCTGGTGGTGATTGATGAATCGCACAATTTTCGGAACAACACCGTCGGCAAGTATGATGCTGACGGCAACCTGATAAAGAGCCGTTACGCCCGCCTGATGGACGACATTATTCGGGCCGGGGCCAAAACCAACGTGCTGCTGCTATCGGCCACGCCGGTCAACAATACGCTCAAAGACCTGCGCAATCAGCTTTATTTTATCACGGGCGGTAGCGATACCGCCCTGGCCGAATCGACGGGCGTAAAGAACCTCGGTACGACCTTGACAAACGCCCAAAAACAATTCTCGGACTGGGCCGATGCCACCAAAAACCCCAAACGAACCGTGCAGGGGCTGATGGAAAAGTTAGACAGCAGCTTTTTTAAACTGCTCGATGAACTGACCATTGCCCGGTCGCGGCGGCATATTCAGACGTTTTATGATATGTCGGCCATCGGAAAGTTTCCTGACCGCCTGAAACCCATTGCCGTTTATCCCGATCTGGATACCGACGAAATGTTTCCGTCGTATGATGAAGTGAACAGGGCAATTCTGAGCTATCAGCTTAGTTTATTCAATCCGTCGGCCTATTTGCAGGATGCGTACAAGGAGCAATACGGCGAGCGGGTCGATACCAAAAAGACGGCCAATTTCTCGCAGGAGAAACGCGAACATTTTCTGATTGGCATGATGAAAGTGGGCTTTTTGAAACGCCTGGAAAGCTCGGTGCAATCATTCGAGATTTCGATGCTGCGCACTATCGACAAAATAAAAGCCCTCGAAAAACGAATAAAAAATTTTCAGGATGGCCTTGAATCCGGGGATATTCAGGCCGATGAACTCGTTGACCTCGACAGCGACGACGAGGACGTGGTGGCCGCCAACGAAGCGTTTTTCATTGGCAAAGGGCGCAAGCTCAATTTGGCCCACATCGACGTGGCAACGTGGCAAACGGACCTGAAAGCCGACCGCAGCAAACTCACCTCGCTCTACAACAACGCTCTCGCCATCACGCCCGACCGCGACGCTAAACTACAGGCACTGAAACGCCTGATCGGGGCCAAAATAGCCAGCCCGCTCAACGCCGATAACCGGAAAGTGATTGTGTTTACCGCCTTCGCCGACACGGCAACGTACCTGTACGACAACCTGCATACCTGGGCGAAAACCGAATTTGGCCTTGATACCGCGCTGGTGTCGGGCGGGGCGGGGGGCAACAAAAGCACGTTTCAGCCCAAAGGAGGCTACACCAGACAAACCGATTTCAACGCCATTCTGACCAACTTTTCGCCCCGCGCCAAAGGCCGCGATAAGCTAACCGGCACCATGCCGCAGACCGGAGGCGTTGACCTGCTGATTGCCACCGATTGCATTTCGGAAGGCCAAAACCTCCAGGACTGTGATTATCTCGTCAACTACGATATCCACTGGAACCCCGTCCGAATCATTCAACGCTTCGGGCGGATCGACCGGCTTGGCTCGGTCAACGACCAGATTCAGTTGGTCAATTTCTGGCCCACCAAAGACCTCGACCAATACATCAACCTGAAAGCCCGCGTGGAAGCCCGCATGGCCCTGGTGGATATGACGGCCACCGGCGAAGACAACCTGCTGAGTAATGAGCAGTTGGAAGACCTGGTGGAGCAGGACCTGAAATTCCGCGACAAGCAACTCAAACGCCTACAGGAAGAGGTATTGGACCTGGAAGACCTCAACGAAGGCGGCGTATCGCTCACCGATTTTACGCTCGACGATTTCCGCATCGAACTGATGCGCTTCATCGAGCAAAACAAGCAGCTACTGGCCAACGCCCCGTTGGGTCTTTACGCCGTGGTGCCCTCGACGGATCAGATTAAGCCAGGTACGTTGTTTTGCCTGCGCCACAAACCCGATGCCGAGGCGACCAACTCAACGGAGAATCAGGCCATCAACCCGTTGCACCCGTATTACCTGGCTTACGTGTATGACGACGGCACGGTGAAGTACAGCTACGTGAACACCAAGCAGATCATGGAAATTTTCCGGCTGCTCTGCCAGGACCGCCCACAAGCCTACGAACAACTTTGCGATCTCTTCAACGCCGAAACCAAAAATGGCCTGAACATGGCTGCTTATTCGGGCATGATGAAAGCGGCGATTGAGGCGGCGGCGGGTACGTTTCGTAAACAAGCCGCTAATCAACTCATGACAGGACGGGGCGGCACCTTACTACCCAAAGAAAAACAGATCACAACCAGCACCGAATTCGAACTCATTACCTGGCTCATTATCAAGTAAACAGCAGCGATGGACTTAACCCAAACCGACGCGTACCGCCAGTTCGTGGCCGACGTGAAAGCGCGAATTCGGCAGGCGCAGTATCAGGCACTCCGGGCCGTTAACAGCCAACAGATTCAGCTCTACTGGGAGTTGGGCCAACTGATTGTTGACCGACAGCAGCAACACGGCTGGGGTAAGGCGGTGGTGGAAACGCTGGCCCTTGAACTCCAGGCGGAGTTTAGCGGCATCAGCGGTTTCTCACCGCGAAATTTGTGGCGTATGCGGGCTTTTTACACTCAGTACGCCAACAACTCTCTAATTCTGCCACCAATGGTGGCAGAAATTAGCTGGTCGCATAATATCGTGATTCTGGAGAAATGTAAAGACGACCACGAACGACTGTTTTACATCCGGCAAAGCCGCCGAAACAACTGGAGCCGCAACGTGCTGATTCACCAGATTGATAATCAGGCGTACCAAAAAGTACTCATTAGCCAGCATAACTTCGAGCAGACAATGCCCGAACCCACGCAAACGGAGGCCAGTTTGACGCTGAAAGATGAGTATACGTTTGACTTTCTAAACCTGGCCGAACCCCATTCAGAATTTGAACTAGAGCAGGCTATCCTGGCCAATGTCCGCCGGTTTCTGGTTGACATGGGGAGTGATTTTGCCTTTATCGGTAATCAGTATGTCATTGAACTCGACGGCACCGACTACCGCATCGACCTGTTGCTGTATCATCGTGGGTTACAGGCTCTGGTAGCGATTGAGCTGAAAATTGACGAGTTCCGTCCTGAGTACGCGGGCAAGATGAATTTCTATTTGTCTTTGCTGAACAAAAGGGTCAAAAAAGCCCACGAAAATCCGAGTATCGGCATCATTATCTGCAAAGACAAAAGCCGAACCACCGTCGAGTTTGCCCTCCAGGACATCAACAAACCCATTGGCGTGGCCACCTACTCGCTCACCAGTCAACTGCCCGATACCCTCAGTTCGTTTTTTCCGAGTTCCGAAGAATTCGTGCGCCGGATCGAAGCCGTTTCCGCCTGGCTGACAACGTAAATTGCCAAACGGGCGAGTGCATAACCCAAAACCGATTAGCCTCCCAACCTGATTTTGACCCCATTATATGGTTAGTGATAACGTGAATCGTACAGCAACCGACGTGAAAAATGGCCTCGCTTCCGCGCTTCGGCAGTTTGAAGGCGGTAGCCTGTTTCATAATGCCATTGGCTTATTTCAAACGCTGGGCTACAATACCGAACGCCAAAATCCGCTGGACCAACCGACGTATGCGGGTCTGGTAGCCGAGTATCCACAACTGGCCGAACGCATGAATGCCGATAAAGCTCGTGCCGCCGACTGGAAACAGGTTCATCTGCTGTTTCAGCTTACCGAAGCCGAAATGAACCGGCAGATGGGCCTCTTCGATGCGGGACGGGTTGACAACACCATTATTGAATCATACCTGTTTTTTGCCGTTGAACTGAGTGAAACCACCTACACACGCACCCAACTGGCGCAGATTACGCGGGAGTTTAACCGGATATTTCCGATGCCTGTTTTAGTGCTGTTCAAAACGGGTAATCTGCTAACCTTGTCTATCATTGACCGCAGGCTCCACAAACGCGATGACAGCCGCGACGTACTTGAAAAAGCAGGGCTTTCTCATAAAAACTCGTGGGGCTAACTTTAGGCTGATGGTTGCCACAAATCGTTGCAGTGTAGCTATAGACAGGCTCAATGGTACACTAACCAAGTTGTCTGAAGTATACTTTACTGGTTGCCGTGTTACT
>JBBRMP010000100.1:0-20862 GCA_038230755.1 Cytophagales bacterium | reverse complement strand
GGCCCCTTCGACTCCCCTCAGGGTGACAGGAAAATAAGAAAGCTTAACGAGTTGAATCTAATTGCCAGTCACCCCGAGCGGAGTCGAAGGGGCCGAGCGCGAAGCTGCTCCAGCAACACACACAAACACATCAACTTGTTTACTGAAAACTATACCCCCCGCTGAACGGGTCGTTGACGCGTTCGGTGGGTCGGTCGGCGCGGTGGGTAGACCGGCGTTGCGTATCGAAATCGTAGTCGGTGTTTTCCTGGCCAATATATTCCAGTTCGGTCAGCCGGCGGAAGATCACGCGGAAATAATCCCAGCAGCGATCCAATAGCGGCAGGTGTTCCTGCAAATGGGCGTGGCGGTAGCCTTTGGCAATCACCTCATTGATAGCCACTTCCACGGCGGCGGGGTCAATATTGGTCCAGCTCTGGAAGTAGGGCAGCACCAGTTCGCGGGCCAGCGAGGGCGAGTTTTTGTCTTCTTCGCACAGGCAATCGAGCGTGGTTTTCAGCAGTCGCGTCATCCGCGTAATGCGCTTGAGGTACTCCATCGGCGACTGTTCGCGCCCGCCAAATTGGAGGTGGTTCAGCACGTCGTCGGCACCTTCGGCCACATGTTGCGCCAACACCCGAATCTGCTCGGCTAGTGGCCCGGCGCGGTAAGCCTGCTCGGTACGGCGTTTGCGCACCACTTTGGCCACAATCAGGTACGAATCGCGCTGGATTTCGGCCACCATTTTGTCGAACCGGTTGGCCCAGCCCAGCAGGCCCACGTAACCGCTGATGGCCGAACAAGCCGGAATAAAAGCCTCGTCCTGAGCAACTTGTCCGAACTTAACCGCCAGTTGTCCCACCACCAGGTGGTAGGACTCAAACGAAGCCGACGGATAATCAGGGGCGGCAGCGGCGCGGGTTACGCCTTCGGCCTCATACTGGTAGCCCGGTACCACGTTGAGGCGATACGTCGGCACCGAAAACGGCGGACGCGGAAATGGTTCGTTATTGGCCGGGATGCCTTCGGGCTGCCGCACAAACAGATCGACCGACAGCACGACCAGAAATTGAAGCTCATCAGCCATCGGGATATTATAGCTTTCCAGCAGCGCGGTCAGGTTCGTCGACAGTTCGAGCGGCTGGTTGATGAGTTCGATCCGGCAACCCGCCCCGGTAATGGCCCGGCAGTTGCTGAGTTGAATCCGGATGTTCTGATTACGGTCGGTGATGACCTGAAGGCCAAACGCAGGCGCATCGGACGCCAGCAAACCGTAGTTATAGTTGGTCAGGCCCAGCGCCGCTGTGTCGCGCAGGTGATCGCTGACGAAGTGTTCGAAGTCGGTGAAGTGCTTGCGGGCAATCTTCATTCCGTCTACCCAGTTTACCGGGTAATGTTCCAATTTTGGCAGCATGGACCGTTGTGTATTACCCCCATAATATAGCTATACAAATTTGGTAAAAAAATTACCGCTCGGCAGCGGCTACGGTTGGGTCGGGAATTTCGCCGGTGGCTTCCCAATCGAGCAGCCACGTTTTGTGTGGACCGGAATGCTGGGCAAAGAACTGGTAAAACGGCAACATATCGCGCTGATAATCGCCGGTCAGGTAGATCGGTTCGCTCAGTACGATTTCTTTTTTCGGGAAGCTAAAGCCGGTCAGAATCAGCGGAACATTGGCTCTCAGGGCGATGTAATAGAAGCCCGTTTTCAGCTTACTCACGTCCGAACGGGTGCCTTCGGGGGTGATGCAAACGTGCAAAGAATCGTGCTGGGTAAAGGTGTCGGCCATGGCATAGACCAGGTTATGACTTTTCGTTCGATACACAGGTGTGCCGCCCAAGGCCCGGAAAAGCCAGCCTGAATACCATTTAAAGAGGGTGCCTTTGGCTAAAAAGCCAATGTATACCTTCACCTCATGCCGAATCCAGAGGCCAATCGGGAAGTCCCAATTGGTGGTGTGGGGGGCCACAATCCAGAGTGCTTTGGGCACGGTGGGGTGTGGGCCGGTAATTCGCCAGCCCAACGCGTGGTAGATAGATTGCAGGATAGCACCGAGCATACGAGTTAGTAATTCCGCTCTTTGTTCATTAACCAGCGACCGGTAATGAAGGCAGAAATTAATAAAACGGCATAGAACGCGAGAGTGCCGATGGTTGAATACGTGTCGTGTGTCATAAGAGATGAGCCAGATTGTGGTGCAAAGATAGAAAAGAAGGTCCCCGTTTGGGAGCCTTCTTTCGGTTTTCGTGGTAACGTACCGCAGGCTTTAGTTGATCCCTAAATGGCTAACGTGTGCCTGTAGCATATCGTTGTATTTCTTAGCCATCGCCGGTTGGTTCGCCTCTTTGTAGGCCTCGGCAATGACCTGCAACGCATACAGTTCGTTGCGCGGTGAAGCCGATTCGTCGTGCGTCTTTTCGTAGTAATTCAGCACCTGCTCGGCCCGGTTGGTCATGACGTCGGCAATCTGCTGGGCTTTTTTGGGGTCGTTCAATTCAAGGTACAACCGCACGTAGCTGGCCGACACCTGATCATAGGGAATACTGGCATCGGGCAAGACCGACATGCTGTAGTCGAGTGCTTTTTTGGCCATGTCGGGCTTGTTTTCGCGGATGAGCTGGTCGGCCAACCGGAAAAACGCGATCCGCGCCGAAATCACCGGCGACCCTTTGTAGGTATCGTCGTAGTACGAATTCGGGTTGTTCATCTCGCGCCAGAACGTTTTGGTCATCATGTTTTTATACATCACGTCCGAGTTCACGTAGCCGTCGGTGACACCCGGCACGGCCACCGGCATGAGGCGGTACGCGTAGCCTTCCAGTTGCATATGATCGCGCAGGTTCAGGTAGCTTTCGTTGCCCAAGGTGGCCGAGAAATAGATGGGGCGCTGCCAGTTGTTGGTGGCAATCATGTCGAGCATGATCAGGTCGGGCTTGTAGAGGTTGCGCTCGCCGATGTTCCACGTCAGCGTGTCTTTCAGGTACGGACGCAGGTTGGCCGGCACGAAATTGGCCTTGTCCACTGCTGCTTTGTCGATGGGTAAAAACAACGTCGCCGAGGGCAAAATACTGGCCGTACCGCCCGATTCGAGGGGGGCACGCACGGCGGGGTTGTTCTGCTTGACGAGGCTGATGTACTGCCGCAGGTCGATGCCATTTTTCACCGCCGGGTTGGCGTAAAACAGCACCACGTCGTTCACTCCCTTGTTGAACTGCTCCATATCGAGCGAGATGGGTAGTGCCTGCGACTCGTAGGTCTTGCGCTTCATCTGCTGAATGTACCATTCGGTGCCCAACAGACTCAGGTTACACACCCGCACGTCGCGCCGGAAGCCCTCCACCTCCTGCACATACCACAGCGGGAACGTATCATTGTCGCCGCCGGTAAACAGGATGGCGTTCGGGGCGCAGGAGTTAAGCAGGTTTTTGGCAAAATCGACCGAATGGTACCGGTGTGACCGGTCGTGGTTGTCCCAGCTTTTGAACCCCATCATCACCGGAATCAGCAGGGCCAAACCAGCCACGAGGCCGTTGCGCATGGCCCCGTTTTTGATGAAGTTTTGCAAGCCCTCGGCCAGCGACATCACGCCCAAGCCGATCCAGATGGCAAAGAAATAGAACGACCCTACGTAGATATAATCCCGTTCGCGCGGTTCGGTGGGCGGCGAGTTGAGGAATATTTGCAGGGCTATGCCGGTGAAAAAGAAGAGCAACAAGACCACCAGAAAATCGCCCCGTCGCCTAAACGCCTGAAAAACAATGCCCAGCAGACCCAGAATGAGCGGCAACATATAGAAATTGTCGCGGCCCTTGTTGTGCGTCAGCGTGTCGGGCAGGCCTTTGTTGCTCGACCACGGCAGCAGGTAGCCCGCCCCCTCAAAGTCACTCTCGCGCCCGGCGTAGTTCCACATCAGGTAGCGCGCCCACATGTGGCCAAGCTGGTAGGTAACGAAAAAGCGGAGGTTATCGCCAAAGGTAGGTATCTGCCCTTCCTGCAGGCCCAGCCAGTTGCGGTAGCGTTCGGGGTGGTCAGTCTGGGTACTCCAGATGCGCGGAAACAGCATCTCGTCGCCTTTGTTATAGATGTATTCGGGCTTGTAATCGAACACGGTGTACCCCCCCGCCGACTTAGCGTAAACAGGTTCGCCATCTTCTTTGCCAACCGGGTTGCCCGCCGTATAAATCGGCCCAAACAGCAGCGACCGGCTGCCGTATTGCTCCCGTTTCAGGTACGAAATAAAGTTCAGCGCGTCGGCAGGGTCGTTTTCGTTGATCGGCGGGTTATAGCTCGACCGCACCAGCACCTGAATGAACGAGGCATAGCCGATGAGCACAAACGCAAACGCCAGCAGCCCGGTATGCATGGCCACGTAATGCCGTTTTTTCGACCAGAGCAGGCCGTAAATGAGCAGGCTAAAAAACAGGATCACGAAGGCAATCATACCCGAATTATAGGGCAGCCCAATCACGTTGACGGCAAAGCGTTCCAGCGCAAACGCCGAGCTGGGCAGGCCCGGAATAACCCCCGCGTTGATAACGGCCAGAAACACCATGCCAATACCAAACGCCAGTGCCGTACCCCAGAACGTGCTTTTTTCGTAGCGCGTATTCGAGACCATGTTGGTCCGCAGCAAGAGGTACATGGCGCCAGCCACCAGGGCCAGAAACACGGTTCGCACAAGCACGTCTTCGAGCCAGACCAGCCCAAAATAGAGCGCAATAGCCGACACCAGCATCACGGCCATGTCGCGCGGCGACACCCGGTTGTAATGTTTGTAATAGAAAATCATGGCCAGCGCGGGCAGCGTCACCAGATTCAGCAAGTGGACGCCAATAGACAGGCCCGTGAGGTAGGCAATCAGCAGCAGCCAGCGGTTGGCCGTGGCCTCGTCCTGGATGCGTTCCCACCGGAATGCCGCCCACACCACCACCGCCGTGAAAAACGACGACAGACCATATACTTCGGCTTCGACCGCCGAGAACCAGAACGTGTCGGAGAAGGTATAAATCAGCGCACCCACCGCCCCAGAACCCACCACGAGGAGCGTATCGCCCAGGTCATAGTCGGCTTCGACTTTGTCTAACGCCTTCTGTGCCAACATGGTAATGGTCCAGAACAAAAACAGAATCGTGGCCGCACTACCCAGCACCGACACCATGTTGATCCAGTAGGCCACCTTCGTAACGTCGCCGCCAGAGATGAGCGAAAACAACCGGCCCAGGAGCAGAAAAAATGGCGCACCAGGTGGGTGGGGCACCTGTAACTTGTAGGCGCAGGCAATAAATTCGCCGCAGTCCCAGAAACTGGCGGTACGCTCGACCGTGAGGGCATAGGTGACGAACGCTACGGCGAAAATGGCCCAACCCGTTACGGTATTCAGGCGTTTATAAGCAAGCATGTGTGTGTAGGATTGAACTGAACTTTGCCCAAAAATAGGCAGAAACGCCTTTTTGGGGGTGTTAATTATTCCTAAAGACGACTATCTGAACAATGACAAAACCATCTCTCGACAACTTGATTGAACCGGGCGAAGGCACCAAACTCGAATTTAAACGGACCTTATCGAGCGCCACCCGCATTGCCCGCACCCTGGCAGCGTTTGCCAACACCAGCGGCGGCACGTTGCTCATTGGCGTAGCCGACGACAAAAAAATAGTGGGCATTACCTCGGAACAGGCGGAGGTGCAGACGTTGGAACGGGCCACCGACGAGTTGATCGAACCCGCCATTACAGTGAGCTACGAGACCCGGAAACAGGACGGCAAGACCGTGTTGCTGGTGCGCGTGGCTGAGAGCAACGAAAAGCCGCACAAGAGCCTCAACGAGCAGGGCGACTGGCTGATCTACGTCCGGCAGCGTGACAAATCGGTGCCAACTACAAAGTTTATGGCTGATAATGAGGCACTTGATAAGAAGTTGCTACAGACGCCAATGGTGAAAAATTTGCTGGTATACCTCCAAAAGCACGATACCATTTCTGTGGAACGCCTCGCCAAACTGGTCAACATATCGGAATACCGCGCCAAAAAACTCCTCCGCGACCTCACCGCCCAGAGCCTCCTCCTGTTCGTAGACCTACCCCGTCCGGGGCGTTATTCGCTGAAGTAGGGAATTACGCCCGCACCGTCAACTGCCGGTCTATTTGTTCGATAACCTGCTGAAGGTCAACCGCACTAGTGGCGTAGTCAAGGTCATTGACATCAATAATCAACAGGTCGCCGCTGGTGTAGGTTTGGGCAAACTCCTCGTAGAGATGGTTCAGGCTGAGGAGGTAATCGGGGCTGATGGCCTGCTCGAAATCACGACCGCGTTTTTTAATCTGACTCGTCAGTTTCGGCAGGTCAGCGCGGAGGTAGATCATCAGGTCGGGGGGGCGCACCAGGCTGAGCATACTATCGAACAGACTACGGTAGGTCTCGTAGTCACGCGGACTCATGTTGCCGGTGTCGTAGAGGTTTTTGGCGAAGATGTAGGCATCTTCGTAGATGGTCCGGTCCTGGATCACGCTCCGCCCCGACTCCCGGATTTTGCGCACCTGCTCGAAGCGGCTGTTCAGAAAATAAATCTGAAGATTGAATGACCACCGGGCCATGTCGCCGTAAAAGTCGGCCAGGTACGGATTGCCCTCGACGGCCTCGTAGAGCACATCCCAGTGGTAGTGGTTGGCTAAAAGTTGCGCCAGCGTGGTTTTACCCGCGCCAATGTTTCCGGTAATCGCAATGTGCATGAAATGGGGAGTTGATGGGTACAAGTTGACCCCCAAAACTCCCCATTTCAACCCGCTTTCCCAAACGGGCGGCATACATTAAGGAAAAAATGGCGGAGGATAGCTTTCTTCACCAAACCCCACGCCTATGCCCGCGTCACGCCGCCAGTTTCTTGCCTCAATGGCTGCCGCAACTGCCATAACCACCGTGTCAGCCACTGAGCTTTTTGCGCAATCAGCCAGCGAGCAACCCCTTGCTAGTCAGATTATTTCGTGTAATTCATACACCTGGCTGACCTTCTATGGTCGGGCGAAAAAGCGATGGATGGCCGACCAGGATGCGTCGCTAGCGGACTTTGTGGCTTCGGGATTCAAGGCCTACGAACCGGGCGTTTCCAGTCTGAAAGAGGTGCAGGACCTGGGGCCATTGCTGAAAAAATATAACCTCGCCATGCCGTCGCTGTACCTGGGCAGCCGACTCTTTAACCGCACCGAAGCCGATGCGTCAATTGCCACGGCACTAGCCATTGCCGATGCCGCTAAAGTCCTGGGTACGCGCATCATAGTGACCAATCCCGACCCCGTCAAGTGGGGTTCGCCCGACAATAAAACCGATGCGGAACTCGACGAACAGCTCCGTAATCTGGACCATCTGGGTGCCGAGCTGCGCAAGCGCGGCCTGACCCTGGCCTACCACACCCATGCCCCCGAACACCGTGCCGCCGCCCGCGAATTTCACCACATGATGGTGGGCAGTAACCCCAACCACGTCAAGCTCTGCCTGGATGCCCATTGGGTCTATCGTGGCTCCGAAAATTCGCAGGTGGCCCTCTTCGATGTGGTGAAACTTTACGGCCCGCGCATTGCTGAAATCCACGTCCGGCAGTCGCAAAACGGCATCTGGTCGGAGACCTTCACCCCTACCGGCGACATTGACTATCCGCGTCTTTTTTCAGCCGTGAAAGCCGCTGGCGTTAAGCCACATATTGTGATGGAGCAGTGCCTGGAAGCCGGTTCGCCCAACACGATGGATGCCGTTGCCGCCCACAAGCAGGATTTGGCCGTAGCGAAAACGGTGTTTGTCTAAACCAGGCGTAACCGACGACCACACGTCCACGTTCAGGGCCGGACCAACGGGGCGTCGTGCTGCCAGTCGTTGGGCAGGGCCGTGGCGAGGCGGTCGTTACTGAGGTAGCCAATGGCATCGAAACCCAGCGGTGCCGTGATCTCACCCGTCACCGTGAAGCCAAGTAATTGTTTGGGCAACACCAACTGCGAAAATGCATAGGGCGCATCGGGGTAAGGTGACTCGCGCGACGAAACGGGGGTGTACAGCACCTCCAGCGGGGTAATACTGCGCAGCCAGCGTTCGTGCGCTAACGTGCCGACCAACAGCATCGTGGCGGCGTTGAACGGTTTCAGATGGCGACCAAGTTCATCGTTCAGCATGGGCGGCGGGTTTTTGGGCAACGGGCGCGATGGGTCGGCCTGAAACACCAGAAACCCCTCCTTTTCATACGTTCCCATGGCCAGACTGGCCAGCAGATGCCGCAACGAGCCTTTATAGGCCTCCTGCCGGTTCCGTTGCCACTGTTTAGCCTGCTTCGGCGAGGCGGGCGTTATCGCTTCGAACAGGGTGGTGCCGCCAAACGTAACCCGCTCCGGCTGGCTCCGAAACCCCGTCAGCGTATAGGTCAACCGAAAGCCTAACGCCTGATTATCAATGACTAACGGCGCACGGGCTTCGGCCATCAGTATCCGGCCAGCTTCTGCGAAACTGAGTACGTCGGGGTTCACCAGCACACACGACCCCGCAAAACTCCCCGACCCAAACAACGCCCGCTCGAACTGCCGCACCTGCCGCAGCCAGGCTTTGTCCTTCTGCGCCTTTACCACCACGTCGGTCAGTTGGTTGGCCAGCGGCGACAGGGCAATGGCCACCGCGAGGGGCCTAATTTCGGTGATGCGCATGGACTGCCGAACCGCCGAAAATCCCGTATACGAGACCACCAGTTCGATAGACCCAAACGGCACGTCGGGTAGCGAAAAATGCCCTTTTTCGTCGGTCGTGGTGCCGCGCGTGCTGCCATTCAGATACACACTGGCAAAGGGCAGTGGTTGCCCGTCGGCGGCGTTGGTAATGTCGCCCGTAAGCGTGGCCCGCTGCGCTGCCTGTGCTGTAATGGCAAGGGGAAGTAGTAAAAGGAGGAAAAGGGATAGGTGTCTCATTATGAGTGAAATATAGCCCTCACCAATCAGAAGACTACACCCCAAACGTCACCTTCGGGTTTTTCAGCGATTTCATGGCCTGCGTCAGCCCGCCGAGGGTGAGGGGAAACATCCGGTGGCCCGACCAGTCGCGGAGGAGATTCGTGCTATGGGTATATTGCCAGTAGGCTGACGGCGAGGGATTTAGCCACACCATATGCGGGTAATGGGCCTTGAACCGGTCGAGCCAGGCCTGCCCGGCTTCTTCGTTATAATGCTCCACACTGCCGCGCGGCTCGGTGATTTCGTAGGGCGACATGGCCGCATCACCCACGAAGATGACCTTGTAGTCTTTGTTGTATTTGTGCAACACCTCCCAGGTCGGAATGCGGTCTTTTCGGCGGGTATTGTCTTTCCAAAGCGTCTCGTAGACGCAGTTATGGAAGTACAGAAACTCCATGTGCTTGAACTGGTATTTGGCCGCCGAAAACAGTTGATTGCACATATCAATGTGCTCATCCATCGACCCACCCACATCGAACAACAGCAGGACTTTCACCCGGTTTTGGCGCGTGGCCTGGAGTTTCACGTCCAGAATACCCCCGTTACGGCTCGTTTCGGCAATGGTCTCGTCGATGTCAAGTTCGTCTTCTACACCTTCGCGGGTGAGGAGGCGCAACCGGCGCAGGGCCATTTTCATGTTGCGGGTGTTCAGTTCAACGCCATCGTCGAGGTTCTTGTAGGCCCGCTGTTCCCACACCTTCGCCGCCTTCCGTTGCCCCGACCCGCTTTCCGACGGCCCAATCTTGAACCCTTCCGGCGCATGACCACCCGTGCCGAACGGCGACGTGCCGCCAGTTCCGATCCATTTCGAGCCACCTTCGTGGCGTTCGTTCTGCTCGTCCATGAGCTGACGGAGCCGGTCATAGAGTTCGTCAAGGCCCCCAGCGGCTTCCAGCGCGGCTTTTTCGTCGTCCGTCAGGTTTTGTTCCAGCGCATTCCGCAGCCAATCGGGCGGGATGGCGGGCAGGCTTTCGGCCCCGGCGGGCACCTGTCCAGCTACCCATTCGCCAAACAGTTTGTCGAACAGATCGAGGTGCTGTTCGTGCTTGACGAGGGCCGTTTTGCTCAGAAAATAGAAGTCGTCAATCGTCACGACGCCCACCTCGCTCACCAATGCTTCGAGCATAGTCAGGTACTCCGGCAGCGTCACCGGCAGGGCATTCCGACGAAGGAGGAGGAAGAAGGAGAGAAACATGGGGAACTGGTCGTCTAACGGACGGTCCGCCGTCGCGGCGATTTGCTCCGTTTTACTTAGGTTTAAATTGGACAAAAAAACGGACGGTCCGCCGTTGCGGCAAATCGCTCCGTTAGACAATTAATAGGCCCTGCCTTTCGCCCGCAGGGCAGCCAGGAGTTCGGAATCCTGTTCGTTTTTGAGGAGGGCACCCAAGTAGGGCGGCACTTCGCGGAGGTTTTCGAGGTCCAGCAGGTCGTCCTGGGTTACGCCCGCGTGCATCAGCAGTTGAATCCAGTCGATGAGTTCGCTGGTGGAGGGGCGCTTTTTCAGCGCTTTCACGTCGCGGATGCCGTAGAAAACAGACAGTGCCTTGGTCATCAGTTCGCCGGGGAGGTTCGGGAAATGCACGTCGACGATGCGCTGCATAGTCTCACGCTCCGGGAAGCGGATATAATGGAAAAAGCAGCGGCGCAAAAACGCGTCGGGCAGTTCTTTTTCGTTGTTCGACGTGATGATGAGAATGGGCCGGTGCCTGGCCGAAATCGTGCGCCGCAGTTCGTAACAATAGAACTCCATCCGGTCGATTTCGAGCAGCAGATCGTTCGGGAATTCAATGTCGGCCTTATCGATTTCGTCGATTAGCAGCACCGCCGATTCGTCGGTGTCGAAAGCTTCCCAGAGCTTGCCTTTTTTGATGTAGCGCTCCATATCGCCCACGCCTTCGTTGCCCAACTGCGAATCGCGCAGCCGCGACACGGCGTCATATTCATACAGCCCCTGCTGCGCCGACGTGGTCGATTTAACATGCCAGGTAAACAGCGGCTTGTTGAGCGCTTTGGCTACCTCAAACGCCAGCAGGGTCTTGCCCGTGCCCGGTTCGCCCTTGATGAGCAGCGGCTTCTGCAACTGAATGGCCGCATTGACGGCTACGCTCAGTTCACGCGTAGCCACGTAGGCATCGGTACCCTGGAAAGACATGGGGAGTGTTTTTTTGGCGTATTAATGAAAAAAGTACAATTCCTACTAAACAATGTACAATGGGCTGACGCGAGGGTATTACGCGTCAGCCCATTGTACATTGTTTAGTAGGAATTGTACATTAAAAAATTAATCCTCCTCCTCATCCTCGCTCATGAACGAGTACATGGTGGGGTCGAGTTTCAGGGAGTTGCTGTTAAACTGCTCGATGAAGTGGCTGATCACGTTGTCGTTAATCTCGTCCACGTTCAGATAGGCGTCGAGTTCGATACCAATTTCGTCGGGGTCAACCTCGTCGGAAACGGTCACTTCTTCGCGCACTTTCACCGATTCTGATTCTTCGGCTTCGGCGATGATATCGGCCAGGGTTTCTTCGACTTCCTGCTCTTTGCTGGCGTCGAATTTGTAGCCGGGCTGACGTTCTTCGGGCAGTTTATAGCCGGGGAACATCTTTTTTACTTCCTCCACGGCCTGCTCGAATACCATACTGCCGTGATGCAGACGGAGCGTACAGATCATAGCGTCGTAGATCACCGCCTTCCCGGCGGCGTCTTTACCCACAAACATCACCTGCGCAAACTGACGGGGTTCGTTGTCGTCCAAGTCATCATTGACAAAATCGGGGTCTTCTTCGTCTGTGTACACAAACGTTTTGCCCTGATCGGCACATTCGGCCGTCAATTCGGCTATCACATCGGGGTCGTACCCCTGATTCGGAAATTCCTGCATAGGGCCAAAGTTACGGATTAAAGCGGCGTAGCGCACCACTGCCGCACCACCGCCTCGGCCAGATCGACGGCGTTTTGCATGGGTGTTTCGTCAACGGCATCCAGCGTATCGTCGGGCCGGTGAATGCGTGGCATGGTGCCGCCGGGGGCTAATGCGCAGAGGGCCAGTGTGGGTATGCCCGCCCGCACAAACCACACACTATCGAAGTCGGCGGTGTGCCAGCGACCAATCTGGCTGCGGTCGTGAAAGCTGGGGGTGGCTACCAGATCACGCGCAATCTGAGTGAGCGGATTATCATAATGGATCATCTCGACGGTGCCGGTTCGCTCGATCACGGTCAACTTTCCCGCGCCCAGCGTATCGAAATTGATGACCGCCGTGGTGGCGATTTCTTTGTTCAACCGGCCTTTATTGGCCTGCCAGTAAGCGTGGGCACCGATATAACCCGCCTCTTCGGCAGAGGGCAACACCACCTCGACCACCAGACCGGGCGGGGCGTTTTGGCGCAACCGCTTCGCCGTTTCGATGGCCGCTACCACCCCCGTGGCGTTGTCGCTGGCACCGTTGGTGTAGCCCTGCTGCCAGAAACCAAACGTACTCAAAACGGCCTGCGCCATGAGGTACAGGGCCACCAAACCCAGCAGCCAAAAACCCCACGCGGGCAAGCCCACAGCGGTATGCACCAGCAGCAAAACACCCGTGAGCGTCATCACCCCCAGCGACAGTTGTAACGATTTTTGGAAACCGCGTTGCTGCTTGGCGTTATATAACGCCGATACCGGGGCCGTGTCGTAGTGGGCCATCAGAATCACCCGCCGGGTGGGGGGTGATTTGTCGGGCGGCGACCATTGCCCCAGCACGTTGAGCGCGGTGTGTTGCACCGGCCACGTCATCACCGACGCGTGCCGCCAGTTGAAATAGAGCCAGGCCTGGGTGAGGGCCACGCCGCAGATGATGAGGCCCATCTGTTGCAACAAAAAGCCGTTGGAAATCACCAAAATGATACTTGTCAGCAGCCCGCCAATGATCCAGTAGACCACCGTGGCGTAGGTTTTGGGGGTCCGAAACGGCATCAGTTTCGTGGCTGCCCCCGCCTCGGCCAGCGTGCCAATCAGCAGTTGCGCGGCCTCGCGTTCATTGGGTGTGGCCGCCCCCCGGTGCGGCAGGCGGGTCAGGCGTTGGAGTAGTGATGAATTGGCGATCATTGACAACTGAAAACAGTGGTCGGCAAGATAGGGCCGAAATCGTGGCCGACGGGCAACGAAGTGTGTACCGTTTTACCATTCGATAAACGGGTTGACCAGCTTCGACCCACAAACCGTATTTTGCGCTCGGCCTATGATCAGGTCAGGCTACGCCAAACTACCATTCTTCATTCACTCCCAACCAGGTATCACCATGACAAAACGGTACACAGTTAAATCCGCGGTTATTGCGCTTATATCCATGATTTCGTTTCAGCATTGCACAAAAAAAACAGACCCAACGCCGGTGGTTCCGACCAACGAAATAACCGATGCGGGCGGGCTGAACATCATGATTACCTACGACAAAACCCCCGCCACCACCGACCTGGATTTATACATCTACAGAAAGAGCACCTATGCCGCCACGTCGAACCCACAGGGAGCCACCATAGGCCCTAACGACAACGGCACGGTTTCGACAGACATTCAGCCTAACGCACCCGACGAAGAGTCTATCGTAGTATCGGCCTACAGAACCGGCACTATTGCCAAATCATACACCATCACCTTCAAAGGCATCACGAATAAAAAAACGTATGCCGTTGATGGGACGTTTGCGGCTAATCTGCCTCTTTTCACCACGGCCAATTATTTCGGCACCACGAGGGGCAATAACCTCACCCTCAAAAAAGTAGCCAACACCTACACCATCAGTCAGTAACGGGCTACGCCAAGGCTTTCTTGTAAACATTGTGGGGCAGCGATTCCATACCTGTTTAGTTGGGGTAGCTCAGGCATAAGGCTCGCCGGTTACCGGCCGTAACATGCGAATTCACAGAAGAATGAGTTCCAGCTTAGTTTTGCTACCGTATCCGCCTGTTGCGCCTAGTAACCAGCGAGCCTTGTGCCTGAGCTACTCCACCTAAAGAGTTGCCAATCTGTTATCAACGCCGACGAAGCAGAGGACCGAACCACTGTTGTTATAGCCTTCGATATCCCAGATGCGCTCTACAAGCGAGCTAACTAAAATTCTGTGCGCCATATAGTTGCAAAAGCAAATGAAGAATTGTAGACTTACTACACTATAATTTAAGTTTTTGACTAATTTAGCGTAGGGCTAAAACATACGTTAAACTTACTCCCTAACATCAACTCTACTTGACCGACTTGTTGAGTAAAGGTGCGCTCCCGGTCAAAACCATGAAGCGGGCTACCGCTTTGCTCGAACTCGATAAAGGCAAAACATTTGGGGCCGTTGCCCAAATCCTCAATGTTGGCTATCAAACCGTCTCAAGTTGGGCCACCAAATACCAGACCCAACAACTCAATTTCCTGACCGATAAGCCCCGCTCAGGCCGACCTCTGGAAATTGATGGGACTCAACAGGCCAAACTCACGGCTTTAGCCTGCTCACAATCGCCCGATGGGCGTAGCCAATGGTCGTTGAGACTGCTGGCTACTAAAGCCGTTGAGTTGGACTATTGTGACCATTTATCCCATAATCAGGCCCGACTCATTCTTAAAAAAACGACCTCTCGCCCCACCTCAAACGTCAGTGGTGTATAGGTCAACTTGGCCCGGAATACCTCGCTCGGATGGAAAACCTGCTCCACCTTTACGCCCAGCCCTATGACCCACAGTATCCGCTGGTGTCGTTCGATGAGCGGCCGTGTTTTCTGATTGGCGATGTGGTTGAAGGGCTGGCTGCTCAACCGGGTAGAGTCGCCAAAGAACATTATGCTTACAGCAAGCATGGCTCTTGTGTGGTATTGGCAGCAGTCGAACCCTTGACTAGCCAGCGATTAGTCCAACATGGTCGAGCCGGGTGAATGACTTTGTTCAGGGGCAACTACGCATAGTCGATGGCGATTAGTCCAACATGGTCGAGCCGGGTGGCCGGAGCCATCGAGTTTTCGGCTTTAGCTCGTCAATGTCTGAACCGACACATCCCAAGCCAGACTAAACTCGAAACTGAGGTTTTGGCTTGGGCTGCTGAGCGCAACCAGCGGTCGGTCAAAATCACCTGACAATTCACTGTCGAGCAAGCCCGGGAGACCTTAAACAAAGGGTACACAAAGGTCAACCCGGCAAACATAAAATATCAGAAGACTTAAATTATAGTGTACTTAATTGATTTAGCGTATAAAGCGATCCGGGATCGGGTAGGTAGCACCGGCTGGGTCAGGTATGCGTTCTCCCGCTTGAATTGGACAAAAAGCTGTATCTTTGCGGCCCCGTTGACCCTCAGCTATTCCCTTTACCGGCTGACTGTCAGCGGAGTTAAGCAAAAACAGGCAGTTGATGCAGACTGCATTTTTCCATGAAACGAAATACAAATTCCAACGACCGCCGTGATGGTGATGGTCGTTCAGATGGCCGTCGCGACGATGCCCGCCCAACCTTTAACCGTGATGACCGCAGCAGCGGGTCAGACCGGCCACGCAGCAGCGCCCCCCGTGAGGGCGGCTATGATAAGCCCCGCAAGCCCTATGCCGGTGGCAGCAGCGATGGCCCACGGAAACCCTACAAACCGTTTATGGGTGGCACTGCCAACCACGGTGATTCGACCCACAAACCCTACGAGCGCAAACCCTACGCAGGTGGCGATCGTAACGATGGTCCCCGTAAACCCTACGCAGGCGGCGGTGACCGCAAACCCTATGACGGTGGAGACCGCAAACCCTATGACGGTGGAGACCGGAAACCGTATGCTGGTGGTGATCGGAAACCATATGGTGATAAACCGCGCTCGTTTGATCGGGACCGGAATGACCGGCCAGACGGAGACCGCAAGCCATTCGAGCGCAAGCCCTACGCCGGTGGTGACCGGAATGACCGTCCACGCGACGGCGACCGGTCAACCTTCGAGCGGAAGCCATTTAACCGCGACGATAAACCACGTTCGTTCGACCGCGATGCCCCACGTGAGCCTCGGAACCGCACCGGCGGACCGACCGAGCCACATTCGTTTGATCGGGATGCCCCGCGTGAACCGCGTTCATTTGAACGCAAGCCATTTAACCGCGACGATTCACCACGTTCGTCTGACCGCGATGAACGTCCGGCTCGTCCGTTTGAGCGCAAGCCCTTTGATCGGAATGCCGAACCACGGGACAATCGTAACGATGAGCGGAGCGAACCCCGGAGCGAACGCCCGTTCGAGCGCAAACCGTTTGTGCGTAACGACCGCGATGCCCGTAGCGACGGACCGCCCCGTGAACCACGGCCCCGCACCACGCCCGACCGCCGTAACGACGGACCGCGCGATGAGCGCGAACCACGGGCACCCCGGAATGCTGGACCACGTTCGTTTGACCGCCGTGACGACGGACCGCGCGATGAGCGTGGACCGCGCCACGACGACCGCGACGAACGCCCGCGTACTGGCGATAGTGAAGCCAGTGAGCGCCACATAGAGCGCCGCACGGGCCACTATAAGAGTGCGCCCAACTACAATATGGAGCGCATGAAGCAGGACCTGCCGCAGTCGCGGAAGGTGGCGCGGAACCTGCAACGGGAACGCGAAAGTGACCCCAACGCCATTCGGTTGAACCGCTACATCGCCAACGCCGGTGTTTGTTCACGCCGCGAAGCCGATGAGCTCATTGCCAAAGGTGACGTGCAGGTAAATGGCACCGTAATCACCGAGATGGGCTACCGCGTGAAGCCCGGCGACGTGGTGAAATACGGCAACAAGGTGCTGAACCCCGAAAAAATGGTGTACCTGCTGCTCAACAAGCCGAAAGACTACATCACCACCACCGAAGACCCCGAAGAGCGCAGCACCGTCATGGACCTCGTGTCTGACGCCGGTCCGTTCCGCCTGTATCCCGTTGGTCGGCTCGACCGCAACACCACGGGCCTGCTGCTGATGACCAACGACGGCGAATTGGCCGGCAAGCTGACGCACCCGTCGAACAACGTGAAAAAGGTGTATCAGGTGGAAATCGACAAGCCTATCACCGACGAGCATTTCGAGGCGATCCGGGCGGGTTTGGAACTGGAAGATGGTTTCATCAAACCCGACGATCTGGCCATCGTTACGCCTGATGCTCAGGTAATTGGCGTAGAAATTCACTCAGGTCGCAACCGCATTGTGCGCCGTATGTTCGAGAGCCTGGGCTACGAAGTAACCAAGCTTGACCGCACCGTTTTTGCTGGTTTGACCAAGAAAGAATTGCCACGCGGTAAGTGGCGCTTCCTGGATGCCAAAGAAGTGGTGAAGCTGAAGTATTTGATGTAGACTAGCTAAGAGCAGAGAGGGTAGAGCAAAGAGGGTAAAGCAAGGAGTAGCTGGCGCAAGCGTATTTGTGCGTCAGCCACTCTTTGCTTTACCCTCTTTGCTTTACCCTCTTTGCTCTTCGCCCCCCGTTAACTAAATAAATAGTTTTTCAACTAACAAAATAGTACTACCTTCGTTTACTACACAAACAGACAACCCTATGCGCGAACTAACCAATGCCGAAGAAGACATCATGCGCGTACTCTGGCGGCTGAAGAGGGGCTTCGTCAAAGACGTCCTGGCTGAACTCCCCGCGCTGGATTCGACGGGCGAAAAGCCTGCCTACAACACCGTTTCGACCATTATTCGCATTCTGGAGAAGAAACAGGTGGTTGGCTACACCGCCTACGGCAAGACGCACGAGTACTATCCGTTGATTTCGGAAGACGAATACCGGCGGTTCCAGACCGAACAGTTAATGACCAACTATTTCGATGGTTCACTGCAAAAGCTGGTATCCTTTTTTGTGAAAGAACGTAACGTCAGCCTCGACGAAGTCGATGAAATCATTGACTTATTGAACCGCCAAAAGCCATGACTTTCGATCTGTTTGATTCGCCCCTGCCGGTCTACTGGCTTAAAGCCAACGGCTATCTGGCCCTGTTCTATGGCTGCTACTGGCTACTCTTGCGGCGACATACGTTTCTGAACCTCAACCGGATTTACCTGCTGGCTTCCGTTGGCGTGGCCGGGCTGCTACCGCTGGTCCACATTCCGGGGCTGGCCTGGGCCTGGCCGTGGGCTACGGAAGAGCCGGTCGTGGCCATATTTTCGGCAGAAGCGGGCACCGCCGTTGCCATTGCCGTAACCCCGGAAGCCCCCCTCCTGCCCGACTGGCCCACGCTGATACTCTGGCTGGCTATGGCCGTGGCGGCGGGTCTGCTCATCCGCACGGTCTGGCGCACGGGTGGGCTACTCCGGCTCATTCGGCGGTGGCCCGCGCAGGTGCTGCCCGACCACACGCTGGTGCGCCCGAACGACCCACAAACGCCCACGTTTTCGTTTTTTCGCTACCTGATTCTCAACCCTGACGACGCCCACACCGAGGCCGTCCGGCAGCACGAACTGGTACATATCCGGCAACGGCACAGCCTGGACGTGTTGCTGCTGGAGGTGTTACAGGCCCTCTGCTGGCCCAATCCGGCCCTGTTTGGCTACCGGCGGGCCATCCGGCAGGTCCACGAATACCTCGCCGACCGCGATGCGCTGACCCACGCCGCCACCGACCGCGACACCTACGCCCGTTTCCTGCTCGACTACGCCTTTCACCTCCCAACCGACGGCCTTGCCCACTCGTTCGGCCCCGCCCAACCGACATCACCCACGTTAAAACAACGGATTCAGATGCTCTATCAACAACACACCTCGCGCCGCGCCCTCTGGAAGTACGCGCTCGTTTTGCCTCTCGCCACGGCCCTTTTAGCCATGACCACCCGCCCCGAAGTAGCTGCCGACAAGGCATCAGTAGCCACTTTATCAGCAGCGATTTCTACTGGAGCAACCATTTCCATACCGCTTGCAGAAACGGTGCTGGTTGAAGGTCGGGTAATGGAGCGAGCTACCCGGAAGCCGCTACAAGGGGCCAACGTCGTGGTTAAAAACGGTACGCTGGGCACTACGACAGATGCAGATGGCAATTTCAGATTGGTTGTACCCAGTGGAAACAAATTGGCTTTGGTCGCCAGTTTCGTCGGCTTTAAGCCGCAGGAAATAGCCGTGAAGGGCACGTCAGGGCCTGTGGTGATGGTTTTCAGTCTGCTGGGTGAAACCGAAACGCTAGCATCAATGCCCCAAACTACCCCACCCAGTACATCGACAGCACCGATAAATGGAAGTGACGAAGTGTTTACAGTGGTAGAACAGGTGCCCTATTTTCCGGGTGGTGCCAATGCTATGTACAAATTTTTAGGCGACAACATGCGCTACCCGGAAGCCGCCGTGACGAAGCATAAGCAGGGCAAGGTATTCGTCACATTTGTGGTCAACACGGATGGTTCGCTCAGCGACATTCAAATCCTGAAGGGCATCGGCTACGGCTGCGATGAAGAAGCAGTACGGGTGATGAAGCTGATGCCAAAATGGATTCCCGGCCACCAGAGTGGCCGACCTGTGGCCGTCAAGTACAACCTGCCCATTAACTTTCAGTTGGAGGGAAAGAAAACGAGCTTTAGAGGCACAGGTACACTAGATGATGGCACAAAATTTTCGATAAATGGCACAGTAGATCAACCAGAGCAAGTCAACACAGGTATAAAGCTGTTGCAGACAGATACGATGACGGTCAAGAATCTTGGCACTGTGACGTTTTTTCCAAACAACAAATGGCGTGGAAACACAACGGCAATTGCACACCGCTTTGTAGGTGACCAACCGCTCTATCTTATTGATGGCATAGAGGCCACTCAAGTGGACTTAGAAAACTTAAACCCAAACCGGATTGAGTCTATCAATGTGATGAAGTATTCATATGCCGAGGTTCAATATAAAAGCTATGGGGACAAGGCAAAGTACGGCGTAGTCAATATCAAGCTGAAAAAGGTGGTGAAGGAGCCAGAGCTGAAAAACTCAGACGGCCACGGCATCCGTAGCATCAGGAGTTGGGTGATACCCCGAGTCGATCTATCGCCCACTTTTGACAGGTTAATGGCCAAATTTGCCCCTGTTGACTAGCCCCATGAGGGCGACCCGTCAATAGAAAGGGGTATAGTTCGACCACGAATCAAGCGCCGTAGGTGCGGCCCATTCCATTGCGGGTTTGGGTCGCACCTACGGCGCTTTGTCGTTGCTTCGTACCGAATCACTATTGACAGGACGCCCCGATGGGGCTGGAAGACCAGTCAGGAATCTGGACTTTAACCGTATGGAAAACGGGCCGTTGGCGCATCCATCAGGCGAAATCGCTCTGTTCTATGCGCCACCTACTCATGCTGTTGCTATTGGCCTGCTCGTCGGGTTGTGCTGCTTTGATGCCCACCGACACGCTGCCCCGCCCTGTTCTATATGATTCGGTGTTCTGTTGCTTCGATGAGGAACCGCCTGAATTTCCGGGAGGCATGAAAGCCCTGCGCAAATTTCTGGCAGATCAACTTTGCTACCCCGAAGCTGCCGTTAAGCAAGAAATACAGGGCAAGGTCTATTGCGGATTTGTGGTCGACACAGACGGATCGCTGAGTGATTTTGAGGTGCTGAAGGGCATCGGTTATGGCTACGATGAAGAGGCTATTCGGTTACTAAGTAGTCGAGCTAAAATAAGAGACACAAGTATATTTTTAATACACTGACAGTCAGATAGTTAATCAGCAATAAAGCGTCGTTCTTTTTCGCTCACCTACTTACGTTTGATGCCAACATGGAAGCCCGGCAAACAGAGCGGCAAGCCCGTGCGGGTTAAGTATAATCTGCCCATCAGCTTTCTGTTGGCCGACAGGCAAAAGGTCATTACGTCTCAGAAGCCGGGGAAGAGCGATTAGCCGAACAGGCCCAGGGGGCCGTAACGTCGGTAGAAAAGGGGTTGGTGTGAGAGGTGTTTAGCCCCAGCGGGGCGTAACGTGC
>JBBRMP010000099.1:0-20909 GCA_038230755.1 Cytophagales bacterium | reverse complement strand
TTTTCTCGATACCCATGCTGCGCTTCATCAGGGCCGACACGATTTGGTCGGTCGAGAAGCCTTCGTGTTGCAACTGGGTCAGCATATCGCCATACAAATGCAGGTCTTTGCTGTCCTTGATATCCACGCTCAGTTGCTCGATGAACCGGGCCTTGCGGATACCCACGATGTCTTCAAACGAGGGAATAACGCCCTTGTCGACCCGAACTTTGGTATAGTTCTGGATATCGCGGAAACGGAATTTTTCGTCGCGGCTCACGAACGAGAACGCCCGGCCCGACTTGCCCGCGCGGCCTGTGCGGCCAATGCGGTGTACGTAATACTCTTCGTCAAGGGGGATGTCGTAGTTGATAACGGCATCCACATTCTCTACGTCGATACCACGGGCGGCCACGTCGGTTGCCACCAGAATCGTGGTGGTACCGGCGCGGAATTTGCTCATCACGTTGTTGCGCTGCGCCTGACGCAGATCACCGTGAAGGCCTTCGGCCTGATAGCCGCGGATCATCATGTCTTCCACGATTTCTTCCACTTTCCGCTTCGTGTTACAGAACACGAGCATCAGTTTCAGGTCGTAGAGGTCAATGAGGCGGCACATCACTTCGGTTTTGGCGCGGGGCTTAATTTCGAAGTAAACCTGCTCGATGTTCTGGGCGGTCAGCTCTTTCTTCACCACCTTCACCAGCACGGGGTCCTGCTGGAACCGCTGGGTGATCGAGAGGATGGGCTTCGACATGGTTGCCGAGAACAATACCGTCTGGCGTTCGGTTGGGAAATCGCCAAGGATATTTTCGATGTCTTCGCGGAAGCCCATATCGAGCATTTCGTCGGCCTCATCGAGGATAATCATTTTGGCGTTGTCCAGCTTCAGCGTGTTGCGCTCCATGTGGTCCATCACGCGGCCCGGCGTACCGACCACGATATGTACCCCTTTCTTCAACGACCGGATCTGACGATCAATCGAGTCGCCACCGTAGATGGTTTCGATGTAGATACCGCGCTTGAATTTGCTCAGTTTACGAATCTCTTCGGTCACCTGAACGGCCAGCTCACGCGTAGGGCACAGGATCAGTACCTGCACACTCCGGTCGCTGGGATCAACGAGTTCGAGGGCGGGGATACCAAAGGCAGCGGTTTTACCCGTGCCCGTCTGGGCCTGCCCAATCACGTCACGACCGGCCAGAATGGGCGGAATGGCTTCAGCCTGAATGGGCGAAGGCGTAGTGAAACCCATCTCCATCACCGCCGCCAGAATATCGGGCGACAGGTTCAGGTCAGCAAACGTGCGCTGGTTGGCGTCGGGCTGAACGGTGATGGTATCTTTGATGACAACGTCTTTTTCTTTAGCAACTGGCGCTACCTCTGGGGTAGCTTCGGCGGCGGGTTGGCCAGCTTCAACTGCTTCAGCAACAGGCTGTTCGGCCACTGGTGCGGCTTCTTCGGCGGGTTGTTCAGCTTTTACTTTCTTGGTTTTAGGCTTCTTCACTACGGGAGCCTCCTCGGTTTGTGCGGCAGTGTCCTGCACGTTGATTTGATCGGCTGCGCCGTCAAGTTCGGGCTGATTATTGTCCGAATTCATACTATATAAGGTATTGAATGACTTCCGCATACGGCGGAATTTCGTCAAGCAGACAGCGTAGTGTGCAGGAACCTGCTAAGCACCAACCCAGACATTTTTTGTCGCAACCGCGTTTTAGTTCGCGTGCTGCCGACGCCCCAACGGACCGCCCCACAAATACCCAGATGAATTTTTGACTCGCTTAGAACAGCGTAGTTGACCCTCGTCCTTCCGAGACCTATCCACAGACTGTACTGTCTTTTGTACATCCGTGCCGGCTCTGTAGACCACATTGAAAAACGAGTGTGACCAGAACGGCCACTAAGAACAGAGGATAGCGAACCGGATGTCGCTTGAAATTCTGGTGCAAAAGTAAGACTATATTTTCATTAAAGCAAGTGTGCGCCCGAAAATATTGCATTTTTCTAAGCAATGAGGCAGTTTTCAGTTTTCAGTTTTCAGTTGCTTCGCCAGCTAACATAAACTAGCTAGCGAAGCAACTGAAAACTGTAAACTGCCTTTCACCCCCACTCTCCCATCGACGCCTCGGCATAGCCCGCGCCAGACGACATGCCTTTGCCGCCGATGCCGGTGACGATACGGATATAGTCGTCAACGTCATGCACGAAAATCTCGTCGGGACGGTCCGCCGCTGCGGTTTGGGCGTAGAAACCGGCCCAGGTGCGGGCTATGGGTTCGACAGGGAAGTTGACAATACGCCGGGCCTCGGTCAGCATCAGGTGGTTCAGGGCGTCTCTAGTGTCGTAACCGAGGTCATCGATCCGGGCGGCGGGGGCATATTCGTGGCTGTCGCCGATGATGATCGACCCGTCGGTGGCTTGTTTGAAGAGGATGTGAATACCCCATTTTTTAAGTTCAAGCAGGTGTTCTGGAGTTTGCAAACGGGCGAACGATGGGCATTCGGCGAAGGACTCGTAACGGCGGATGGTGAGGCCCGTGAGGATGTTCCCCGGCAACGAAATAGCAGGCATGGGCACGGTTTGCAACATCTGCAACTTGCTCACGATCAGACCACTTTCGGCAAAAATAGCAGGGTAAAGCAGCCGAAATTCATAGCCGCCACAGATGAGCACCCGACTGGCCGACAGCCGTTCGCCACCGGCCAGCGTCACGATTACGCCGTTGTAATTCGATAGGCAGCCCACCACCGCTGCATTGGGCCGGTAAGTGACGCCGTGTTTTCGAACCAGAAAATCGAGAAAGCGATGGATAAACTCGTCTGGTTCGGCGCTCATTTCGTCGGGAAACCAGAGCGCACCCCGCACATAATCGGGCCGGAGGAGCGAATATTTGTCCAGCGTCTGGGCCGTCGAGAGCAGTTCGCAGGGGTAGTTTTCAGCCCGCCGCCGGTCGAAGAGTTCGTTGACCAATTGCCATTCATCGTCATCAGAGGCCACATAAATAGACCCGTTTTGGCGCAATGATAAATCGGTTTCGGCCTGCCATTGGCGGTACAACTCCAGCGTCCGGCGGCCATAATCGAACCACCGACCCGCCATTCCCGACGGCACGATTTGCCCGAAATTGCGCACGGTAGAGCTGACGGGCTGGTTGTCTTTTTCCAGCAAAAGCACCTTCAGACCCTGTTGAGCAGCCTGATAGGCGTGCGAGGCACCGAGTATGCCCGCGCCAACAATGATGAGGTCGTACATGGGGTCAGCGCAGTAATAATGCCGGCAACTCGGCCAGCGATCCGAGCAAATAATCATGTGGACAGTCACGCAATTGCGCTTCGGAATGGGTGCCGTTGGTGACGCCCAGATTCAGGCCCACGCCCGCTGCTTTTCCCGACAATAAATCAGACGGTGTATCACCAATATTGACCACTTTTTTGGGGTCTGTTACACCCAGGCGTTGCATAGCCAACCGTATCATATCGGGTGCCGGGCGACCATTGGGCACTTCGTCGGAGGCGATACTGGCCTGCACAACCATCTGATCATCAGCGATATAATAACCGGCAGGATCGACGTGCCAGTCCAGTCGGTTCAGAATCAGGTTCGTCACCGTTCGGTAGAAACCCGTGGTGAGGGCAATGGGAATGCTCCGTTCGCTGAGCCAGGCAAACACGTCCAGACAACCTTCCGTGGGTGCAACGGGCTGGGTTTCGTAGTGGTGTTCCAGAATCGTTTTGAACATTGTGTACGACTCATCGACCCGTGCGGCAACGTCGGCCAAATCGGTGCCCAATTGCTCGCGCCAGAGCAGGTCGAACACATGCCGTTTCGCCATCCCCTGCACAGCCAGAATCCGTTCGGGCGTGGCCCGGAGGCCCGATTCGGCGGCAGCCTGCGCAAAGCACTGTTCTACTTCGTGCTGGTCGGTGACGGTGGTCCCGGCCATGTCAAAAATCACTAATTGGGGTAGCATACCGTTGAGGCGTTTGATCTGTATATTTTTCCGATGTAAACCAGTACGACGCGCCCATCAGCAGCACGAAACAACCCGCCAGGTCGTAGGCTCCGTAGCGTAAAAAGTCGAGGTAGCTCAGGTCAGATTGACCGAAATTTTTGTACAATAAAATGCCCACACTGCCCAGATAGCCATAATAATCGGCCAGCGTAACCACAAATCCGACCGTGCTGGGGTAGCGAAAAGCGGCCACCAGCCGCTCGAAATACAGGCCGTTCAAGGGTACGTAGGCGGCGTATAGGCCAATACCCAGCGCGAGGTACCAGTTGCCCGGTGACAGCCAGCCCTGGTCAAAGGCGTAGGTCGCCAAGGCCAGCAAACCCACCGCCCCAATCATCACCGCGTTGATGAGCCGGAACGCCTGCCAGTGGTTTTTGACCAGTGTCATCAGCGACATCAGCACCAGCAACACTACCGCCACCCACGTTTCGGTTTTGGTGAAAAGGGCGGGCGACAGGTTGCCAACGCTCTTCAGAATTTCGGGGCCAAAATTGTCGCGGAAGTCCCGAAACGCCGTCAGCAGCACGTAGGCGGCGATCAACAGGGCCAAACCGGGGTTAAAATACTGGATGAACGCCCGACGGTCGACCTGCATCATGGGCGGGCGGGTGGTGCGCTGCGCCCGGTCTTCGTCGGTGGGCAGGGGTAATTTAGAGAGCGCAAAAACCGAAATCAGCAACGGAATTACGAACAGCATTCCCGTGACAAACGGTAACCAAAACTCGGAAACGCCCCAATCGGCTTTGATGGTAAGGGCCACGGTTTTCACGAATCCCGACGCGAAAATGAACGAGGCCGTCAGCCCCGCCACCAGGGCGTCGGTTTGTCGGCGACCTTCCAGAAAACCCAGTACCACGCCGTAGACCATGCCCAGCGGCAGGCCGTTGAGCAGCAAAAACGGAATATTCCAGGGTGCGGGCACGAGCGCAAAACCCAACAGGGCCACTTCCGATGCCGCAACAAACACCAGCACGTACGCCGCCCGCCGCCCCGCCGACACTTCCGATACAACCTTGACACCCAGTCGTTTAGATAAGGCATAACCCATTACCTGCGCCATGATGAGCCACGTTTTGTAGCTCAGTCCGGCGTAGGCCATGCCCTCGAACGTGACCGCCGTGATGCCCTTCCGAAAGGCATACATGCAGGTATACGTGCAAAACGCAGCCGTGGCCCCGAAGAGGATAAAGAGAGTTGGATGGCGGAAGAGGTTTTTCATGGGAATAGTGGGCAGTTGGCGGTGCTATCGTGCTGTCAGGTCGGGGGTGGTGCGGCATTCCGACCTGACAGCACGATAGCACCGCCAAACTTACTCTTTTCCTTGCTGCCGATAATGCTCGGCGCGTTGTTCGTGGGGGTCGTCCATTTTAGGAATCGTGCCCATCAGGGGGCCACGTTGAATGGCGGGCCAATCGAAAGTTTTTTTGTAATAGTCGAGGGCTTTTTGGGGGTTGAATACACGGGCATCGGGCAAGACGGCGTCGTAGGGGGTATAATTGGGTTTGTCGGTGAAAAAATCCTGGGGCAGTGAGGCGGTCAGATCGTAGTGGTTTACGTGGGGAACACCGAGCAGGTTGTAGATCACTTTCAGGATAGAACCGAAGTTAGCATGGGTGTGGGAGACGTAGCCGCGTTTCACATAAGGGCCGGCCAGCATCAGCACTGACCGGTGCGCATCGATATGATCCACGCCGCCCTGCGGGTCGTCTTCGGTGATGATGACGAGCATATTTTTCCAGTAGGGCGTCCGGCTCAGGAAGTGCAGGATTCGACCCGTAGCCAGGTCATTATCAGCCATGTAACTCTGCAAATACGGATACCCAAACGTGGGTCGTGGGCTGGCTCCGTGGTCGTTTGGAATCATCACCGTCAGCAGTTGAGGCATGGGCTGCGGCTTCTTGCCGAGCCACTTTTTGGTAAACTCGGTCACGAACTGCTCCATCCTGAACTGGTCAGGAATGCTGGTGTTGTAGCCTGCGTAGTTACGCGAGGTGTTGCGAAAAGCCGCGTCGGGCATGGGGAACGAGACGGGGTGCGCCGTGCCGAAGGGCGTGTTGTGCGGTTCTTCAAACGACCCGGCATATTCGTTGGCCTGCCCGAAATTATAGAACCGAATCTTCTTTCGTTCCAGCGCCTCCCAGATGCCGCCGCGCTCGTTGTAATCTTCGGGGTCAATGGCGCCCGTCGTCTTCGGAAACCGCCTTCCCGGTGCCGCTGAGAACGTTTTGAACGTACCCGCCGACGCGGCGTTGGCCTCGACCCACTCGTTCGGGATGGTACCCATCATCCAGTGGTGGCCGTGGATACTGGCGTCGGAATCGCAGTAGAAATTGTCGGAAAAGGCGAATTGTCGGGCAATACGGCCGTGGTTGGGCATCACGTCGGCATTGGTCAGGTAGACGGTGTCTTTCTTCCCGCGCACGATTACGCCCAGCCCAAATCGGGCCAGCGTACTGTCGCCGCGACCGGTGGGTAGTTGGCCCAACACTTCGTCATACGTGCGGTTTTCTTTGGTGATATAGACAATGTATTTGATAGCATTGGCAGGCAGTCCGGGCAGCAGTGGCGATGAATTTTTGGCCGTAGCAGTCTGGGCAATGGGCACCGTCTCGTAGGTGTTGGCCAGTACCTGTTTCGTGTACTGCGTCAGCCGGGCGGCATCAGGAACAGGCACCGCCTGAAACGTACCCAACTGAATATCACCAATATACGTACCCTGCGGCGGCGCAACAAAGCCCTTCCCCCCATTCGGGCCAGCGCCATAGCCCCGCGCCGAGGTGACGTAGAGCGTTGCTTCATCGGATGAAAGCAGCACACGCGTTGGCCCCCATCCGGTGGGAATCAGGCCCTTCACCGTCCGGGTTAGCACATCAACGACAGCCACGGCATTGAACGCCAGCAGGGCCACGTACAGCGTTTTTTCGTCTTTCGACAAACACAGTCCGAAGGGCATCAGACCACGCAGTTTGTCCAGAATGGGCGGCGCACCCAGCCGCGCCAGCCGGAGCGGGATGGTGCCGACAATACGGTGGGTGCGGTAGTTAATAATGGACAAATTATCGTTGGTGGCGTTGGTGACGTAGGCCCGGTTTTTCCCAACCACAATCGAGTTCGGGCTGCTCCCGCCTACCACCTCCGCCTCTTCGATCATCTCACCGATTTGCACGCCCGTTTTGTGCCGCGCCACCACCCCGTTCGTAGCCAGATCGACCGTCCAGACGCTCATGGCCTCGTCGTCGTTGGGATCGCCAAGACCGGGAATATGCCGTCCTTCTATTTCCACGCCTTCCCGCGAACCTTTGGAATGGGCACCGTAGGCGGGAAATTTCAGCATCATGGTGTCGCGGTTGGTGGGTGTTACGCCGGGCACAAGCGGGTAGGCATATTGGCCCACATTCGCCACAAACGCCAGTTTCTGATCGGGGCTGAGGCGCAGGCCAAACGGCTGCCGACCCGTTGGTATCGAAGCTGTTAGCTTGCGCGTCGCCAGATCGATGCGCACCAGCCGGAAATTAGCCCGGTCCAGGACCAGCAGTTCATTTTTGGCTATATTCACCACCAAATCAGACGTAAAACTGTCGGTATATGTTTTGCCCGAAACAGGCCCGTCCAGGCTAATTTCGGCGATTTTGGTCTTCGTCGTCACGTCGAAAACCAGCACACTCCCCTTATCACCCTGGCTCAGATACGCCGTTTTGCCATCGGCCCCAAACGCAACCCCCAGAAAGGACCCGCCTTCCAGCAACGATCCCTTCTCTAGCTGACCAAAAGCGGGCAACCGCGTGACCACGGGCCGCCCAGAATTGGGTTGACTAATCACCGATAACACGCCGTCGTGCAAGACCAGCGCCGTTTGCCCGTCGGGGCTTAGGGCCAGTCCATAGGGATCAGACGTGATACGGATGGTATGCCCGGCGGACGTCACGTACCGCCCACTCGGTAGCACCGAAATACCCGCCGTGTCGATGCGACAAAACTGATTTCGCCCCGGCACCTGAAGAGTGGTTTTTTGGGCGAAGGTGGGGAGAACGAAGAGACAAAAAAGGATGGGTAGGATGTGTTTCATTGTTTGTGTTTACGCCTTCCGCTGGCTGTTTTCCGTTGGCTGACGCAGGCGTAGCTTCGCGCTTGTGGCCCTTCGTCTGCGTCAGCCAACAGTAGATTAATCGCTCACCCCTGCAAAAACGCCCCCACCAACCCCACATAATACGCCAGACCCGGCGTGGTGTGGTTTGTCCTTTTGGCGGCTTCGTCCCAGCGGCGAACCTGAATGATCTGCTGAAAATACGGATTGGCCTCGAAGGTTCGCATCTCGTCGGCATCCATCGGGCCACCCTGATACGTCAGCGTCTGGCGGCTGGCATCGGACAGGCGGGCCAGGTAATCGGGGTATCTGGCCGTTAAATAGCGTTTGGCGTTCACGTGATGGCGGATCAACTGCGTAACCTGGGCGGGAAAGCCGCGCTGTTCGAGCCAAATTGCGCCCAGCGTTTCGTGATCCATCCGACCAAATTCAGCCATGAAATCGCTGACTGTTTCACCAGGCAGCAGGTGGCCAATATCGTGCAAGAACGCTGCCACGACCGTGGCCCGGTCGGCCCCGGATTGCTCGGCGAGTTGGGCGCATTGCAGCGCGTGTTCGAGTTGCGTGACGGGTTCGCCTACGTAGTCGGCCCCGCCACCGTGCTCAAACAGGTCACGAATTTGCGCCACAACGGCCTCAGGCGAATGGTTGTGGGACGTACGTTCGGTCGAAACTTCCATCGGTATAAAGGTCTATGAGGGCGTAGCCGGCGGGGGTTTGATGGTAGCGGTCGCTACTCCACCAATTGCCGCTCACGGCCCCGTTGCAACAATACGTTACGTTGTTATATTCTGACCGGTCCAGCAGGTGCATGTGGCCGCTAAGGGCCAGTTTTACGTTCGGGTGTCGGTCGAAAAGCTCGAACAGATTGGCCGCGTCGGTGTGAATCCATCTACCCGGAATAGCCCAATTTCCGCTGGAAACGGTATTTTTATCGTAAAACGCCGTGGCCGACAGCAGCGGCACGTGCGACAATAACAGCACGGGCGTGGTGGCTGGAATAGTAGCCAGTTCCTGTTCCAACCATGTGTATTGCGGGCCGTCGAGGTGGGCGGTGTACCAGCTTCCGTCGGGGTTGGTTTGTACACTATCCAGGACGATGAAATGCCAGCCATTTCGGGCAAACGACCGGTAGCGGTTGGGCAGTTTCAGTTCGTCCTGCACCCATGCTTTGCCATAGCGGGCATCGGCTTTAGCGTCGGCCACGCCCCAGACGTCATGATTACCAATGCAGTAGTCGATGGGCAGCGAATTTTCGGCTTTGATCACCTGCTGCCATGCCTGCCACTGCGCCGTCACAGCGGCTTTATCCCGCCCCAGCGCGTCCATGATCACATCGCCGCCGTGGAGGATGAAGGCGGGTTTGTCGGCCTGATTTTGCAGGTGATGCAAACAGGCCGCCACCGCTTTCATGGGTTTGACGTCGGGCGTAATGTGGGTATCGCCGATGTAGGCAAACCGCACGGCCCGTTTCCGGGGTGCGGTTTTTCCCGGCGAAAATTGGGTCAGGGGCAGCAACGCAGCGGTTTTGAGGAGATCGCGGCGGGAGGTGAGGTTTGGCATAAAGGGGTGAGGTATTATTTTAACAACCACATTTGGGCGTTAATATCGTCGTTTCCGCTGAATTGATTGGTGAGCGCCTGTTTCAGGTTTGCTTCGTTGGTGGTGCGTTCGGTGTTGGGATACTGCCAGCGCTTCGGAATCCGTTGCGAATTGCCCGTGCCAACGCCCGTCAGGAACGTGGGTACGCCCGTGCGCCGCTGATTGAAAAAGGCCTCCAGACCCGACCCCTGCGCAAAGGCGAGGTACTTCTGGCTCAGAATCTGCTTGAGTCCAACGGCTGTATTGCCCCCATAGGCTACTGTAGGCTGAGCGTAATACGCGGCAAAACTAACCGGCACCGAATACGAGTTAAATTCCTTATACCCACCATCTTTCGAGAAAAACACATCGTTATTTCCGTCTTTGAGGCCATAAAACGACCACGAAGTTTGAATGCCTGTTTTGTAAAGTTCTTCTGCCGTACCCAGCGCCGTTGCCACCAGCCAACCCCGGTTTAGGCCCTCAGCAACGGTGAAGCATTGTTCGGCGTAGCCCAGCAGGACATACGGCTCGGCCGTATAGGTACTGTAATAGCGCTTCCGGTTCTGAAACGAGTATTCCCCCTTGTTCGCCTTCGCCGACATATCGGCCAGATCTTCGCCCGACGACGCGCCCACAAACGCGGCAAAGTCCGTTGGTTTCAAACCCGCTGCCAGCTTCACCGCCGCTGGTTCGGCTACCACAAACGTGCGGGGGTCGTTCAGGCTCGTGAGCAGTCCCAGATAGGTGGCGGCCATGTTTTCGCGGGTGGCGTTCTGCCCAAAATTATCCGGATTGCGGTTGTACTTGTTGGTCGTGCTGTTGTAGAGATACTGCCAGTTATCACCTTCATTGGTGAGGATCGGAAACTTGGCGGGGTTGGCCAGTACTTCGGCAAAGCGCGTTTTTACGGCTAGCTCGGCATCGGCGTCCTTGCTACTGAGGCTCACTAGTACACGAAGTTTGTAACTGTTGACCAGTTTTTGCCATTTCCGCAGGTCGTTGCCATAATAAATATCACCCGCCAGTGCATTATCGCCTTTGGCAATCAGCGCGGTTATATCGGCGTTAGCCTCGTCGAGCCATTTCAGGATCTGAACGTACACGGCCTTTTGTGAGTCATATTTTGGCGTGCTGTTATCCAGGCCTTTCAAGGCATCGGTCAGGGGCAGATCACCTACGCGCCGGGTCATATCTTCGTAGAAATAGGCCCGAAAAAACTTGCCCAGCGCAGCATAGGCATTTACCTCCGGCAACCCCAGCCGACGGGCTTCCTGCTCCATTTTTACCACGTTCTTCAACGTCGTGTAGCGCAGGGGAGCCGCCGTCCAGGTGTATTCGTTGGTGGCATAGTAGTTATAGTTGCTGGCGTAGAACTGATTCCAGCGTTGCTCGGCATCCCAGGCATTTCCATTGGCACTATACACATCGGCCAGTACGCCTTTCAGTACCAGCGATGCCGGGGCATTAACGGGCCGGTTAGGATCTTTTTCCAACTCGTCGAATGGCTTATCGCAACCCGACAACATCAGCACGAGTAACGGTACGGTGCTGATAAACAAATACTTAAGTTTCATAATTCTGGTGTTTACTGTCTTCTGTTTTCAGTCTTCTGTTGGCTGAGGCATCTGTTACTTCGCGCGTCAGCCAACTGGAAACTGTAAACTGAAAACAGAAGACTTTTCAAAAAGTGAGGTTCAGATTCAGGCCATAGCGGCGCGTGGTTGGGGTCTGCAGGTCAGAGCTACCGTTGCCAATAAATTGGTCGAGGTCGATGTCTTTTTTCTCGGCGAAATAGAGCAGGTTCCGTCCCACCAGCGAGATTGATGCCTGCCGGATGCCCACCCGGCTTAGGAACGTTTGCGGCAACGCATAGCCAATGGTCACCTCGCGGAGTTTAGCGTAGGTGCGCGACATCAGGTTGCCCCCATTTGGGCTGTATCGACGGCTGATGTAGTCCTGCAAATAGGTCTTGGTGGCGTTGGGCAAAAAACTTAACTCGCCAAAATTCAGCACGTTACCGTCAGCATCGTAATTAAGCTTGCCGCCGGGAGCCAGCTGAACACCATCACCCAGGTAAGCCTTGACACCCAGTATGTCCTGCTGCCGGGCAATACCCATGGCCCCTTCTATGGTCTCGATGTGCCGCCCGCCCCGGAAGGTCTGCCGCTGAATGTAGTTGGAGATCACGCCCCCCACGCGCCCGTCGAACTGGAAGCTGAACGAGAGGTTTTTATAGGCAAAGCGGTTGTTAATGCCCCACGTAAAATCGGGGTTAATGTTGCCCAGGTACTGCGCCACGGGGTTGATGATGGGACGGCCACCGGCATCGTTCACCAACTGCCCATCTGGCGTGCGTACAAACGTCGACGAGTAATATTTATCCGTCCGGTCGCCCACCTTGAAGAAGGTATTCAGCGTGTTCACACCGGGATAAATGCCGGTGTATCGCTCCTGAAACGTAGCGTAGTTGGCCACCACGTCCCAACTCAGACCCGACCCCGTTCGTAAGGCCTTGCCCGTTACCGAAATCTCCAGTCCCTTCTTCTGGGTGTTGATGCCGTTGACCAGCACCGACGAGTAACCCGTTGTCTGTGAGAGCGGTAGCTGAAAAATACGCGGACCGTCGTTGCTCACGTAGTAAGCCACGTCAAACGCCAACCGGTTGCGCAACAGCCGCAGGTCCAGGCCAATTTCTGTCTGCGACGTTGAGTTGGGCTTAATGTCGGTGTTGTTCAGGGTGTTGGTGAAATAGGCCCCCGGCTGATTATTGTAGACCAGCGGCGTGCTGTAGACCGCTGAGTTCTGATACGTCGGCCCGTCATACGACGAGGCGTAGTTATCGCCATACCCCAGCGGGAACGAAGCGCCCGGCGTGGTTCCGATGGAGGAGGCCGTCAGGGCATCTTTCACGTTGGCGTAGGAAGCCCTCAGTTTCAGGAAGGAGATAACCGTGGGTAATTTAAACAGGTCCGAAAACACCGTGCTAAGGGCCACTGAAGGGTAAAAGAAAGTGTTGTTACCCTTGGGCAGGGTCGAGAGTTTGTCTACCCGGCCCGTGGTCGAGAGCGTGAGCCAGTCGCGGAAAGTAAAGTCGGCGGAGTAATAGGCTGAATTCACACGCATGTCGGCGGTGTAGTTGGTGAAGTAGCCGGGGTTGGCCGAGTTGGCGAAATTGTAGACACCCGGCACGTTCAGGTAGTTGGTGGTGGCATAATTCGAGTTGTAGTTAAATACCCGTAGGTTGCCCCCACCAATGGCCGAAATGGCCAGTTGTGACCCGATTTTGTGGTTATACCGAATCAACAAATCGGTATTGCTGTCGAACAGGTTACGGTGGTCTTCGCGATAGTCGCCCCGCCCCTCTTCGCGGCCATAGACCGTACCCGAATACGGAAACTTCTCCGTGCGCAGCAGGTTATAGGCCGACAACTGCGTACGCAACGTAGCTTCCAGCCCATCGGCAATGCGGTAGCGCAGGGATGTCTGGCCGATGATATCGGTCTTGTAATGCCCCCGCAGCCACTCTTTCGACACAAACCAGGGGTTGTTGTAGCGCTGGTATTCGGCATAAATCTGCTGCACGCCTTCTTTGCCCGGCTGCCAGTAGTTCTTCATGTCGTCGACGTTCCAGTCGGCCCCGCCCCAAATCACCATGTTGTAAATGAGCGAATTAGGCCCATAATTCACGTCGGGGTAGTTGGGCGTGTATTGCCGGTTTAGCTGCAAATCACCCTCGAACCGCAACCGGTCGGTGAAGTTATAGCCCGTGGTAATCTTGAAATTGGTGCTGTTCAACTGCGTGTTGGGCACGATACCCCGCTGGTAGGTGTGCGACAGCGAAAAACGCAGATCATACTTCTCGCCCGACGACGAGATAGCCACGTTATTGGTCGACAAAATGCCCGCCTGCAGAAAACGCGTCAGGTTGTCTTTACCCCTCGGAATCCAGGGCGTAGGGGTGCGCTTGCCCGTGAGTGGGTCAACGGGGCTGTCGTACTGCGGCAACAACCGCCCGTCGAGGGGTGGCCCCCAAATGTCGTAGTCGCCGTCGTTTTTACCGTTGCCTTTGCCATCCACAAACTCATACACGCCGTGGTCGCCGGGGCCATACAGGTCCTGCACTTTGGGAATGGCCAGGAACCCATTTTCCACCATTTGACTCGTGTTCACGTCGACCTGAAAGCCGCGTTTGTCCTTGCTGCCGCGTTTGGTGGTGATCAGGATGGCCCCGTTTTTTCCCCGAAAACCATACAGCGCCGACGCTGAGGCCCCTTTCAGCACCGAATACGTGTCGATGTCGTCGGGGCTGATGTTCCAGGTGTCGGAGTTGATGGGTACACCATCCACCACAAACAGCACGTCGGTATTACCCCGCAGTTGAATGATGGGGCGGCGCAGCAACTCGGCCGACGTGGCAATGTTCAACCCCGCCACCTTGCCCACCAGCGAGTTGATGGCGTTGGGCTCGCGGGCTTTGATCACCGAGGCGCCGTCGACGTTCTGAATAGACACACCCACGTTGCGCACGTCTTTTTTCACGCCTAATGCCGTCACCACAAACTCCG
The DNA here is from genome assembly GCA_038230755.1 of Cytophagales bacterium. Taxonomy (GTDB): domain Bacteria; phylum Bacteroidota; class Bacteroidia; order Cytophagales; family Spirosomataceae; genus Fibrella. The sequence continues at coordinate 6,685 of JBBRMP010000099.1, read as the reverse complement.
ACAATTGCTGGGCATCTTCGGCCATCGACACGTCGATGCTCCGCCGATTACCTACCGCAGTTTCCTGCCTCACAAAGCCAATAAACGAGAAAGCCAGTGTAGCCTTTGGGTCATTGACGTTCAGTTTATAGGAACCGTCGGCCCCGGTGGTAGTGCCGGTGGTGGTACCTTTAATAATAACCGATACCCCCGCCAGCGGTGATTGATCCGTGGCCGACCGAACCACGCCCGATACGGTCAGCGATTGCCCCGATGCGGGCCGCCCGAAGAGGCACAGAAACGCGACAAGGCCCATAAAGAGCCAGTGCAAAATCCGTGAAAGTAAGTTGAGTAACGAAGTTGACATATACGGGTAGGTTGATTTCCCGCAAAGGTATGTCCACCATATAGCCTGTATATTAACTCCCCGTGACCCCCGGATTATCCTTTTAACCCCGGCTTAATTGATGCATAATCTGGACTCAGGGATCGGAAGGCGAATTACAACTTACGATGTATAAATTACGATTTATTGCTTACGCCAGAGTAGGCTAGCTGGCCTGCTGGTATGGCGTAAGCCTACTCTGGCGTAAGCAATAAATCGTAATTCGTACAGCGTAAGTCACCTTCCTTCCAGCACCTCCCGCATCGCCTTTGCCTTCAATAAACACTCGGCATATTCGGTGGCGGGGTCGGCGTCGTAGGTGATGGCGGAGCCGACGGAAAAGCTGGCGTAGTGCGTATCGGCGTTGTAGAAAAGACTGCGAATCACCACGTTAAAGTCAAAATCACCGTCGGGTGTGAGGTAGCCGATGGCCCCGGAGTAGACGCCCCGGCGGGTAGCTTCCAGCTCGTCGATGCGCTCCATCGCCCGGATTTTGGGTGCCCCCGTCATGCTCCCCATCGGAAACGCGTTGCCCAGGATGTCGGCCAAACTAACGTCGGGGCGGGCCGTGGCTGACACCGTCGAGATCATCTGGTGGAGTTGCTGAAACGTGTACATGCCGAACAGTTCATCGACGTGCACCGACCCCACTTCGGCAGACCGGGCGAGGTCGTTTCGTACCAGATCCACGATCATCAGGTTCTCGGCCTGTTCCTTTTCGCTGTTACGCAGTTCATGTTTCAAAGTTTCATCTTCTTCCGGCGAATTGCCCCGGCGGATGGTGCCTTTGATGGGCTGCGAAATGAGCCGCAAACCCGTTTTTTTCAGGAACCGCTCTGGCGAGGCCCCCAGCACAAAACGGCTTCCCTGCTTCAAAAACACCGAAAACGGCATCGGCGACCGGACACATAACGCCTGATAAGCCGCTACCGTGTTTAGCTGAATCTGTTCGGCAAAAAATTCCATGCAGTAATTTAATTCATACACGTCGCCGTCCTCGATCAACTGCCGAATCTGCCTGACCGTGGTCTTATACGCCGCCTGACTAACTCGCGCCTGCACCGCCACTTTTTTGCCCGGAATGACTTCACTCCTACCCGCATCCACAGGCAATGACAATAACCCATCTGGCTCCATGAGCCACGCTATCCACGGCCCAGCGTCGGGTTCGTGCGTTTGCAGAACAACCATATCCTGCTCAAAATCAAGGATATACAGCGGTTCAAAAAACCAGCTATCCGGGAAGCCCAGGCGGTCGGGATGGCGACTGTGCAGGTGCTCCAACTGGTTTTTTACGTCGTAGCCTACGTAACCCACCAGATGACAACGATGCTGCTGATGAAAATCCGACAGCGTTTGCAAATCGTTTTCGCCGGAAAACGAAACGACCCGTTTCGCGCCGACATAAAGTCGGTTTGGAAACGGGTCGTTTGGGTACGTGATGTCGTTGTTGTTGAGCAACACGACTTCGTCAAAATGAGCTTCGGCCAGAGACAGCACCCGCCAACGGAATTCGTCAACGGGCATATTCACGGCAAAGCGAAACCGGTTCATGCCTGATAATCAATCGTCTGCACGTCGATGGCGATATCTTTGCCTTCGTTGTTCTTGCCCAGCCGGAACGACACCTCATCGTCGACCTGGAAGTCATTGAAATCGCCCGCCGTGACGCTGGTGTAGTGAAAAAACAGGTTGTTGGGCGGCCAGTTGATGAACCCATAGCCCGTTTTCAGGCTGCGGATCGTGCTCACGTGGCGCTCGTCGGTGTTGTCGAAATCGGGCTGTCGTTCTTCGTCGTCACCTTCGCCAACAAACGGCGGCTGGTCAATGGGGTTGGTATTGATGAACCCACCGTTACCGTTTGACGGAGCGGCTGTGTTTGTGTTCTGGTAATACGTCCGGGGCGGCACGTCGGCGCGGGGCTGTTGTTTCACAAACAGGTCGCGGATCATGGCGTCATTTTTCTTCAGCCGGTTGTCGATGATTTCATGCATCGGCACGGGGTACGACACCTCTTCGAGCAGGTCCTGCGAGGTGCGCGTTACCATTTTTTCGCCCTCGTCGTTGAGGTATTCAAAGTCCCAGCTCAGCACCATCACGCGGGTGCCGAGGGTGTTGAGTTTCCGAATCAGCGGCACGTAATCACCGTCGGCGGTGATCAAAACGACCACGTCGAATTGCTTATAAATAGCCAGTTCGTACGTTTCCAGGGCCAGCCACACGTCGATGCCTTTTTCCTGCCGGAAGCCCTGATAGGTTTTCACGGGCAGATAGTGCGTCACCACGCCTTCCGACATCAGGATATCGTCGAACAGCCGGTCGTAGAACAATTGGTTACCGCGTTGGCTGGCTTCGTGGGCATTCAGTCGGCCCCGAAAATAGTGGGCATCCACGATTTGACACAGTTGCTTGTCACCGTCTTCGAGGTCGGCCACCTGCGCCCGGATGAACGCGTGCAGGCCCGAAATACTGATCCGGCTGCGGCGTTCGTGCGAGTAGTTGTAGTAGTTACTTACGTGTAGGAAATAATTACCGTCATAGAACACCCCGATCCGGGTGAGTTTACTGCTTCTTTGATTTTGCATTTTTTTTAGAAAATGAACGCTATGAACAAATTGATTGGATTAGGGAATATGGTGTAGTTGAACGAATCCAGCAGTAGTCGGTAAGTGGTTTTTTGTACTAATACGAATGAGCAGCAGGGTGTATTCTAGGTAACAATGAATGGTTCTGCCTGAATCTATACGTCTATCGGTACCAACTACTTATGCCTACATCTCCGGGGTAAATCGAGTGCCGGATGCCAGTTTTATGGGACGAATATAGCCTAAAAACGATTCAGTAGCCTTTTTTTATGGGGCTGGGGCTAACTTGCGCCATGCAACCTGTCTTGTTTATCGACCGCGACGGCACCATTATCATTGAGCCGCAGACGGATTTCCAGATCGATTCACTGGAAAAACTCACCTTCATTCCCAACGTCCTGTCGGCCCTGCGCCAAATCGCCGAGGAGACGCCCTACGAACTGGTCATGGTGACTAATCAGGATGGCCTCGGCACCGACATTTTTCCCGAAAACACGTTCTGGCCCGCCCACCACAAGATGCTGGAAACGATGGCTGGTGAACACATTCATTTCGCCGCTGAATACATCGACCGCACCTTTGCCACTGACAATGCCCCCACCCGCAAACCCGGCACGGCCTTGCTCGGCAAGTACCTGACCGGCGACTATGACCTGACCAACAGCTACGTCATTGGCGACCGCCTCACCGACGTGCAACTGGCCATAAACCTCGGTACAAAGGCCATTTTATTTACACCGCCCAACGCTAACCCAGAAACGCAAGTAACAGACACAGAAGGCCTAACCCCAGATATGCAACAGGTCATCGCGCTAAAAACCGATAACTGGACCGACGTCTATACGTTCCTGCGGTTACCCGCCCGCACGGCCACGGTGGAGCGAAATACCAACGAAACGAAGATCAACATCAAGCTAAATTTGGACGGCACGGGCAAGGCTAACATGCACACGGGCCTCGGTTTCTTCGACCACATGCTCGACCAACTTGCCAAACACTCCGGGGCCGACCTGAGCATTCACGTCAACGGCGATTTGCACATCGACGAACACCACACCATTGAAGACACCGCGCTGGCTCTTGGCGAGGCGTATCGGCAGGCGCTGGGCAACAAGCGGGGCATCAGCCGATACGGGTTTTTGCTACCAATGGACGAGGCACTCGCGCAGGTCGCCATCGACTTTTCGGGCCGTCCGTGGCTAGTGTGGGATGCGGAGTTCAAGCGCGAAAAAATCGGCGAGATGCCCACCGAAATGTTCTTCCATTTCTTCAAATCCTTCGCCGACACCGCTCAGGCCAACCTGAATATTCAGGTCACTGGCGACAACGAACATCACAAGATCGAAGCCATCTTCAAAGCCTTCGCCAAAGCCATCAAAATGGCCGTGAAGCGCGACATAAAGGCATTGGATAGCTTGCCCAGCACGAAGGGAGTCTTGTAGGGGGCTGTGCAGGATTTGCAATCGGTCACAGCCCACAAACAAAAAGGGCGATTCCGCATTGGAATCGCCCTTTTTTTGCTAATTTAAGACTAGTTCTGCTTCACCAGATTGCCACGAATGGCTCCACCTGGAAATTCTGCCGTGTGCAGGTTGGCGTAGAAAAATCCGTTCTTCATGCTGTCAACTCGCGCCTGTGAAAGGGCTGCTGAGGTGCCGATGATGGGACTAGTTAGGGTGCCAAACGGTACAATAACTCCGCCGACACCATTCACGCCTGAGGTGCTACTTGGCGTTACCTCGTGCAGGTGACCCATCATTACGGGCGACGAGGCGGGGAAACCCTGGTAATTGAGCGTGTAGCTCATCACACGGGTGGTGTTATCCAGACTACCCGAAAACGTACCTGTGGCTGGTGACGTAGTCGACGTCGGCTTTTCATTGGCTCCGTTGAGCGTGGCCGCAAAAATGGTATTAGCTGGCGTTACTACGACGTTGTTATCGTTCTTACAGGCAAAAAAAATGGTCGAAGCCATCACGCTTAAGGTGAAAATGAGTCCCTTTTTCATGGGTTGTATTTGTTAAGTTGGATAATTATTAAACTATATAGTCTACTGACAAACATGGCAGATTGTTTACACTAAAATGCGTTTTCAGGCTATTCATTACCTTTTCTTATCCTGGATTTAGCCAACGGTCCAAAACGGGTTAGCCAGCAGAATTTGCCCGCAGGCATCAGAGTCGGTTATATCTGACCACTGGCCTGCTTTCATTGACGAAACAACCTGAACCATTCATTCACCCGCACACAACACAACTATGATTAAGTATACCATCGGCATTTCCTTTGTGGCGGTGCTCGTTCTCAGCAGCTTTTTCGTCGCAAAGAAGGCCGCCGAAAAGCCCGCCCGCACCAATTACCAGACCTACTGCGCTTCGTGCCACGGCGAAAAAGTAGAGGCATTCGTCGACCGGAAATGGAAACACGGCAACGACAAAGCGGCCTTCGTCACCAGCATCACCGGCGGCTATCCCGACCTGGGTATGCCCACCTGGAAAGGCGTTATGACCGACAAAGAAATTGGCGAAATGGCCGACCTCATTGCCGAAAGCCTGAAAAACGTCGATCAGTATAAGTTCGCCAGCAAACCCACGTCGAACGTCTTTACCTCTGAAGGTCAGACGGTTAAGCTCGACACCATCGCGTCGGGAATGGAGTCGCCGTGGGGTATGGCGTTTTTGCCCGGCGGCGAGTTCTTGATCTCCGACCGCAACGGGTCGATTTATCGCGTCGATAAAGGGCACCAGAAAACGAAGGTCACGGGCGGACCGGAGGTGGTCTTTGAAGGACAGGGCGGCCTGCTCGACGTGGCTCTCCACCCCGACTTCGCCAAAAACGGCCTCGTGTACTTCTCGTACTCAGCGGGCAAGATGGAAGACACCCTAAAACTGTCGACTACGGCGGTGATGCGGGCCAAACTGACCGGCAATACGCTCAGCGATCAGAAGGTCATTTTCGAGGCCATGCCCTACGCCAAAACGCGCCACCACTACGGTTCGCGACTGGCGTTCGACAACAAAGGCTACCTGTTTGTGTCGGTCGGTGAGCGCGGCAACGAGAAAGAAAATCCGCAAACGCTGACCAATGACCTGGGCAAGATTCACCGGATCTATGACGACGGTCGGGTGCCGGAAGACAACCCGTTTGTGAAGACCGCCGGTGCCCGACCTACGATCTATTCCTACGGCCATCGGAATCCGCAGGGTATGTATAAAAACCCCGCTACGGGCCAGATTTGGGCCAATGAGCACGGTCCACGGGGCGGCGACGAACTGAACTTGATCAAAAAAGGCGCGAACTACGGCTGGCCCGTGATCTGCTACGGCATCAATTATGACGGTAAACCGATCACCAACCTGACCGCCAAAGAAGGTATGGAACAGCCCATGACGTACTGGCTGCCCTCCATCGCTCCGTCGGGCATGACCACGGTGGATGGCACAAAATACCCCGCCTGGAAAAATAACCTGATGGTGGGTTCACTCCGGTTTCAGTACCTCAACCGCTGCGTGATGGACGGCAACAAGGTGGTGAAGCAGGAACAACTCCTGAAAAACATTGGCCGCGTCCGCAACATCGAAACCGGCCCCGACGGCTACCTCTACGTCTCCGTCGAATCACCTGGTTTTGTGTATCGGTTGCAACCGGTGGTGCAGTAGAAACAGCCCCCTAACCCGGACGCGGGACCGCCCCGAAGGGGGAACCTGCTGGCGCATGAGTAACTCCCAGTTAGGAA
>JBBRMP010000098.1:0-20910 GCA_038230755.1 Cytophagales bacterium | reverse complement strand
TCTAATTTATGAGTTAAACTAAGCAAAAATATTAATGTGCTGATAATCAACTACTTGACTTTTAGACATTAAATACTTTTGCGATTTTTAACTTTGCAAGTGCTTGATTATCAGTTCAGTGGACTACCTAAACAGTTACGATTTTTATAAGATGCACTACGGGGCCAATTCAGAACACCAGAAGCACCCCAACCATAGTCAACACAATCTGCCTACTGCGGCCCATTCGGTGTCTGCCTACACGCCCGGCGCTATCCGGCTGTCGGCGCCATCCTCTTCGCAGGTAACATGTATCACCACCTCGGATTATTTCCGTCGGGTAGACCTGTATTCATTCCTCGCGGTTTTCGCGCTCATTAATCCACCCCGAAAGTAGGCAGCTAGCCGCCCTTGGGTGAGGTACGTCCATGCGTTGGGCTACCCCGTGATCTGGCACATCCGGTCACCTTTCCACCTTTTTGTGTCTGCTGGATAGGAGCTAACTCGTCGGCGTTTGTCTGCGGCAGGCTTGCACCAACTGCTCTGTCCGGTCACCCAACATGGCTATCCGACACGATGCCACCTCCTCGCCGTTGTCACTGACGCAGGCGGCACCTCGCACCCAGACTAATCGGTCTGATTCAGTTACCCTGTAATTAATCCATCTTCCTGTTATGTATATGAATGGCGCGCACTGGCACCTGCTGGTGAACCACTTTCCCATCATCGGTAGCCTGCTGGCTACCCTTGTGCTGGGCTACGGCCTGTTGAGGCGCAACGAGTCCATCAGTCGGCTGGGCTTTGGCCTTTTCGTCCTGATGAGCCTCGCCACATTCCTCACCAACTGGACTGGTGGCACGGCCGAGGACTACCTCAAGTCGATTCATGACCTCGATGAGCCGCGGTTGCATGCTCACGAGCAGGCCGCTGATCTGGCCAACATCGGGATGTACCTGACGGGTGGTCTTTCGCTATTGGCTTTGGTCTGGCAGCGGGCTAAACAATGGACCTGGCTGCCTGTCCTGATTGCCCTGACCGCCCTGACCACCTTCGGATTGATGACCAACGTAGGCCGTTTAGGCGGCCTGATCATGCACCGTGAACTACGCACGGAGCAGACCCCCCCGGCTATCAAATAGCCTTTCGACGTACGTACCGAGTACTTTTTTATAGTTAGTTCAATTTGTCAATCCATTTTTTTAACACTCAATTCTATGAATCATCAGCGTAAAACCCTGAACATGTGTGTAGCCGGTGGCCTTTTTGCCCTGGCACTGGCGGCGCAACCCGCCCTGGCCCAGAACCGCCGCAATGGCGCAACCCCGCCGCCCCGTAACAATGCGCCCACGGAGCAAACTGCGCAACCCACCACCCAGCCCGGTACGCCGACGCAGGGGGGGCAGTTGGGTAATTACCGCAACGAGCGGGCCGATAACTGGATACCCCTAGAAACCGAAAAAAGGCAGGCCATCAACGCCGATTTGCAGGCCACGGTGGTCGAACTGCTGGAGCTGTTCCACGACGCCAAGCAAAGCCACTGGAACCTGCGCGGTCCGTTGTATTTCCCCCTGCACGAAAACCTACAAGCCTACGCCGACACCTACCGTAAGTACGCCGATTTACTGGCCGAGCGGCAGTTGCAGATCGGCATTCCCACCGATGGTCGTACGGCAACCATTGTGGAAACGGCCAACCTGCCCAAGTTTCCCGGTGGCTTTTTGTCGGATCGGCAGGTGCTCGATATCATGACCGAGCGGATCTACACCATTGCCAAGCGGGTGCGGGGCCGGGTAGAAAGCACCAGCAAAATCGATGAAGTAACCTCGAACAAGTTTCAGGATCTAAGCTACGAGCTGGACAAGCAGGTGTGGCAGTTCCGCGTACACATGCAGTAATCGCCTTGACGGGCCAGGTAGCGTGCGCGTATCCGGCCCGCTTTTTTCACTTAACTCAACAATTTACCATGCAAACTATTGATAATCCGGAAAGTCTCGATAAGTGCCCATTTAGAGGTACCCGAATAGGCGGTGCACTGGGGACGGCCCCTCAAATTGATGACTGGTGGCCTAACCGCCTACAGGTAGAGTTGCTGCACCAGGATCAGCCGGCGGCTAATCCCATCAGTGACGAGAACTATAAAGACGCGTTTGACAAAATTGATTTCCAGCAACTTAAGCAGGATATCAAGGCCCTACTCGTCGATTCTAAAGACTGGTGGCCAGCCGATTACGCTAATTACGGTCCTCAGATGATTCGTATGGCCTGGCACTCAGCCGGTACGTACCGTATTGCCGATGGCCGAGGTGGTGCAGGGCAGGCCATGCAGCGCTTTGCACCGATCAATTCCTGGTGGGATAACGGCAACACCGACAAGTCCCGCCGGTTGCTCTGGCCGGTCAAGAAAAAGTATGGTGCGTCTTTATCCTGGGCTGACCTGATCGTGTTGACGGGTAATTGTGCGTTGGAAATCATGAATTTCCCCACCTTTGGCTTCGGTGGTGGGCGCCGTGATGCCTGGGAGCCTGACCGCAGTACCTATTGGGGACCCGAGTTTTGGGGCGGTAAAGCCGTTGACGAAGTTCCCGCCACGACAGACCACAAAGGGCACCCCGACGAAATGGTAAACCTGGGTTTACGCTGGGTTGGTGGACCCAAAGACGCCTACCACGATTTAGAAAATCCGTTGGGCGCTACCCATCAGGCGTTGATCTACGTGAACCCCGAAGGTCCGGGTGGTAATGGTGACCCGCATGATTCGGCCCGCAACATTCGCGAATCGTTCAAGCGTATGGCGATGGACGATGAGGAAACGGTGGCGCTTATTGCCGGTGGACATGCCTTTGGTAAAAGTCATGGTATGGTGCCGTCGGCAAAAATTGGGGCCGCGCCGGAAGCAGCGCCCATCCACGCGCAGGGTTTTGGCTGGCACAACCCGGTCGGATCTGGTAACGGCGTCGATACGATGACCAATGGTATTGAAGGGTCCTGGACTCAGCATCCTACACAGTGGGACAATTCGTATCTCGAAAATCTATTCAAATTTGAGTGGAAGCAGGTCAAAAGTCCGGCCGGTTCGCTCCAGTGGATGCCGGTTGATCCGAGTGCGCCCAAAACGCCGGATGCGCACATAGCCGGTCAGATGAACGATCTGATGATGATGACCACGGATATAGCCCTCAAAGTAGACCTGGCCTACCGTGAAGTCTGCGAGAAATTCCTGAACGACTTCGACTATTTCACGGATGCCTTCTCAAGAGCCTGGTTTAAGCTGACGCACCGGATATGGGGCCCAAAGAACGGTATCTGGGTCCTGAAGTGCCTGCGGCGGATTTGATTTGGCAGGATCCGAGACCTGCCAGGGATTATGACATGATCGACGCTACGGATGTGGCTACCCTCAAGCAGCGCATACTGGCCAGTGGTCTTAGTGTTTCGGCGCTGGTTTCGGTGGCCTGGTCGGCGGCGTCGGTGTATCGCCATTCGGATAAACGCGGTGGCGCAAACGGGGCTCGTATTGGCCTGGAACCCCAGAATAATTGGGACATTAACCGCCCGGAAGAACTTAGCAGGGTACTACAAACACTCAGGGGTATTCATGGCGAGTTTGGGGGTCAGCAGTCGGGGAATAAAAACGTTTCTCTGGCTGATTTAGTGGTACTTGGCGGCTGCGCAGCGGTTGAAAAAGCGGCTCATGATGCTGGCGTTGCGGTTACCGTTCCATTCACGCCGGGCCGCGTAGACACCACCCAGGCGTTGACCGACGTGGAAAGTTTTGATTGGCTTAAGCCAGTATCGGACGGGTTCAAAAACTACTACAACAACCGAGTTGGTTACAAGGTACCTGCTGAGCGGATTTTTCTTGACCGTGCCCAGCTACTAACCCTGACGGCTCCGGAATGGACCGTACTGGTCGGTGGCCTTCGTGTGTTGGATCAGAATTATGATTACTCAAAGCACGGTGTATTTACCGAACGCCCGGGTCAGCTAACGAATGATTTCTTTCAGGTGTTGACCAATATGGATTACGAGTGGGTTCCTCAGGGTCAGCATGAGATGTTCTTCGACATCCGGGAACGGAAAAGTGGCATGACTAAGTACACCGCTACGCGCTGCGATCTGATTTTTGGGTCCAACGCCCAGCTCCGTAACATCGCTGAAGTGTACGGTGCCGATGACGCGCAGCAGCGCTTTGTTGCCGATTTTGTGGCGGCTTGGGATAAGGTTATGATGCTTGATCGGTACGACGTGAAAGATGAATAACATGCCTTGAGAGGAAACCAACAACTAAATGCCCGATACCATTAAGAATGGTATCGGGCATTTGTTTTTAATTCAACTACTCTAGTAGAATTCCTAAAAAAAGTACGACGATGGAAACTAATTTATGAGCGGCTTCATACTTGAGTTTCCTACGAAGTATCGCTCTACCATAGCTCCGTGCATCAGTCTATACTGAAGGCTATCTGTTTTTTTTAAAGAAAGACTGTAGTAGTGATTAGGCTAGTACGGTCGCTTGAGGGTTGAACTGCTCAATGCATGGCAGTAGAGCGGGTTGTATGTTTGTACTATGCGTATCAATGGCGCGGCAGCGGCCGACCGGCTCAATGACCCCCGACGCTCTTTTTATCCCACTGGTTTCTGACTACGGCCAGTACGCCGGTCCGATTCAAGGTCGTCTTCGGCAATGAACGGAACACGCTGTTTCTGCGTCGAGCCTTGCAAGCCCTGATTCAATCGGAAATACCTATTCTTGACGTGAGCTTTGATCGCAATACCTTCGATGCGGTGGTCAAAGATAGTCGGGGTGGCATTTATGATCTGGCTTGTGTGGACGAACGGGGGACGCACTTTATAGTCAAGATGCAGGTCTCGGATTCGCCTTACTTCCTGCAACTTATGAACCGCGGCGGCGGACCGCTTTTACGCGTTTCATAAGTTTAACTCGTTGGTGCAGCGGGGCAACTTAGACTACAGCCGTCTGGACCGCATTTACTGTATTGGCCTGTTAGCCAACAACATCTTTCCATCGGAGGCCTACCATACGGTTGGAGCCATCCGCACCCAGACGGGTGAACTCTTCGACAGTCAAATAACCGGCCCGGCGGCCCGGTTATTTGACTGTCGAACTGGATAAGTTTCGGCTATCAGCCGAAGAAGTACAAACCGACTTAGAAAAATTGGTCTACACGATGAAAACGATTCATACCACGACCCAGCCCACTCATTTTCCTCGGTTCCGGACCGAGGAGTGGCTACAAATTGCCATTGATGAATTAGGTAAGCGCAAGATGACGCCCGACGAGCGGTTCGCTTACGAGCGTACCCTGGCCATCAATGCCGAAGCGATCCGAGTTGTCAACGCCCAGGTTCAAGCGGCTAAGCAAGAGGTGCAGGCGGGGGCTATTCGGAAAATGTTACAAGGCGGAAAGTTGAGCGTTACGGAGATTGCCGACTATGCAGGCGTCCCTCTTGAGGTAGTCGAGCGGGTACAACGGGACGGTCGCTCAGTGAATTGATAGGCAAGCACTCATATATCTTCTGAAAAGAGAAGCCTAACCGGTATGGGTTAGGCTTCTCTTTTTGTCCAACGCACTGTACCGAAACATCGACCCTTTTTAGCAGGACAGGGCCCTCAAAAAGTGGTCAAAATCAGATCAAAACGCTCAGGTTTCGGTGGGCTGGCAAAATCACCCGGTTCAGGGGGTGGGTAAGTTTTGGTTGAGCCTGAGACCAGGCCATTACCCTTGTCTCAGGCCTCTGTTAGTTTCTGCACCTACACCATGGCCTCCAGCAAATCGGACTCTTCGTCGGCGGTTTCCGCTTCGGGCTGTGGTTCGGGTAGGCGAGGGGTACCTACGTGGTTACCAGGCCAACGCGCGAGAGAGCAGGTCAACCGCTGGCATATAGCGGCCCGAATCAACCCCGTCGGAAGGAGACACCCTACCGGCAGCCAGTAGCAAAAGGGCCATCAAGAGCGGATGTAAACTCAGCCCGTTCAGGCCCGTTTTTCCCATATGTCATGATCGCTCCGTATAACGATTGACCCATTGGAAGCAGGCGCGAAGCCAACGACCACTTTGGCGCGGCAGATGAAGTAGCCGAATAAATGCAAGCAATACCGTGAGTATGATCGACTCACCGAAAGCCAGCAAAAGAATGGCGCTGCTGGCATCGGCAACATAGCCGACGGGCGATTGACCAACACCGGGTAGGGCGTGCAGTGCGAGCAGTCCGGCAACGGCCAATAAGGCCGCAGGACCACGAAGGATGAGTGCTCGTGTCATGTGCTTACGGATGATTTGGTTTAATCGATGGTCAGTCTAATGTCGGCCTGTAAGCTCACCCCTCGCTGGCCGCTTTCGGCAACCGTCTGCCGGGCTTGCTGTAGGCTCCGTTGCAAGGCTTTGATCCGCGTCTCGCGGGGTTTAACACCCTCCTTTCGTATAAGCCGCTTTAATCTGCCGTTGGTGGTCGTCCACTTTGACGCGAGTTAATCGAGTTAGGCTGCCCAGCGATTGTGTCTTGGTACCCCACAAAGGTCATTGGCGGAATTTATAAATTTTTATTTATAGATTTGACACATATCATAACTAATTTTTATGAACTATACGTTGCACCAGCTTGATGTTTTCGCCAAAATAGCGCGCCTACAGAGCGTCACAAAGGCTGCCGAAGCCTTACACCTGACCCAACCGGCGGTGTCTATTCAGTTAAAAAACTTTCAGGATCAGTTCGATATTCCGTTGACGGAGGTCATCAGCCGACGCCTTTACCTGACCGATTTTGGTCGGGAAATTGCCCAGGCTGCCGAAAAGATTCTCTACGAAGCCCACGCCATCAATGACCGAACGCTGGCACATAAGGGGTTGCTTTACGGAAAGTTGACCCTATCGGTGGTCTCGACGGGTAACTATGTGATGCCCTACTTTTTGTCGGGTTTTATGCAAGCCCATGAGGGCATCGAACTGGCGATGGATGTGACCAACCGGCAGAAAGTGGTGGATAGCCTGGCCAACAATGAGGTTGATTTTGCGCTGGTGTCCATTCTACCCAGGCAGTTCAACCTGGATTATCTGGACCTGATGCCCAACAAACTGTACCTGGTTGGTCGAGGATTGGATCAGGCTGAACATATAGATAAGGACCCCCGGTTGCTCGAAACGCTCCCACTCATTTACCGGGAAGCGGGTTCGGGGACCCGTTCGATGATGGAAACGTTTATTGCCGATCATCAACTGGTGGTGCGCAAGCGGCTGGAACTGACCTCGAACGAAGCCGTCAAGCAGGCACTATTGGCTGGTTTAGGCTACTCCATTATGCCCCTGATTGGCATTCGGAACGAACTACTCAATAACGATTTGCAGATTATTCCGATCCGTGGGTTGCCCCTACAAACCTCGTGGATGCTCACCTGGCACAAAGCCAAACAACTCTCGCCCGTGGCACAGGCTTATTTGACCTATCTTCAAGCCAATAAAGAGTCGACTATTCAGCGATGGTTTGGCTGGTATGAACGCTTTTAGCGGCTAAACAGGAGTTATCAGCTGACCACCTCCTGCCAGCTCTCATTGCCAGTTAAGCAAAAGGCTTTGTTTTCCAGCGGATCGAGGGCTACCAGATGCACCCACTGGTTAAAAAACAGTTTCTGTAAAACGGGTTGCCGCCCAATAATCAGGTCGATGGCCGCACGGGGAGCGACCACTATGGTCAACAGGCGTTGCGGGGTGTGGTAAGCCTGATCGTCGGTGCTTGACACGGATTGCACCGGCAGACCGTGCATCAAATCACTGGCGTTTCCCTGCATTACACCCAACTTCCCGGCCACATTGTGCGTTATCTTGCTGCCACTACCGTAGGCAACGGGGTCAAGCGTGGAGAACAGATACTGCGTATTGATCCACTGTGCCACCACCATCGGCGCCGTCAGGATGGTTTCCAGGTGGCTGTGGGTGTGGTCGACCTGCCAGTTGTAGGAGTGTAGAAAACAGCGGCCCTCCAGGTCGAGGGCCTGCGTCAGCCGGCGCGGCCCAACAATAAAGGCGGCATTGCGGGCCAATCCCCATTCCGGGCGGGCTTCGGCCCAGTCGCTGCTACGTCGCTCGGTGGCACTTATGGGATTACGTTCTTTTTCCAGTTCGCCAAAGGTCTCACAGCGGGCCGCACTGTTGGCAGCTCTGGCTCCGGCCAGGGCCCGCCGAAGCGGGTCGATAAGGGGCTGGTGAAGACTTGCCGACTGCGGGGTTTCGTACAGCACCACTTCATCGGTCGTGGTGTTGTGTTCGGCGGCCATAAACAGCGTGTCGGTCGGAATGTGGATGCCTTGCCCGGCCAGCGTTTGCCGGACAAACGGTGCGTTTAGCATCGAGGCCAGTAGCCGGGCGTTGGTGCCGCCGTGATTACCCCCGCAGGCCCCGCAATCGAGCGCAGAACGGTATGGGTTGTTTTGGGTGGTGCTGCCATGCCCGCAGAAGATGACTAATTTCCCGAAGTTGTCGGTTAGGCCCATGAGCCGCAAGGCCCCTTCGGCATACTGAGCCTGCTCGGCTGAGCCAATACCGGTGCTGCCCGGCTTGCCCGTCAGGTCAGGCTCGGTAGGCAGGCCGGGCCGAATGGCTTCGTTCAGCGCATGTCGGGTGCGGACGCTTCGTGTAGGGGCCAGGGTGCGCTCCAGCATGAGCAGACCACAGGCCGCCCCCAGCGTTTCAACCAGCGCAAAGGGCGTCACAAAGTTATATTTGAGGCTGTTGTACATCGACTTTATCGTCTGCAATACCCGGTTGCCCCGCCAGAAGCGGGCCAGGTCAGCCGGACGATTGGAAACGGGTTTCTGATAGATGTCATGGCTTGGTTTAAGCAGTACCGGGCAACTGTCGTACACGGCTCCGTCGGCAGGCTCGTGCACCCGCACGGGCAAACCAAAAAATCCGGCAAACCCCAGCGTTTCGTAGTTGCCCAGGGCCTCCAGTCGGCGACGGAATGGCTCCGACCGGACATCGATGCAGAAAGCCAACTGCGCGTCGGGCCGCTGAGGCGTGGCGGCGAGCTGGTCGAGGTGCGGCAATACCTGCCCGAGCAAGGTTTGTTGATAGGTTGCCTCGTCCCGTTTTAGGTTGGCCAGGGTGTCGGCCACCCGCCCATCCGCTGCGGGCAACGGGGGAAGGTCTTGTATGGCCGTGGGCCAAAGTAAGCAGGTAATCACCAGGCGCACCGCCAGAAACTCCAGCACGGTGATGGGGTTTGCCGGGTTGGTAACCGGTTGTTGCCAACTATCCCGCCAGTGAACGTAACCCGCCCAGCCGGGCAATTGGGTCAGCGCGTGGGTCAGAAACCGGTGCTGATCGTCGGCGGGCACGGCCAATTTTTCCAGACACAGCAAGATGGCCTGTTCCGGCTCGTCTGGTAGGGCCGATAGCCAGTTCTGGTGCGCTACGTGGCGATGGTGTAGCTGGTTATCGAATAGGGCTACTCGTTTCCACGCGCCATAAAAACCCAGGCTACGGTTGGGCATGAGCAGGGTGGCCTGCCCTTCGTCCAGAAAAGCGAGACACCATTTAATAAGCTGCCGGTTGACGGCTTCGGCTTCGGGCCGGGTATCGCAGCCCTGAAACAGCCCGACGGCCTGGGTAACGGCTTCGTCGAAGGGCAGGTTTTCTAACCCCTGGAGCGGGTTGCAGGCAATAAACGTTTTCAGGGGCCATACCGGCGAGAGAATCCGGGCCGCCTGCTCGACCTGTTCACGAATCAGGGCGGGGGTGCTGACCCGCGGGGGGGACTTAAACAGGGCTTCCATTTGGGGTGAGTACGGGGAGTTATCGATGGTTAGTAGTGGTAGCTGTTTCGGGTTGGCGTGGTGGTGCGCGGATGGGGCTGGCTGTCGTTGAGCGCCCTGACGTAGAGTCGTTGCCAGATACGGGATGTTTGTAGGGCAACCGGCATTTTCAGGGTGATGGGGAGCCAGGTAAGCAAAAATACCCCAAAGACGAGTAGATGCAGGGCCGTCAGCGGCTGGGGAGACCAGATAGCCAGGGGTGTGAGCAACGATTCGATCGCCCACACGCTGAGACCATACAGCGCGCCCGCCAGTAGCGTCAACACAATGGCGGGAATAATCCGGCTGGTCAGCGAACCCGATTGCAGGATGGTGTATGCTGTCTGGGTAGCCGCGATGAACGCAAAACCGATTAGTAGTAGGGTCGTATTAGCAACGGCGATAGAGAGGTGGCTCACGGTCGCAAAGCTGTAGGCACCGGCCAGGCCGCAACAGCCGGCCAGCAGCCAGACAGGCCAACCGCCCGACTGGGCCGAAGTCGGTTTCCGATTTCCCTCTACTGCCGATCCCGTATTGAGGAACAGAAACGCTTTAAACAGGCCATGCCAGCAAACGTGGGCAATGGCAGCCGGGAACAGTCCCAGGCCACACTGCATAAACATAAAACCCATCTGTCCCATCGTCGAGCAGGCCAGCATCCGTTTTATGTCGTTCTGAATCAGTTTCCAGGCCGTGCCGGTCACGGCGGTCAGGCCGCCCACGACCAGCAGCACCTGAAGCAATTCGGGCCGCGCCAGGTAGAGTGGGGCAAAGCGGGCGAGTAACAGGCCACCCCCGTTGACGAGTCCGGCGTGCATCAGGGCCGACACTGGCGTGGGTGAATTGAGTGAGCTGATGAGCCACCGCTGGAAGGGCCATTGGGCCGATTGGGTCATGGCTCCGACAATAATAAGCAGCAGGGCCACCGTGACAGGCCACGACGACGTAGTCGTTAACTCAATCTGCACCAGTTGGTGCAGATATACAGTACCGCTTACCTGCCACAGCAGGACAACGGCCACCGACAGGCACAAAAAGCCGGGTACAAACGTCTTCATGGCTAATTTCCCTGATTCGACGGACGCTTTCCAAGCGGTCTTGTGAACAATCAGCCGCACCAGCAGCAGATTACTCAGCCCCCAACCCAACAGCAACAGCAACAGATGGTCGGCCATGACCAGCAGCAGCGCACTGGCCGTCACCAACGAAAGACCAACAAAGTAGCGGTGGTAGGCCCGGTCGCCGGCCATGTAGCGCAGCGAAAACTGATGGACAATGCCACTGACCAGCAACACAAGCGTGGCCATCAGCCAGGCAAGCGCGTCGCCCTGAAAACCGGCCACATCGACTCTGCCTGGATTCAGCGCGGTATCAATCAGGGCCAGCAAGGCCAGCAGTCCGCCCGACCAGACAGCGACAGTGGTCAGCCGCGCACCCCGAATCGGTTCTGTTCTGAAAAATAACCCGTTTACAATGGCCCCTGCCAGCGGCAGGCCGATAAGGATGATGTAGGGAAGTATTGACTGGAAGAGAAAATGCATATGTGTAATGATGAGCTACGCTTTTGGCCTGATTGCCAAAAAACGTGGCACAAAAGTGCGGGCAAATAAGTATTAATGAAAATTTATATAGTTGATGACAAACATAAATAATTTTTATAAACTACACCTTCACCAACTACAGGTCTTTGTCAAAATCGCGCAAATCCTGACCCGCGTGTTTAACCCGACTAAAAATTACGTGTGGTCAATTCCACAAACCGCCATCGACAACTCCACAAAACTGGTGCAGCACCCGGAATAGAAATAAAGGAAATCCGGCTTTTCTTCTGCTCATCCTGCAAATCGCCTGCCTGCTTATAGTCAGTTAGGCGGTTTATCACGTCGAATAAAGGCGACCGGGTGTTTTATAATACCAATTCAGGAGCGAGGTGTCGCATTTGTTTGTCTAACATACTGATTTTTAATTAGTTAAATAGATGTCTATACGACATTCGGTTGTTGAATTAGTATAATTGCTACGTCAACAGCCCAGAGGGGCGGCACATGCAGATTTTTCAGCTACTGCTGCCGAGTGGGAAATGAGGGTTTCAAAAAGTTTGATAAAATATAATTAGGTTGGTTTCTTACAGCAGGAAATGATAGCTATTCCAGCATGTTTCCTGTTTGTTTTCCAAGAAACATCGCCCGATTTTTATACGTATGCTCGCTGCCCTTCTTCTTTCGTTCATTACTGCGTTGGATCCAACGCCCATTTCCCCACCCTACACTAATAGCCTCGACATGAAACCCGTGCGCATACCAGCGGATAAGTTGATCATGGGGTGATGGACTACGGTAAGAATTTCGATGAACAACCCGCCAGGCGGGCCGGCAGCGGCTGGTGCTGCGCCGGTTAAACGAGGGGCCGTTGCTGCTGCTGTCGTTTACCAATCGCCCCTTCATTGAAAAGGACACTTCCAAGCGTGGCATGCCCTTTACCGATTCGGCGGGGAACAGCTACCGGTTGCATGAACCTGTACGCAGCCTTGGCTCATGCAACCGGTACCGCCCCCCAGACCAACCCCGTAAATGTCGGCTGCTGACGAATGAACGGGATAATTAACTTACTTCTCGGGCCAGTTCCCGCGTTGCAGGTTGTCGCTCCAGGCAATGCAAATGGACGCGTTTTTGTCGAAATCGCCTGCTTCTTCGGTCAGCGGGCCAGAGCCGTGAAACAGCATGAGGTACTTACCGTACGCAGGTATATTCCGTAAATCCATTACCGTACCCGCCATAATCCGACCTTTGGCCCGGGGCCAGTTGGCCTGCCCCAGCGTGATGAAGTCACCCCAATCCTCCCATGTTTTCAAATAATGGGAACGTTTGAAGGCCATTCCGTTTTTGAGTGAGTTCATAAGCAGGCATTCGTCATTTTCGACGAGTAGGCTGGCGTTCTCTCCTGATTCGGTGTGGCCGAAAAAGGTCAAGTTTCGTAGGTCGGTTGAGTACGACCTACACACGCCGTTCTGTTTGTAGAAGCACCACCATTTGCCCGGTACATCTTTATCGGCCAGCAGATAGGGGGCTCATGCGGCCCATGTCTTTCTGGTCCACATCAGGTCCTTTAACGCGCAGTAGTTCAGGGGCGGTCCAAGTGTGGAGGTCACGGCTACGAATGGTAAACAGCCGCGCACCGCCCGTACTAAAACGGGGCATCAGATTGGCGGAGTAATCAGAGCGGGGGTAAGTTTGCAGGCACAGTACCCACTCGTCACCCTGCCGCACTACATTGGCGGGGCTGCTATAGTCCATAGTCCAGCCCTTGGTTGTGGGGTGTCAATATCCACACCGGCGACCAGTTTCGCAGGTCTTTGGTCTGCCGCATGGCCGTGTATGAATACACCCGGTTGTCGTCTTCCAGGCGCACGAGGGTACAAAACATGAACAGGCTGTCGTTGTGGTAAAAAATGGCCGGTTCGCGGTAAGCTGCGCGCTTGCCGCCCCAAAACAAAATGGGCGAGGACAAATCAGACAGGTAAATTTTTGGGGTTGGGTTCGGGAATGCGAAGAGCAGGCATAGCACACCTAACAGCCACAGTAGCTTGAGAATTGTACGTTAGTTTGATAAGTAATCAGATAAAGACACGGGTGCCAGAATAGTTTTGGCGGAATTCGCTCGGCGTACAGCCGTTCTTGTTCCGAAATATCCGGTTGAAATATGACAGATTATTGAAGCCGCATCGGTAGGAGACCTCGGCTATGGTATGCGTGGTTTCGATAAATAAGCGGGAAGCTTGCCCCAGCCTGATTCCGTTTAGGCTCTCTATGAATGTCTTGCCCGTCCGCTTCTTGATAAACCGGCTAAACGATATCTCGCTCATATTTACCAATTTAGCCATGTCACCCAGCGAAATAGCCTTGTCAAAGTTTTCGTGCATGTAGGTAAATGCCTTCTCGATCCGACGACTGTTATAATTGAACTGGTCGTTGCTGAAAGCCGTGTTTGACAGCGTCCGCATGTTGCGCGAGTTGGAGAGGTCGTGTAAAATGGACATCAGTTCGAGCACCGAATCGAAGCCGTTTTTCTGGGTCAGACTTTCCAGGCGGGGGCGGATGGCTTCGGCGGTTTCGGGCGAAAACAGGATGCCCTTGACTGACCGATCAAGGAGAGAGCGGATGAAACTGAGCTGATTTCGTTTCAGGAATTTATCGTCGAACAGATTGCGGTGAAACTGAATCGTGATCTCGCGCACGTCCTTGCAGACCCGCGCCGGGTCGAACCAGCCGTGGGGGAGGTTACTACCCAGCAGCACCAGGTCAAGGGGGGCGGTTAGCTCGGTATGGTCGCCCACGATGCGCTTCACGCCCTGCGCATTCGAGAGGAAATTAAGCTCGAACTCGTCGTGATTATGGAGCGGAAAATCAAATACCTTCTCGGTACGGTGAAACAGTGTGAAGCAGTCACCTTGGGTCAGTGGCGTGATTTCCCGGTATAGCGTACTCATCGTCAGTTGGGATTGCAGGGCAATACTTAAGCAGTAATCCGCTGGTATTGATCCGGTTGCAAGTTAAAAAAGTATCAGATACTGGTAAAATTTTGTGCGACTTATTTTCCTGTATAATACCGTTTCAACGTAAAATAGTGCTGCAATTATTGGTTAAATACTATTCATTCTGCTTCAAATAGTAAAATTTGATAGTATCCGTTCAATAGAATGCTAAAAAAGTGTTATAGTATCGGTTAATAGACACCATAATTTTGTGCATCAAAAAATGCATATTATATGAAGCCACCTATTAAGCTACCGGGCTTACTGCTCTTTTGCCTGCCAGGTAGTTCGGGGGTAGTGCTGGCTAATGGCCGATTTTGGCATCAGCGGTGCCTCGGAGAACAGACAAACCCATGATTCAAAAGCTCACGTTCCTCTTTTTTCTTTTTACCATACCAACCTTCGGGCAGATTGACCCGAAGGCTACGGCGGAAACGAAAGCCCTGTATACCAACCTGAAACGGGTGGCCACGCAGGGATTTATGCTCGGCCACCAGGACGACCTAGGCTATGGCATTGGCTGGCGCGACATACCGGGGCGGTCCGACATCCGCGATGTGGTGGGCGAGTACCCTGCAGTATTTGGCTGGGATTTGGGGCATCTGGAATTGGATAGTCTGCGGGAGATCGACGGAATCCCGTTTGCACGGCAACGGCAGTTTGTGCAGCAGGCCTACGCACTGGGCGGCGTAAATACGTTTAGCTGGCATATGCGCAACCCGCTCGACCCTAAAAAAACGAGTTGGGACAAGCAGGATTCGACCATCCGGAATCTTTTCGCCAACCGCAAGGCGCTGCGCCGCTACCGGTCGTGGCTGAAGAAATTTGCCGGTTATACCAAAAGTCTGAAAGGAACCAATGGCGAAGCTATTCCGCTGATATTCAGGCCGTTTCATGAACATACTGGAAACTGGTTCTGGTGGGGCCGTACGCATTGCTCGCCTGATGAATACAAGCAACTCTGGCGGTATACGGTCGATTACCTGCGGAAAAAGAAGGTACATAATCTGCTCTATGCCTACTCGACCGACAAGTTCAGATCGCGCGAGGAGTACCTGGAACGTTACCCCGGCGACGACTACGTGGACCTGCTTGGTTTCGACATCTACCACCGCCCTAACCCGAAAGATAGCGTGGACCGGTTCGTGCCCGAGACGCGCCAAATGGTGGACATGCTGCGGCAGATGGGGCAGGAGCGGGGCAAGCTCTACGCCATCACCGAAATCGGCCTGGAGTTAGTGCTGCAACCCAACTGGTGGACCAAAACGTTGATGCCCATTTCCCAACAGGCGGGCTTATCCTACGTGCTACTATGGCGCAATGGGCGCCAGGATCATTACTATGCACCCTATCCGGGGCAAGTTAGTGCTGACGATTTTAAGACGTTCACCGCTTACCCGGAGGTGTTTTTAGAGAAGAAGGCCAGACAGGCCGGACTATACAAATAGATACCACCACCTCATCCATGTGTCCGCTTTTTGGAGCAGGAGATGGGGAGGGTGGATCAACAATGATGAAAAACAAACGCTCGCTCGTTCACTATGAAACTCTCCTCGCTCGATATTGCCATCATCGTCACGTACCTGATCGCCGTCATTGTGATGGGGCTGGTGCTCAAAAAACGCGCTTCTAAAGACAAGGAAGCCTATATGTTGGGGGGTAAAACCCTGCCCTGGTATATGCTGGGCCTCTCCAACGCGTCCGATATGTTCGACATTTCAGGCACGATGTGGATGGTGTCGCTGGCGTTTGTCTATGGTTTCAAAAGCCTGTGGATACCCTGGCTGTGGCCGGTGTTCAACCAGGTTTTCATGATGATGTACCTGTCGGTCTGGCTGCGTCGCTCCAACGTGTCAACCGGGGCCGAATGGATCGGAACGCGATTTGGTCTGTCGGGGAAAGGCGTGACGGCCTCGCACACGATTGTCGTGGTGTTTGCGCTGCTGGCCTGCCTTGGTTTTCTGGCCTACGGCTTTGTGGGGCTGGGCAAATTTGTGGAGATTTTCATTCCCTTCAGCAGTATCGCCAGGTACGTCCCCTTCGCCGTTTCGCCCGAATTCGTGCCGCATTTCTACGGCGTCATTTTTACCGCCGTGGCCGTTTTTTATGCCATTCTGGGCGGCATGACCAGTATCGTCATCGGCGACGTCATGAAATACATCATCATGAGCATTGCCGCCGTGGTCATCGCCGTCATCGCCATGAACAACCTCAGCGTGCAAAAACTGAACGTACCGGCGGGCTGGTATACGCCCGCCTTCGGCTGGAAATTAGATGACCTCGACTGGTCGACGATGATCAGCGAGGTGAACGCCAAGATTAAGTCGGACGGCTATTCACTGTTCGGGATTTTCTTTATGATGATGACCTTCAAAGGCATCCTCGCCAGCCTCGCCGGCCCCGCGCCGAACTATGACATGCAGAAAGTGCTATCGACCAAGTCGCCGCAGGACGCCGCCAAGATGAGTGGGTTCGTGTCGATTGTGCTGCTGCCGGTGCGCTACGCCATGATTATGGGTTTCACCGTGCTGGCTCTACTGCATTACGACAAGCTGGATTTGCGCTCGGCCACGGGTATCGACTTCGAAAAGATTTTACCCTCGGCCATTCTCCAGTTTGTGCCTGCCGGGCTAATGGGCCTGCTACTGGCGGGTTTACTGGCCGCGTTTATGGGTACGTTCGCGGGTACGTTGAACGCTGCTCAGGCCTATATCGTCAATGATATTTACCTCAAGTACGTATCGCCGAAGGCCATCAACAGCCGCATCGCCACCATGAACTACGCCTCGGGCCTGCTGGTAGCGGGCGTAGGGGTACTGATGGGTTTTTTTGCCAAAGATGTCAACAGTATTCTCCAATGGATCGTATCCGCATTGTATGGTGGCTACGTGGCGGCCAACGTGCTGAAATGGCACTGGTGGCGGTTCAACGCTAGCGGCTTCTTCTGGGGGATGCTCGCTGGTATCGTGCCCGCCATGATTCTGCCGTCGGTGTTCAAAGAAACGCTGGAGCTGTATTATTTCCCGCTGCTCTTCGGCCTGTCGCTGGCGGGATGCATTGCCGGGTCACTGCTTACGCCCGCCACCGACGAAGCCGTGCTGAAGTCGTTCTATAAGCAAATTCGTCCGTGGGGTTTCTGGGGACCGATTCAGGCGAAAGTGATGGCCGAAGACCCGACGTTTGAGCCAAACAAAAACTTCCGGCTCGACATGTTCAATGTGGTCGTTGGTATTGTGGCCCAGTGCTGCCTGACGTTGCTACCCATGTATCTGATTATTAGCATGCACACCGAGTTTCTGGTCATGCTGGGTATCTTGGCGGTATGTGCCGTTATTCTGAAACGTACCTGGTGGAACAACCTGCCCACCGACGCACCCGAAGCGGTGCAAAAGAAATCAATGGCAATCGGTCATTAACCTAGCTGATACCGATTGCCAGCAAAAGCATTAAGAACAACCTGATGAAATCCGTATTCCAGAAACGCCTTGTCCAACTAAGGGAGGCTTATTTAGATTTGATTTCCCGCGAAAATCAGCCCCAATTCCTCGGAAACGGCATTTTCGACCGCTATACGTACCCCGTTCTCACGGCGGCCCACGCGCCGTTGTTCTGGCGGTATGACCTTAATCCCGATACCAATCCGTACCTAATGGAGCGGTTCGGCATCAACGCCGCATTCAACGCCGGAGCCATTAAGCTGAACGGGAAATACCTGCTTGTGGCGCGGGTGGAAGGGCTGGACCGCAAGTCGTTTTTTGCGGTGGCCGAAAGCCCCAATGGTGTTGATAATTTTCGGTTTTGGGACCGCCCCATCACCATGCCTGAAACCGACGTACCTGACGGTAATATCTACGACATGCGCCTGGTGCAGCACGAAGACGGCTGGCTCTACGGCCTCTTCTGCACCGAACGCAAAGACCCTGCTGCCCTCCCCGGCGACGAGTCGTCGGCGGTAGCGCAGTGCGGCATAGCCCGCACCCGCGACATGGTCGCCTGGGAACGACTGCCCGACCTGAAAACCC
This sequence comes from Cytophagales bacterium, assembly GCA_038230755.1. GTDB lineage: Bacteria > Bacteroidota > Bacteroidia > Cytophagales > Spirosomataceae > Fibrella. Next base: position 2,570 of record JBBRMP010000098.1, on the reverse strand, counting down.
CCTCGCCGCAGCAACGCAACGTGGTACTTCACCCCGAATTTGTCAACGGGAAATACGCGTTTTACACCCGCCCGCAAGACGGCTTCATCGAGGCCGGTACGGGCGGCGGCATTGGCTTTGGCTTTGCCGATTCGATGGAGAACGCAGTGGTCGAGAAGGAGTTTATTGTGGACGAAAAGCAATACCACACCGTCTACGAGGCGAAAAACGGGCAGGGACCGGCCCCGATCAAGACCGACAAAGGCTGGCTGCACCTGGCCCACGGTGTACGCAATACGGCGGCGGGCCTCAGGTACGTACTCTACCTGTTCCTGACCGACCCCAACGACCTGACGAGGGTAACGCACAAACCAGCGGGCTACTTCATCGCCCCCGAAGGCGAGGAGCGCGTGGGCGACGTGTCGAACGTGGCGTTTTCCAACGGCTGGATTCTCGACGATGATGGTACCCTGTTTATCTACTATGCGTCGTCTGATACGCGAATGCACGTGGCCACTTCCTCGCTGGACCGCCTGCTGGATTATGTCATCAACACGCCGGCAGACGGGCTTCGCCCAGCGGCTTCAGTGGAGCGGCTCAATGCACTTATCGACCGGAATCTGGCCTACCAGGAAGAAACTGAAGTTGAGGTAGCCAGCAACGGCCACGCCAACGCCCAGGTAAACTAATGGCAGCACCTGACCCGTCGGACATTATGCTGTTTGGGGCCGAAGCCGCCGCCGAACTCAACAACATTCTGGCGTTTTGGCGGAACCATAGCGTCGATGCCGGGGGTGGTTTCGTCGGGCGGCTCAGCAATGACGGTCTTGTGTATGCCAACGCGCCGAAGGGTGCGGTGCTGAACGCCCGGATTCTGTGGACGTTTTCGGCGGCTGCCCGGCGAATGGAATCAGACGAAAACCGCGCCGTAGCCGACCGGGCGTACGACTATTTCGTAACCCACTTTCTGGATGAGCAGATGGGCGGGGTTTATTGGACCATCGCGCCCGACGGTGAGCCGCTCAGCACCCGCAAACAGATTTACGCCCTGGCCTTCGCCATCTACGGCCTGAGCGAATACGCGTTGCTGACCCAGAATCCGCGAGCACTCAAGCAGTGTCAGGCGTTGTTTCGCTGGATTGAACACTACAGTTACGGCGCCAAAAACGGCGGTTATTTTGAAGCGTTTAGCCGGGAGGGGGCATTGCTGGATGATTTGCGGCTGAGCGAAAAAGACCGCAACGACCCCAAAACGATGAATACGCACCTCCATATTCTGGAGGCCTACGCCAACCTGTACCGCGCCTGGCCCGACGCTGAACTGGCCAGTAAAATCAGGCAGTTGCTGGCGGTGTTTCAGGAACACATCATCGACTCCGATACGCACCATCTTAACTTGTTCTTCACCGCCGACTGGCAGCCCACCGCCGATTCAGTCTCGTATGGGCACGACATCGAAGCGGCCTGGTTACTGCTGGAAGCGGCTGAAATGCTCGGCGACCAGCCGCTGATTTCGCAGTTCAGCGAGGTGGCCATACAGATGGCGCGGGCCGCAGCCACGGGGTTGCAGCCTGATGGCAGTCTGGTGCATGAGCTAAACCGGGCCACCAACCACTACGACACTCACCGCGAATGGTGGGTAAGCGCCGAAGCAATGGTCGGTTTCCTGAACGCCTGGCAACTGACGGGCGAACCGGAATTTTACGAACAGGCGCGGGCGAGCTGGCAGTTTATCCAGCGTCATCTGCTGGACAAACAGGGCGGAGAATGGCGGTGGGGCGTTTGGGAAGACTACAGCCCAATGGCGGACGACGATAAAATCGGCCCCTGGAAATGCCCCTACCACAACGCCGGAGCGTGTATGGAAGTGGTAGCAAGGCTACGGGATATCGCACTAGCTGATATAAATCTGGTTATGGATCCAGCAATCCACCGCCGACTGGCGCGCCACCCACGGTCTGATTATTGATCGGGCAAAAAACGTCCGAATTCGTAACAGCGATGTGACCTGGCAGAAAGGCGTTAAGCATACGGCTAAGCGAAACTCGTTGCTATTGACCAGTGTGAAAGACCTAAAAATTGATGACTTCACCACCCGAACTACTGGCCCCGACCAACCCGCTGCGGCCGTCAGTTTGCAGAACATACAGCAAGCTGCCATTCGGTTGCCGATTCTGACTGATTTGGGTACAAAGTACATCCGGGTAGAAGGTCCACACACCCGAGACGTAACGCTGCAATTGCCGGGTGAAGAAAAGCAGTCAACGAAATACGTTGTAGCTCCCAACCTCAAAAATCAGGTGACTATTAATTAGTCGGCTAAATGGATGGTAAGGCTGTAGTCAGTCTCCTAGATAACCAGGGCTTTCTCATAAAACCGGTCAAGTGAGCTAAGTGCTTAGTTTTGAGGCTTCTCACAACTTCACAACCAATGCACTCACTCACTTGCCCAGCCCAAGATAAGGCTTTTTTCACCCTGCTCGAACAACAAGTACGCCTTGATGACCGCGACAATCGGGGCAAAATTCATTCCCTGCCACTGGTGTTAATGGGCGTGGTGATGGCCCTACTAGCAGGCCGTGATGGCAATC
>JBBRMP010000097.1:0-20975 GCA_038230755.1 Cytophagales bacterium | reverse complement strand
TACGAGTGGCTCAAACCACATCATTATGATAGCAAAGAAATATTCGATCAAGCTTTAGGACACATTTTGAAAAATATAGGCTCAGAATTCGTCATTAACTTCACTTAAAAAGTGTCGATTATTATCAATTAACTACTTAGTCACAACTAACACATTTTCCTTAATTGTGTAGACCACTCGGTAATCGCCCGTGCGTTTGCGGTACACTCCTTTGTATCCTACCAATTCCTGTACATCTCCAGTATATGGATCGTTCGCTAACGTATTGATTAACTTGGCTACCTGACTTTTTGCCTTTGGGACAATTTGTTTAGATCCCGTTCAGCAGCATCGTCTAATTCTACTTGGTACTGCTTTTCTTCACTCTGTTCTACATTCATTTTCGTTTAAAAATTAAAACTATAATGGCCGACCAGCTTTCTCTTTATACTAGTCGGCCCTACTGTCAGAGGCTATGTTTTGCCTTTACATCACTCCAAGAATGGCGTTTATTCCCTTCTGCAAGTCGCTTAATAGCAAGTTCACCGTCCAATTGGTCTTCCAATTGGCAGAACCGCTCGTAGTCATCATATGAGATGACCGCAACAACGTTCTTACCCGAACGGGTAATAAGAGTTGCTTCGTTAGCAAAGGTGGCTTTGCTGATAATCTCCGAAAAATTTTTGCGGGCGTCTTGAGCCGTGCAGGTCAACATAACTTCTTATGGTATATGGTTTTCACTTGACGGATGTCAAGCCTACTGTTCTATTTGTATTACATGGGCAACATATAGACATAATAGGAAATTTTCAGAATGCAACAAAAATACGTTAAATACTTTTGTTGCATTCTGTACAGTTCTAGAAACAAGAAGTCAGGTCTAAACCGCTTCCTTTTTCAATTTCTCCCGCAACTGGAAAAGCTCGTCGCGGAAGCGGGCGGCTTCCATGAAGTCGAGGTCTTTGGCGGCGCGTTCCATGCGGAGTTGGGTGTCTTTGGCCAGTTTTTCCAGGCCGCTTTTGCCCATATACTGCACCACGGGGTCGGCGGCGATGCGGATTTCATCAGGCTCCACATAAAACTGCTTCACTTTCGAATCGGCCATTTGGGTCTGACCCATAATCGACTCCCGCGACCGCAAAATCGTGGTAGGGGTAATGCCATTGGCCAAGTTATATTCGGTTTGAATGGCGCGGCGGCGGTTTGTTTCGTCAATGGCTTTGGCCATCGAACCCGTAATGCGGTCGGCATACATGAGCACCTTACCGTTTACGTTTCGGGCCGCCCGGCCAATGGTCTGAATCAACGACCGGATGTCGCGGAGGAAACCCTCTTTGTCGGCATCCATAATGGCCACCAGACTCACTTCGGGCAGGTCAAGTCCCTCGCGGAGGAGGTTCACGCCCACCAGCACGTCGAAGTTGCCGAGGCGGAGGTCGCGGAGGATTTCGACGCGGTCCAGTGTTTTCACTTCCGAGTGGATATACCGCGTTTTGATGCCCACCCGCTCCAGGTATTTGCTCAGTTCTTCAGCCATGCGCTTGGTCAGCGTGGTTACCAGCACCCGCTCATTATTTTTGATGCGCTTGTCGATTTCTTCGAGCAAATCATCGATCTGATTCAGGCTGGGGCGCACCGAAATTTCGGGATCGAGCAGGCCCGTTGGTCGGATAAGTTGCTCAACCACAACGCCTTCGCTCTTCCGTAATTCATAGTCCGACGGGGTAGCCGAAACGTAAATGGTCTGGGCCGTCAAGTCTTCAAACTCCTGGAACGTGAGGGGCCGGTTGTCCATCGCCGAGGGAAGCCGGAAGCCGTAATCGACCAGCGCCACCTTGCGCGAGCGGTCGCCGCCCCACATGGCCCGAATTTGGGGAATGGTGGCGTGGCTTTCGTCGACCACCATCAGAAAATCATCCGGGAAATAGTCGAGCAAACAGAATGGACGTTGGCCTGGTTGGCGGCGGTCGAAGTAGCGCGAGTAGTTTTCGATACCCGAACAGTAGCCCAGTTCCCGCATCATTTCCAAATCGAATTCGGTGCGCTCTTTAATACGTTCGGCCTCCTGTTCGCGAAATTCTTTCTCGAAAAAAGCCACCTGCGCCACCAGATCATCCTGAATTTCGTGGATGGCGCCGTTGAGGGTGTCGCGGCCCGTGACGAAGAGATTAGCGGGAAAAATAGCCACCAGCTTCTCGTCGGAGATTTTTTTGCCCGTTGCGGGGTCAATACTCTGGATGCTCTCGATCTCGTCGCCGAAGAAGATAACGCGGTAGGCAAAGTCGGCGTAGGCCAGAAACAGATCGACGGTGTCGCCTTTGACGCGGAAATTACCCCGGGCAAATTCGCCTTCGGTGCGGCTGTAGAGGATACTGACGAGCTTGTGCAGAAACATGTTGCGTCCCATCCGTTCGCCTACGCCAATACGGATCACGCTGGCCCGGAACTCTTCAGGATTACCCATGCCGTAGATGCACGACACGGAGGCGATCACGATGATATCGCGCCGCCCGGTCATGAGTTGTGAGGTAGCCGCCAACCGCAATTTTTCAATTTCGGCGTTGATGGCTAAGTCCTTCTCGATGTAGGTGTTGGTGGTGGCAATGAACGCTTCGGGCTGGTAATAGTCGTAATACGAGATGAAGTATTCGACCGCGTTTTCGGGGAAAAACTGCCTGAATTCGCCGTAGAGCTGCGCCGCCAGCGTTTTGTTATGGCTAAGGATCAGCGTTGGCCGGTTTACCTGCTGGATTACGTTGGCGATGGAAAAAGTTTTCCCGCTACCCGTAACCCCAAGTAATACCTGGGCAGGTTCGTTGTTTTTCAGCCCTTTCACCAGTTCGGCAATGGCTTTGGGCTGGTCGCCGGTGGGTTCAAAATCAGACGTGAGTTTAAAGTCCATTCGTGTTGTTGTGAATCTACCAATTTACGACAAAACGACCGGATAGGCAAGGCGGCTTTAGAAGTTAGCGGATGGCTTTCAGGCACCAACCTGTTGCCGATTCTGAAGACGGGCCAACGTTTCATGAACGCGCTTTAGGAGCGGGTCTTTCTCAATCATTTCCAGTTCAATTTCGTCAAGCAGCGGCCTTAGCAGGTAATCAACCGATTGCGCTTCTTCGGCAGTCAAGTGGTGCTGATAGAGCATTAAATCACGTCTAATAATAGACTTCTCCACAGGATGCGGAGCCTTTTCGATTCGGTCAAGATAAAACCGCACGACCTCTGCTGGGCTATTCATGTCCTAAAATAGTCTTTCGTCTCCTGTTTGCTGCAGCCTGGTCTTCTGTTTTGCTGACGCCGGAGCATCTTCCCGCTGTCTCCAAAAGGCTTAGGGCTTTTTGTCATCCCGAAATATGACGGATCTACTTTCTTAACGCTCGATATTCTTGTAGAAAAGTAGATCCTTCATACTTCGGGATGACAAAAATACCACGCAACATCTATCCCCTTTTCAACGTATAGATGTACATACACGTACCCCAAAACGCCCCCACTACTATGACGAAGACCGAACTGATTGACCGCAATGCTTTTTTGAAACAACTGGGCTTCAGCAGTGCCGCCCTGCTGGCCACGGCTTGTGCCGCCAATGGCCTCATATCCTGCTCGAAAAGCACTGATGTCACTCCGTTGACCACTGATATTACCCTCGACTTGACAGCCGCCAGCAACGCCGGGCTGAAAACGAACGGGGGCTACGTGGTGCTCAGCAGCCAGAATGTGGTGGTGGCCCGCACCAGCACCGGAGCCTACGCCGCCGTGACGCTTATTTGCAGCCACGAGGGTCAGCGGCAGGTTACCTACCGCACCAATGAGTTTTACTGCACCGCCCACGGTGCCCGCTACGACGACAACGGCGTGGGTAAAAATAGCGACGGTAGCAAGGGCCTGAAAGCTTATACTACCTCCTTGTCTGGTACGACGCTGACGATTAAGGCCGGGTAGTTTACAGTTTACAGCTTTTAGGTGCTCCGCTAATTGGTATAGTCCGAACGCGGAGCAACTGGAAACTCAAAACTATAAACTGAAAACTGTCTTAGTGCTTTTCCAGCACCACCATCCCATCAATCAGGTAGCTACCCTGTTGCGTTGTAAGGCTGTAGACGGTGGTGGGGCGTTGGCCGGTGGTGCCCGTACCAATGACGCGGTGGGGTTGCAACCAGCCATTTTCGTAACGGTACAACGTCTCGCCAATGGCTACGTCGCTCAGATTCTTGCGGCCAGTCGTGGTCAGAACAGGGTGATTTTCAGTAGCTTCGAGCAATGTGGGTGGCGTAACGCGGCCCATTACATCGGCAGAGAGTTCATCAACAGGCATTGTCCAGACGCCCACCAGTGCAAACTGCCCGTCGTGTTTCTGAACGCCCATCACGCGGGTAGAAACGGCTTCCTTTTTAACCAAATCATAGGCCATAATCTGTTCACCTACGGCTACTTGTACAATTGCTTTGGTGCTGCCGTCGGCTAGAACAATGGGAGCCAGCGGACCGAAACAGAAGTTATATTCTTCCTTTTTCTTGCCACCCTCTTCGGTTTTGGCGGTGCCGCCGGCCAGTAGCGTGGCCATTTCGCGGCTCAGTGCAAACATCATCGCCGACATCAGGCCTGGCTCTTTTTCACCCACGTATTTCAGATCGTCGAGGTAGACGTCCCATGCCTTGCGGTCGGCACCCACGCCGGGCACGACAAACGACTTCGACTCGCCGGTTTTGCCGTTTTGGTAGAGGGCCAGCAAGCCCAGGTCTTTGGTGTCGGCAGCGCTGTAGATTTTATACAGATACACCTTCCGCGTGATGCCGTCGCTATAGGTGAACACGTAGGGTGGCCGGTCTTCGTAGCGTTCCAGAATGAAGCCGCCGGTTTTGAAATAGGTGTCTTTGTCGGCATTGGCCACCTTGATGGCCTTCACCGCCGTGGCCTGTTCGGCGGTCAGCGTGCCGGGCTTAGCGTCTTGTGCCACAGCACGTTGCGCAAATAAGGTAACGATCAGAGCCGCCGTTACGGCGAAGAGAAATGGGATACGTTTCATGGAATTTAGCAAACGAAAAACTTTAAACTGAAAACTGTTTTTACCCCACCCGTTTGTGAATCGCCTCAACGGTTCTTCGGGCGGAGGTGAAGGCCCCGGCCATCCAGGCGGTGAGGTAGGTGGTGTGCTCCCCGGCGAAATAGATGTTGCCGTCGGGTTCGAGCAGGGCGGGGTACTGTTTGCGGCGGGTGTTGTCGTCGTAAGTGGCCCAGCCGCCTTCTGAGTGCGGGATGCGGTGCCACGCCAGCGAAAATGCGTTCTCGAATTCAGTGGCATACTGGGGGTGAATATGCGTGCCCTGTGTGAGCGCCAACTGCTGCCGTTCGGCCACCGGAAGTGCCCCTACGGCCTCGGCGCGGCCATAGAAGTTGTAGTAGCCAATCAACACCCCTTTCGGTTTCATAAACCCGTAGGACGGATACCAGATCTGGTTGATGTCCAGGTTGGTGCGCGAAATGCCGCCGTAGATACCGTCGTCGTCTTCCCAGAACCGCCGTTTGAATTGCAGTCCTATCTTGCCTGTTTTGATGTACGGCACAAAATCGGCTGCCCGCTTCACCGGCCCCGACATATCCGATTCGATGTTTTTGAGTACCGGCAACGGCAACGTACATACACAAAATTCCGCCTGCATTTCAGCGGATTTGCTGTCTTTCTGGTACACAACACGCACGCCGTTTTCGGTTTTGCGAAGCTCCGTCACGCGGGCGTTGAACTGGATTTTGCCCGTCAGTCGCGCCTCAAATGCCTTCGGAATGGCGTCCATACCACCCACGGGCTGCATCAGCGTGGTTTGCTGTTCGTAAATGTAATCACCCACGTTGTAGAAAACGGGCTGCATGAAACCAGAGCGCAACAGGTCGGTAAGTCCGTAAGGGTCAACCGCTCCGCCGGGGGTGGCACCTGCGCCGGGTTCAGTTTTGTAGCCGCGCCGGTTGGTGCCTTTGTAGAGATGAGCCGTGTTGAGGTCGCCTTCGTTTTTCAGAAAATCGACCAGTTTTTCCACGTCTTCCTTGGTCAGGTTCTGGTCTAACTGCCCCTGATCCAGCGCTTTAGCTAACAGTTCGGTGGTGTAGCCGCGCATGTCGTTATGGTACTCCTTGATCCGCATCCGCCGGTTCGCCAGCAGACTTGCCGGCGTCGGCTGTGCCACGCCGCCGCCTGCCGCTGCCGTCAGGCCCGACGCCGGTTGGTGGTTGTACAGATAAGCCGCTTCATTGTTGCCGTTGAAAATCTCCAGTGGCACCCCCAGCTCGCGGCAATACTGCAACGTAAGCTGATGGTGGTGCGGAATGCGGGCTGCCCCGGCGTTGAAGTAATTGCCTGGGTCGAACGTACTGATCTGCGGTGTCCCCCCGATCTCGGTTTCGGATGTGCCACCGCGAATGGTCCACACGCGGCCTCCAGAGCGGTTTCGGGCTTCCAGAATGGTGCAGTCGTAGCCGAGTTTGCCCAGTTCGTAAGCCGTGGCCATACCCGCGAGTCCCGCCCCCAAAATCACCACCCGGCGACCTTTTCCATTTTTGGTCAATCCGTTGGCAGGCAGAGTAAAGGCCGCCGCCGGAGCAGCCGGTAGCAGTCCCCATGCACTCAAACCGGCATAACCAGCGAAGGTTTTATTGATAAAATCGCGTCGAGTCATTGGCAAACTACCCTACCACTTTCTTAAAGGCGTCCATGAAGATTTTCATCTCGTCCATTGTGCCGATGCTGACGCGGCAGTAGGGTTGGCGGTCAATTTCGCGGGTTTGAATGCCCACGCCCTGGCCAAACATCTGACCTTCAAAGGTTTGTGTTTTCATCTTGATCGGAAACAGGATGAAGTTGGCGTAGGACGGAATGGGTTCGTAGCCTGTTTCCTTCAGCGACTTCATGGTGTAGTCGCGGGCTTTGGCGTTTTCGGTGCGGCAAAACGTCTGCCACGCCTGATCCTGATAGCTGGCAATGCCGGCCATGAGCGTGGTGATGCTTACGGCAAACTCGCCGTTGGTGAATGGCTTAATCTGCTCGATCGACTTGGGTTGGGCCAACACGTAACCTAGCCGCAGGCCCGCGAAGCCGTGGATTTTCGAGAACGTCCGGGCCAGCATTACGTTAAATCCTTCGGCAATGAGCTTGCCCAGCATGGGCCGGTCGGCGGGGTCAAGGAAGTCGATATAGGCCTCGTCGATAAATACGGGCACTTTCGGGGCCACGTCGCGGCAAAAGTTGGCCAGTTCGGTAGGAGGGACAATGGTGCCGGTGGGGTTGTTGGGGTTCACAATGTAGACCATGCTCAGTCCCGGTGTACTGAGGGCTTTAGTCTTCAAGGCGGCAAGGTCGTAGCCTAAGCCAGTGGTGGCGGGCACGGTCAGGATTTGGCCGTTTTGTTTGATGGCACGTTCCAGCAGGTCGTCATACGTGGGCTTGCTGGTGAGGATCGGCCCTTTCTGCGAAAAACTCACCGCCGCCGCCATCAGCACGTCTGACGAGCCGGGGGTGATCAAAATGTTTTTGGGCGAAACACCCTCGGCATCGGCAATCATCTTCTTCAACTGCGCAAACTCCATCCAGGCATAGCGGTTGCTAATGGCGGTGGCTTTGGTGAGCGCTTCTTTGGCGTTGACCGAAATGCCGTGCGGGTTCTCGTTGGCAAACAAACGTGCCTTCAGCGCAGGTATGGTGTCGGGCGGTGTGTTGGTCATCGCCACAAACTCGTTGAACAGCCGCTGCTCATGGGCAACGGATTCAGGAATAAATGCCGCTTTGGCTTCCTGCCAGCGGCCCAGACCGGTTGCTAAACCAGCCGTTAATAAACCAGTTGACTGCAACCAGTTTCGACGATTGAAAACGTGTGCCATGATTCGTGAAATAGAACTATATCAATATACTATTTTGCGTTATTAACAAAACGCTGCTGTATTATGAAGCCTTCTGAAAATTAAACAAAATATTCATTTGGTTGCCAGCAATTCGACAGAATTGTAAGCTCGTGGTTGCCAGCTACTGATGAGCAATTCTACCAAAAAAATGCTTTATTTTAATGCCATGCGTATGCCAAAGGTCGGGACAGTAGGGAGCTTGCTGAGTTTATTGATTGGGTGGATCATCGTGACGTCGGTGCGTTGTTCGCAGCCACCCCAAACAGGCGAGGCATTGGCGAAAGTCTACTGCGCCAGTTGCCACCAATATGCCAACCCTGCCTTGCTCGACAAGAAGACATGGCAAACGGGTGTGCTACCCCACATGGCTCTTCGGTTGGGTATCATTACCGATACCCTTGATTTGGGTAGGCATCAGGCGCAGTTGGAAGAACAGGAGCGGGGTGTACAACTGGGCTACCTGCCCGCCGCCCCTGTTCTCTCTACGGCTGACTGGAAAAAGATTGTGGCGTTTTATGCCGAAACCGCCCCTGATACCCTACCTCAGTCGCCTGCACCGGTGGTGAGTACGCTGCCTTTGTTTTCTCCCCGTTGCCCGGTAGACTCGCTGCTCTCGCTGACTACGTTTTTGCACATAAATCCGGCTACTCAGACGCTGAGCGTCGGCACGAGCCGGGGCGATGTGTTCACACTCGACGACCACCTTGACCGCCGCGATTCGCTACACTTCAGCAGTGCCGTTTCCGACGTTCAGCCGTTGCCGGGCACTGGCAAACTGGCTTACCTGCTCATGGGTATTATGACACCCAACGACCGGAAAGCGGGCAGCCTTCGGCAGCTTGATGCAGATAAATCATTGACAGACAGTTTGTTACGTCCCGTACAGTTCACAACGGGCGACCTGAACCACGATGGCCAAACCGACCTGACCATCTGTGAATACGGCAACAACGTGGGGCAACTCAGCGCGTTTATCCGGGAGGGCAACGGCTACAAAAAAATGGTGATCGACCCCGCGCCCGGTGCCCGGCAGGCCATTGTCCGCGACCTGAACGCCGACGGATGGGCCGACATATTGGTGCTGTTTGCGCAGGGCGACGAGCAGGTGGCGTTGTTCACCAATCAGCATGATGGCACGTTCCAGAAAAAAACGCTGCTCCGCTTCCCGCCCGTCTACGGCTCGTCGTACCTGGAACTAGCCGACATGAACGGAGACGGGCACCCGGATTTGGTCTGCACCAACGGCGACAACGCTGACTATTCGCAGATCGTGAAGCCCTATCACGGCATTCGGGTGTATCTGAATGATGGCAAGTTTGGGCTCAAACAAACCTATTTCTACCCCATGCCGGGGGCTGGGCAGGTGCTGGCCCGCGATTTCGACAAGGACGGCGACCTGGATTTAGTGGCTATTTCGGCCTTTCCCGATTTCAGCAAAAACAAGCCGCAGGTGTTCGTTTACCTCGAAAACAAGGGCAAACTGACCTTCACGCCGCGCTCCTTCGCGGGGGCCGATCAGGGCCGGTGGCTGGTAATGACCGCCGGTGATCTGGACCACGACGGCGACGAGGACATTGCCCTGGGGGCCTACGTACGCACGCTTTCGCCCACCCCCGCCGCCTGGACCACCCGCTGGCAAACGACAAAAGCAGGGCTGTTGGTGCTGGAGAATCAGGTAAATAACCCAATCTCTACCCTGCAATCGCCTTCAACGCTTGTACAAAGGCGTCTAATTCGGCGGTAGTGGTGTAGACGTGGGGCGTAACCCGGACGCCCTGCACGTTAGCCGAGTCGATGGCGACGGTGAAGATTTTGTATTGCTCAAATAAGGCTTTGGCCAGTTCGGCTGGAGTCTTGCCCGTTATGCCCACGTTGGCGATGGCGCAGGACCGGGCCGGATCGGTGGGGGTATTGAGCCTGATTTTTGGGTGGTTCCGTACCTGATCGGTCCAGTAGCGTTGCAGGTAGCGGAGGCGGGCTTCTTTGCGGGCAATACCAATGCGCTGGTGAAATCTGATGGCGTCCTGAATGGTCAGATCAGTAGCTACGGGGTGCGTGCCGGTATGGTTTAGTTTGCGTATGTCCTTATCAGACAGACTACTATCGGCAAATAAAGGCCATAGTTCAGTCACTTTTTCGGGGCGGACATACAGGATGCCTGCGCCCAATGGGGTGCCGAGCCACTTGTGCAGGCTACTGGCGTAATAGTCGCAGCCGCCGAGGTCGGCGAGGGTAAAATCGAGTTGCCCGAAGGCGTGAGCCCCGTCGACCAAAACGGCCACACCATGCCGGTGGGCCATCTCTACGATGGTCCGAACGGGCAAAATTTGCCCCGTAATGTTTACCAGTTGGCACACCATCAGCAGCCGTGTGTTGGGCGTAATGGCGTTTTCGTAGAGACTCACAATCTCGGCGTCGGACTGGGGGTTGTTGGGCAATGAAATAACCCGGTTCACAATCCCATGCCGCCGTGCCTGTAGTTTGAACATATCGAGCATGGCCCCGTAATCCTGCTGCGCCATCACGGCTTCGTCGCCCGCTTTCCAGGGAAAACCACCAATCACCGTATCGAGCGATTCGGTGGTATTTCGGGTGATAATCAGGTCGTTGGGTGAGCAGCCGAGCAGCCCGGCCAGTTGCGTTTGGGCCAGCCGTTTATCATCAAATTGCCGCGTCCGCATGTAGTAAGACGATACCGTGTTTACGGCGCGGATGTGCTGCACATAGGCATCGAGCACGGGTTGTGCTGCCAACGAATAATAGCCATTTTCGAGCTGGATAAAGTCGTTCGTGACCGGATAAACTGCCCGGATACTTGTCCAAAAGTCTTCCTGCTGCGCCAGATCGTTTGGCCGCAGATGAGCTACCCGTGCCAGGGCTTCGTCAAGGGCAGCCACGGTTGTCAGGGCCGTGGTGCCAACAAGGGTTTTTAGAAATTGTCGTTTGGAGAGCGAAGCCATAAGCTAGGGCGGGTTTAGTGGCTAAAGCTACTAAAGCCTTCGAGATCAACGTGTACGCAAACCCAGCCATCAGTGTCAGCCAATGATAGGGTTGGGGTTTTTGGTTAGATTTGTTAAACGCAATTCTATTAAAATGAAAAATTACCCTACATCCTACGAAACCGCCTGGCAGGTTCATAATGATGGTGTGAACGCGCCGATGGATCACCAGCGGGTCATCAGCCGACTCAATGTAGGGCTGGGCATTTTGTTCTATAAAGAGCGTTCGATTCCATACGAGCCACTTCCCGAAACGATGATCGACGAAGGCCAATCGTCGCCAACGCCTGATCTGGTTTTGTATGACCCTGTCACTGAGTTAATGCCCATCATCATTGAAGTATGTCATGTGCGTGGGCAACAAAATGACCTTAAAAAGATGATCTCACTCATCGAAGACAGCGAATATGGGGTCATCGAAGGTTTCGTTTACAACTACCGAACCTATGAATGGCTGCGCTACCGCAAAGGTGACGGCGGCGTGGCTACTCAAACGTCATTTTCGGAGGTATTGGGTTTGGATTTAGGGCAGTTTCTGGTGTAGTATGTTACTCACTCCGTAAGGCATTTACCGGGTTGGACAGGGCGGCGCGGAGGCTTTGGAAGGAGACCGTGCTGAGGGCAATAATCACCGACAGTAACCCCGCCCCGGCTAATATCCAAAACGGGAATGACACCCGCACGGTAAATGCTTTCAACCACGCCGACATCATCAGAAACGTGAGCGGTCCGGCCAACACCGCCGCCACCGCCACCGTCACCAGCGTCAGCAATCGTTTTGCCAACAGCCAAACCAAGCCTTCGGCGCTGGCTCCCAACACTTTACGAATACCCAGTTCGCGGGTGCGCTGCCGGGCGGTGAAGATGGATAGGCCAAAAATACCCAGACTCGCTAGGCCAATGGTGATCAGGGCGAGGCAGGTCAGAAACTCACGGCTGCTATCCATTACCCAATAGTTCTGGTTCACATTGTCGCTCAGGTGCGCATAGCGAACGGGCTGCCGGGCTGGGATCTGCCGCAGCATTGTTTCGGTCAAGGCCACCACCGCCGGGGCCGAGCCGGGCCGGACTTGCAGGCTCAGGCAGTTGTTGCCCGCCAGCCGTGCCGGTCCCGACCCGTAGTAGATGGCGGGTTGTACGGTATGGTGCATTCCCCGGCTGTTGAAATCACCGATTACCCCCACAATGGTGCCCCTTGACCCGGCTATACCTTTGGCCGTAATCACCTGACCCACCGCACTGGTCAGTCCCAGTGCCCGCCGGGCGGCTTCGTTGATGAGCACGTTTTGGCCCAGCGTATCGCCCGCGAATTGAGCCGACAGGTTGCGGCCTTCCCGCAACTGAATCTGCATGGTAGCCAGAAAAGCATCGTCGATGGTGTTCAGATATACCCGCGTCCAGGGAGCGGTATTGGCCGAAGCGAGGCGAAAATCGTTCGTGCTTTCACCCCAATTCTGACCTGGCACCGTGGGTGACGTGCTGATTGTCAGTACATCGGGGTTGTTTCGGAGCGTTTGCATCACCTGCCGAAACTGGCCTTCGGCGGCGGCGGGGTCGCGGTAGGTGCGGCTGATGGTGAACACCACCACGTTGTCGGGCACGAAGCCGAGTTGCTGCGACCGGACGAACTGATTTTGCACCAGCATCACGCCCGTACAGCCAATGAGAATGGTGGCCAGCATGAACTGCACCACCACCAATGCGTTGCGAAATGGCGTTTTGGTATGGCCCACATTTCCCTGCAACGACCGCACCACGGGCAGGGCCGTCAGGTGCCACGCGGGTGCAAAACCAGCCACGCCTCCCAGTAACAGCACCGCCCCCAGCAGCAACCAGACCGTGCTGAGGGGTAGCGCGGGGCTGAACATCTCGTTGATCTTGAAATGGTTGATGTAGCCCGGCAGCACCAGTTGCAGGAGTAAAACCCCCAGAATAGCGCCCACAACGGCCACCAGCCCTGTTTCGACCATAAACTGCCGCACCACCGCCCATCGTCCCGACCCCAGTGTGGTCCGCACGGCCACCTCACCCAGCCGCGCCAGCGACAGCGCGGAGGTCAGGTTCAGGAAGTTGATGAGCACGATGAGCAAAATGAAGCCCGCAATCAGGGCCAGCCCCACCTGAATAATGGGCAGTAATGCTCCTTTCCCGATAGCAAATACATCGACAAAGGGCAGCAGCACCAGTTGGCGGGTGCGGGCGTCGGGGTGGTAATGCGCCTGTACAAACCCCCTCCACTGCGCCGTTAAGGCCGAAACTGACGCGCCAGGCCGTAGCTTCACGTAGGTACGACAACTGCTGGTATACCAGCTCTCGGTGGCGGCGGGGTTGGTTTGTGCTAAGTCAGACATGGGCAGCATCACGCGTGGTTGAATCGACGAGTTGGGGGGATAGGGCGCCAGCACGCCCCGCACCACATAACTGCGGTCATTGTCGAACTGCACGACTTTGCCGAGTGGATTTTCGGAGCCAAACAGGGCGGTGGCTACTTTATCGCTTAGCACCAGACCGTTGGGTGTTTGCAGGGCCGTGCGGGCATCGCCCAGGCGGAGGGGAAAGGTAAACACGTTGAAAAACCCCGTGTCCACATGCATGACCGACTCTGCATTGGCCGATTCGCGCTTGCCGAAACGCAGCCAGTGATCCTCGATGGTCAGCACGCGAGTACCTGCTTCAAGAGCCGGATACGTTTGCAGCAAAGCAGGCAGGGCAGGCACCACCGTGTTGGCATTCAAGCCCGCTTCGGTGGGTGTTTTTTCGTGCACCAGATACAGCCGGTCTACATCCTGATGGAACCTGTCGTAGGCATGAATTTGCTGTAACTGCCAGTAAATCAGCGTTACACAGGCCAGCCCCACGGCCAGTCCACCCACATTGATGGTCGTGTAAAGCCGGTTGCGCCATAGCGACCGCAGGGCCAG
Organism: Cytophagales bacterium; assembly: GCA_038230755.1. Taxonomy (GTDB): domain Bacteria; phylum Bacteroidota; class Bacteroidia; order Cytophagales; family Spirosomataceae; genus Fibrella. The sequence goes on along the minus strand of JBBRMP010000097.1, from coordinate 7,183 downwards.
CGTGAGGTGGGCACGGAGCATAGGGTTTTTGGTTAGATTTGTTAAGCACTTAATTGAAAAAAGCCGAACGATGAAGTACCCTGACATAAAGACACCACTGTCGCTGGTTCATGACGATATGGGGGTAAACGCCCCGTTGATTCATCAACAAATCATTTCCCGCCTGCACGTTGGGTTGGGCGTTTTGTACTACAACCAGAAAGCAATTCCTTACGAACCCCTAGCCGAAACTATGCTGGCTGAAGGTTACGGTAACCCAGTTCCCGATTTGCTGCTCTATGACCATGCAGCCGAACAAACCCGGCTCGTCATTGAAGTCTGTCAGACAAATGGGCAAAAGAACGACCTGAAAAAGATCATCAGCCAAATCGAAGAAAACGAGTACGGCATCCAGGAAGGCTTCGTCTATAATTACAAAACCGGCGAGTGGCTGCGCTACAAAAAGGGCGACGGCGGTGTGGCTACAGTCTCGTCGTTTTCAGATTTGTTAGGGCTGGATTTGGGGCAGTTTCTGGCGTAGCACGTTACTCACTCCGCAGACTTTTCACCGGGTTCATCAACGCGACGCGGGTACTTTGGAATGACACTGTGAGCAGGGCAATGGCTATTGAAACGCCCGCCACGGCCGCCACCATCCACCATTCGATCTGGATATGGTAGGCAAAATTGGCCAGCCATTTGTTCATAGCCCACCACGACACGGGAGCCGCAATCAGCACAGCCACCCCCACGATCCAGACAAATTCGCGGCTGAGTAGGGCCACAATACCCGATACACTGGCCCCCAGCACTTTCCGAATGCCGATCTCTTTGGTGCGGGCTTCTACGGTAAACGTGATCAGGCCCAACAGCCCCAGACAGGCCACCAACAGCGTCAGGGCGGCAAATCCGTTGACGAGCGTGGCCAGCCGGGCTTCTTTTTTGTACAGCCGATTGTAGGCATCGTCCAGAAAATAATAGTCGAATGGGGTGGGAGGAGAGGCCTGATCGTAGAGGAGTTTGAGGTTGCCCAGCGCCACCGGCACGTCGAGTTTAGGGTCTAGCTTCACCAGCAAATAGCCCCCTTCGGCCACCACCTCGCGGCTTGTGTCGCTCACCACGCGGAGGCAGGCGGGGGTTTGGTCCTGTTGCAGGCCAAAGAGGTTGAAATCATGCACCACGCCCTGTACGCTTGCCTCTGTCGACCCAAACGGGTCTGGATGGGGGAGGGTCGTCACGGTGTCACCTGCCTCTTTCAGGGTTCGCTCATTATAGACCCTGATGTCGCTCGTCAGGGGTTGTTTGCCCCAGCCCACAGGTGGCAGCTTCCAGCCAATACCTAGCGTCTTGAAAAAGCCTTCATCAACGGTTAACTGATTCACCATCAGTTGCTTTTTGTCGCGTTTGGTGGTCATGAAATACGTGGCGATGCTCGATGTGTAGAGCCGCGTATTGGTGGCGGCTACCTGCGCAGCACCAGTCCAGTTACGCACTGCATCGCGAAAACGAATGTACTGCGGGGCCATGTCGGCATCGATGGAAACGGCCACCACCTGCGCCCGGTCGAGGCCAATGCGTTTGGTGCGGATGTAGTGCATTTGGGCATACACGATCAGGCCGCAAAGCAGTAGCCCCGCCGAGGCCGCAAACTGCCCCGTAGTGAGTATTCGACGTAATCCCACGCCCCGCGTAGCCTGTTGGACACTGCCCTTGAGCGCCTCCTGCGGACTAAATCGCGACAGCATCAGGGCGGGGTAGCCCCCCGCCAGCAGGGCACAAGCCAGCCATAAACCCAGCGCCAGCCCCCAGTAAGCCGGTTGCCCAAACACCCGCTCGTCCATGCGCACGTCGAGTTGCTGATTGATCGTGGGAAACAGCACGACCAGCAGGATCAGGGCCAGCCCGAACGCCAGCGTGGTGGTCAGAAAGGATTCGGTATAAAACTGACCGATCAGCTCGCGGCGTTGCCCGCCAATAGCCTTGCGAACGCCCACCTCGCGGGCACGTTGGGTGGCGCGGGCGGTGGTCAGGCTCACGTAGTTGGTCATGGCCAGAATCAGAATCAGCAGGGCCACGCCCATGAACACATACAAATCCTGCCGAACACTGCCCGACTGCCTGCTTTGCAGGTGGAGCGACGGCAGCGATTCGAGGGCGAATGAGGCTGAGCCGTCATGGCTTTCTTTTAAGTTTTTATTGATAGTCAATAGTTTAGCGGCTGTTTTGGCCGGGTCGGTGCCGGGCCGCAGCACGAGGTAGGTGTCTAAAAAGCCGCCCTTTTCCCAAATAAATTTATTGCTCTCGCCCAACGTTGGCATACTGCTCAATGATACCAGCGCATCGAATTGAATCATGCTGTTGGTAGGCATTTCGGCAAACACGCCGGAGACTGTGAGCGGGTATTTTTTGTTATAAATAAGCACCTTACCCACCGGATTTTGCGGGCCAAACAGCTTGTTGGCTACGGCGCGGGTGAGCACAATTTGCCCCGGCTGACTCAGGGCCGTGCGCGGGTCGCCGGTGGTGAGCGAAAAGCCCATGACCGAGAGGAACGAGGCATCGGCAAACTGCACAGCGTCGGGTTTAGTGCGGTGGTCAGCGTCGGTTTGCAGCCAGGCGGGGCGGGGGTAGGCGGCATAGCGAACCAGCTGATCCACTTCGGGCAGTTGCCGTTTGGCTTCGCGCCCAAAAGCCTCGTGCAGGTTAGTGGAGTTCATCTCGTCTTCGCCAAATTTCGAGTAGGCTATTACCCGGTAGGTGCGGTCGGCGTGGGGATGGAAGCGGTCGTAATGAAATTCGTGCCAGGCATACAGACCGATGTAGGTGCTGACGGCCAGCCCCGCGGCCAGTCCGCCAACATTCAGGGCCGAGTAGAGGCGGTTGCGCCAGAGCTGACGCAGAGCGAGGGTAAAGTAGGAACGGAACATACGTCGAGGCGATTCGGGTTTGGCAGAACGTTGGTCAACAGCCATGCCAACCTGTAAAAAGGCCGTTTTTGACCTAAAAAGGAGGATTTAACCACCTGATGCTGTCCGAAACTGGACGTTCATTGTCCGAAATATATGGGAACCTATCTTGTTTTATAGTTGATAGCCAGCAGTGTACCGTTTAGTATATAAGTACCACCTCTATGTTGGAGTAGTGATGTCCTGCAATCTTACCATTTTCCATATCTGGCACTCACCAGGCGGTTCAGACGGGGACGGTTCTGGGAATTTTACTATTTCCTATTGGTATTTTGGAGAATGACGCTTACTAATATGCTCGTCTAAATTCTTGATTCCCGATTCAGCTAGGGCTTACATTTAGGCATTTATTAGAAAATAGCCGTTTCAGTTTAACGATCGTATTGTATAACCTCAGTAACCTCAGCGCATTTTGTATGAACACACAACCCATTTTCGCGGCCACAGTTGGGGCTATGCTATTCAGCACAGGCACCCTATTGGCACAGTCATCGGCCACCCCAGACTCTACGCAACCACCAGCCCGGTCCACGGTGGTGATTCGCCAGTCGGGCACGGGTAACTCGGCCACGATCACCCAAACCAGTAGTGATGGTAAAACCACCGTGGTTACTTCGACCAATGGCGGCAACACGACCATCGTGCGTCACGATGGTAATTCGTCGGTGCATATCGAACAGTCGGGTGCCGCCGAGCCGCCACGGAACCATCCTAAACCAGAGCCGGAAAAACGCAAGCCGGACTGACTTTCTCAACGCATTCAAGTTCACTAATCCATATCTCGTTTCATGAAAAAAGTTATCCTCACCGGGGGTATGCTGTTGGCTTTTGTGGCCGCTTCCCACGCCCAAAACACCGCCACGCTCAACCAGAACGGCTCCCTCCAGACCGCCGTGCAGCAACAAACGGGGGCGCTCCAGAACTCGACCGTCAACCAGAATCAGGGCGCAGGTATCAACATTGGCAACTGGGCAGGTACCTACCAAACGGGCAACGCTGCCAACACCGCTACCGTTAACCAGAAAGATGGTTCGCAGGGCAACCGGGCGGGGCTGACTCAGGGCGGCGGTACCGGCAACGTGGCCACCATTAGCCAGAATGGGGGGGCGTTAGGCATGAGTGGGTCGGTGCCCGGCCCGTATCAGGCTACTATCAATGCCGTGTCGGGCAGTGGCAATTTCGGAGGCATCCTACAGCAGGGTAACAACAACAGCGGGGTAATGCTGGATCAGAGTAACCTGAGCAAAGATAACTTCGGTGAAATCTGGCAGAACGGCAATGGCAATCTAAACACCACCGTCAGCCAGAGCAACAACTCGTTTAGCAACAAGGCTGAAGTGTACCAGGGCTTTACGGGCATAAATGCACCAGGTACAGCCAGCGTTGGCAGTAAGGCTACTGTAGAGCAGAACGGGGGAAGTGGCACTCAGGGCAGCTCGTACAACCAGAGCCGCGTAATCCAGTCGGGCGTTGGCGAAGTGGCCACCACCAAACAAAATGCCAGCACCGGGGGCGTCAGCGACGACAACAAAACGAAAATAACCCACCGTGGGCAGGCTCAGGTGGCCACCACTGAGCAAAACGCGGGCAGTGCCAGTAGCTCAAGCTTCAACCAGGCCACCGTAGACCAGATGGACGCGGGCAATACGGCCATCGTGCAGCAGAACGACAATAGCGACCACAACAAGGCGACGGTTACGCAGGGTGGCTCGTTGATCGGCAGCGGCAACACAGCCATGGTGCTTCAGAATGGGGGCAACACGGGAGCCGAAGAGAGCCACGACAACCAGGGCACCATCACGCAGACTGGCCTCTCAGACGTGGCCACGATCAAGCAGATTGCCGGCAACGGTAACGATTCGTACCTCAACATTGGAACCACCACCCAAACTGGCAATGGGCATCTGGCCCTGACCGAGCAAAACGCGGGCAGTCTGGGCGATAGCTATAGTAACGAAGCTACGATTATGCAGGTCGGTACTACGGGTGGGCATAACGCTACGGTAAAGCAGTCGAACTTTAGCTCGTCAAATAAGGCTACCGTTGATCAGAGTGGGGCTTCACAAACAGCCACCGTGCAACAGCTAGGCGGCTCAATAGGGAGTAGCGCTAATAACGTGGCTATGGTGATGCAGTCGGGTAGCGGCAACACTGGTACGATCTACGAAAACAACTACAGCCAGTTTAATACAGCCAACCTGACCCAATCGGGCAGTGGCAACGCTGGTACGATCAGTCAGGTTGATGATGCGACGCGTAACAAGGCGAATATTACCCAGAGTGGCGCGAACGGCCTTGCGTCTATAAATCAGTCGATAGGTGAATCGTACGCAGATGCCAACATTATGCAGAGCGGCACAAGCAACAAAGCCTATATTGACCAGCAAAAAGGAGGTGATGGTAACGGCAACGGAGTTGGCAACAAAGCTACCGTCGACCAGTTGACTACCGGCAGCAACAACTTCGTAAACCTGTCGCAGGGTGATTTCGGCATCACAGCCTACGGCCCGGCCAACGATAACACAGCCACCATTACCCAACGGGGCAGTTCAAACTCGGCCTATATGTGGCAGGCCGGTAGCCGTAACACCGTAGACATCACGCAAACGGGCGATAGCAACCTGGTAAGAGGGTTAGTGGGCGACGCTTACTATGATGCCCGGCAGCAAGGCAGTGATAACACGCTGACAATCAAGCAGACAAGTGCAATAGGAGGGCCGGGTAACACGGCATTTGTGCAGCAGTTGGGTACGGGTAACACGGCCAGTATCATCCAGAGTAACAACTAGCCTTGTTTCGTCATACAGACCGCACCGGTGGTTGATTGACCTTTGTTACATCATTGGTCAATTGGCGACCGGTGCTTTTTACCCCATTCACTTGTGGAGAAAGTCATCCTCTCCGGGGCAGCATTGCTGGCCTTCGTGGTCGCTTCCTACGCCCAAAACACGGCCGCGCTCAACCAGAACGGCTCCTGCCAAACAAATGCGCAAACTCAGACGGGGGCCAGCCAAACATCGGTCATTAACCAAACCAAGGGTAGCGGCACCACTACGGCCAACTGGGGGGGGCGTTCTAAACCAGCACCGTAACCAACTTTTCGCCCGACATTACCTGGCGAATCGGCGACGGAATAGGCATACAGTGACGCAAACCAGTGCCATTGCCGGACCGGGCAGTACCGCCAGCGTAGTGCGGATGGGTAACGGCAATGCCTCGGTCATTGTACAGAGTACTAATTGACTAACCGTCTAGTAACAAATGCTGGTTCTTTACTAACCAGCGAATGATATTGCCTTGTAATAAATTAAACACCTTACATCCAAATTCGAACAATGAAAAAAGTTATCCTCACCGGGGGTATGTTGCTGGCCTTTGTTGCTGCTTCCTACGCCCAAAACACGGCCACCCTCAACCAGAATGGCAACTACCAGACTGGGGTCCAAAATCAGAGTGGTGCCAACCAGGTGTCAACGATTAACCAGACCAAAGGCAGCGGCACCAACACAGGCAACTGGGCGGGCACCTTCCAGACGGGCACGGTGGTCAACACGGCCACCATCAACCAGAAAGATGGCTCGAATGGCAACCGGGCGGGCCTCACCCAGAGCGGCGGCAGCGGCAACGTGGGTACCATCAACCAGAACGCAGGGGCCTTGGGCACCAGCGGGGCGGTGGGTATAGTGCCACCCGCTGCTAATCCGGTAGGCCCAGTGGGCGACGGCAACCTGGCGGGCATTGCCCAGACGGGCAACACCAACACGGGGGTGGTCATCGACCAGAACAACAGCAGCTTCACCAACAGCTCGGAGATCTGGCAGAACGGCAACAGCAACGTCAACACGACGACGAGCCAGAGCAACAACTCGGTGCATAACAAGGCGGAGGTGTTCCAGGGCTACACGGGTCGAACTACGCCGGGGGCGGCCAGCAGCAACAACAAAGCGACGGTGAGCCAGAACGGCGACGGGACGGCGGCGGGCGTGAGCCAGGACAACAAAAGCCGGGTGCAGCAGATTGGTACGTTGCACACGGCCACTACTGAGCAAAACGGGGGTACAGGTAACGACAGCTACATGAACCAGGCCACGGTAGACCAGTCGGGGAGTGGCCAGAACTCAAGCACCCAGCAAAACGGTACGTTCAACGGTGATAGCCACGACAATATTTCCACCACCACCCAGGCCGACTTCGACAACACGGCCACGGTGCAACAGACGGGCCGTAGCGGCAACAAC
>JBBRMP010000096.1:0-20975 GCA_038230755.1 Cytophagales bacterium | reverse complement strand
TATCCACAAAAGCGGGAATGACCGGATTTTTCGGGCCTAATTCCTTCGCAATCCAGGAGCCGAGGTGCGGTGCGGCCACGGTTTGGGGCGGCTCGTAGCAGGTGTGCCAGTGGTATTGGTGCCGTGAATGGAGAATATGCCCCATGTCAGCGGCCACGTATGACCGGATCAGCGTACCCTTGTCCATCACGCTGCCGATGGATTGCAGGCCGTCGGAAAAATGGATGCCGTCGAGCGCGGTAGGCACTGATTTAAAGGTGCTTAACACCCGGTTGCCTTCCATACCGGTCTCGAAGGGCGTGTATTTTTTGGGGTCGAAGGTTTCGGTATGGGCCATACCCCCAGCCATCCACAGCAGAATCACGGTGTCGGCGGTGCCGTTGGTTTGTCCCGCTTTTGCTCCCCGGCCACAGCCCGATAACAGGCTCGACATAGGCGCACTCGCCGCCAGAGCCGCCAGCGTGGCTGCGCTCGTTTTTTGCAGAAAATCCCGTCTGTTCCAGTTGGCTTTCATAATGGTAACGTTAAGAAGACGCAAGAGAAAAGACGCAAGAGGCAAGACCTTTTGTAGTCGGTGAACTCGTCTAGTTTCTTGCGTCTTTTCTCTTGTATCTCTTTCAATAAATCAGTTGAAATTCAGGGTGTAAACTCATGGCCCAAATCAAGTCCTGAACGCCTTCTGTGCCTGAGCTGGTGCCGACTATTTTCTGCGCAATGGCCAATTCTTTAGGGGTTGGTTCACGCCCTAACGACTTAAGGTACAGCCTTTTTGTCAATAAATCAGGGGCCGGATACGCGGTTTTCCATTGCTGCGCCGCGTGGTTGAGCGCTTTGTTAAACTGCTCACCATTGGTCAGTTCCAGCGCCTGCAACAGATTGGCCTGCGACGACCGGCTGGTGCTGACCGTTTCGCGGTTGGGCCGACCGAGTGCCGTCAGGAACGGGTCGTTTTTGACGAAAACCGCCCGCGCAAACGGCATCTCCTGCCTGATTTGTTTTGGGAAAAGCTTCGTCACCACCGCCGAATCGCCATAAATCGGGCTGAAGACCGCACTCACGGCATCGGCAAATTGCTCGGCGGTAAGGCGGCGGCGCACCATGCCCGTAAACACAAAGTTGGGCGCCGTAACCAGGTCCGCATCTTTCAGGCCCACCGAGGGTAACTGGTACGTTTTCGAGGTGAGAATCGTGGCCATCAACGCCTTGATATCGTGATGATTCGCCACGAAATCGGTCGCCAGCCAGTCCAGCAGATCCTGACTCCAAGGTTCATTGTCCATCACGTCGACGGGTTCCACCAGGCCCCGGCCCATCACCTGCGCCCACACCCGGTTCACCACCGTGCGGTAGAGCCGCCCATTTTTGGGCTGCACCATAAAATCGGCCAGTTCACGAAGGCGTTCTACCGTTGGGGCCTCGCCGTTGATGGTCCCCAACTGCTCGAAAATGATTTTCCGCCCCGCCATTTTGCCCGTCGGTTTGTCGCAGCGGTTGATTTCCAGGGTCGTGTCTGAAAACACGTTGGCAAAGGCGTAGGCATCGGCCAGTTTCCAGTCGCTGATGAAGCTGTCGTGGCAGGAGGCACACTTCAAATTCAGGCCCAGCAGCACCTGCGACACGTTTTGTGCCGCCTGCATCTCGGTTTTCTGACTGGCGTTGATCGTGCCGCGCCAATGGATGCCCTTGATAAATCCCGCCGACGCTTTGGTGGGGCTGACGAGTTCCCGAACGAACTGATTGTAGGGCTTATTGGCCTTCAGCGAGGTGTATAGCCAGTTGGTGATGTCGAAACGCCCCTTCGTAATGTAGCCCGTGCCGGTGTAGTCGTTGCGGAGGGCATCATTCCAGAACGTGAGCCAGTGCTGGGCATAATCGGCATTACGATTGAGTAGTTCGTGTACCAGTCGCTCCCGCTTATCCGGCTGATTATCAGTCATAAGCGCGCTGATCTGTTCCGGCGACGGCAGCAGCCCCACCACGTCCAGATACACCCGACGAATGTACGTCCGGTCATCGACGGGGGCTTTCCAGGTAATGTTGTGTTGCTTGAAATAGACCGCCACAAACCGGTCCACGGGGTTCGTGAGGCCAGCCGTAGCGGGCGGTAAATCGGGGGTCCGGGGTTCCAGCGTGGCCACGCGATACAGGCTTTTCTCCGGCCCAACCGGCCAGGGTGCGCCCTGCTTTATCCAGAATTCGAGCAGTGCTATCTCCTTGTCGGTCAATCGTTTGCCCTTCGTAGGCATGGCATCGTCGTGCCCGGCGGGAAGCTTTGTGCGCCGAATGAGGTCGCTTTTTTCGGGGAAGCCAGCCACCAGCACGGGACCATCTTCGCCGCCTTTCAGCACAAATTCCTGTTTATCGAGCCGTAACCCGCCTTTCGATTTGGTGGCCCCGTGGCAACTGTAGCAGTTGTGAGCCAGGATAGAACGCACCTCCAGATTCAGTTGCGCAACCTGCTTATCATCAAGCGGTTGGCCGGTGCTGACGAAGGCAAATGTTGGATCTGTCGGGGCATCGCGTTGCTTGCCAGACGGCATCACGCTGGTCAGGTAATCGTCGCCGTGCGTGACCATTGCCCCGTAGTGCCCCGCCAGACTCACGCCGACCACGGTGCCGGTTAACAGGCTGCGGTACAGGGGTATACGATTAGCCCGAAGTGCAAAAACGGTCAGCAACGCCAGCGTCATCGTGGCCAGACCCAGCCATTGGTGGGTGGTTACGGTGGCCCCCGCGTAGCTGTCCTGATTGACCAGAACCAGGCCCAGTGCCGCCGCCACCACCGCGCTGCCTGCCCCAATCCAGACCATAGCCCGGATGCCCGCCCGCCATTCGGTCGATTTCCGAAACACGCTCACGAATTCCAGCAGCCCCGCGACGCACAGCAACCCAACCGGAAAATGGACGATGAGTGGGTGGAGGCGACCCAGCAGTTGCCAGAGCCAGAATGATTCGGTCAGGACGGTCATTACGTTGAGGGAGTTGGTTAAGAATCAGGACACGATCAATGAATGAAGCAGGTGTATAGCACTAGTTGATGAACACCTCATCGACAAGTAGTAACGCGGGTTTTCCTTTGTTTGGGTGCCAGTTGGGAAGTTGGCCAACCGGTTTCGCCACAATTTTCAGGCAGGAAATGGTTTGCGGAGTGAACCGGCACGTAACGGCTTTCAGAACGGGCGCACTTTTTTTGATGGGCTGGTCGGGGTGGAAAGTTGCCAGTAGCTTCAGGTTGTCCCGGCTGGTTCCCCCCCAAATGTCAACCGTGCCCGGCGGGAAGATGCCGGTTTCTTCCTCCACCATAATACGTAGCGCAACGGAGCTGACGCTGGCGGGCTTTTTAAATTCGGATACCAGCGCCATATCGTTGTTCCTGAACCCCGCCCAGTTGTTGGCCCAGGCAGGACTATTGGCGTTGAACGTACCGAGTTTACCGTCGAAAAACGTGTGCGCACCATTGGCTTGATGAACCGGGTTGAGTGGCAACAGCAGGTTTACGCTATCTGGCATGTAGCTGCTCTTGTAAAAATCGAACGTGGCGACAATGCTCCCGTACCAACCTGATTTATAGGCTTTGGCTTTGACAAGCGTGGGTTTGTCGAATACGGTTTGGTTCGCAAATACCGGCGAATGGAGGCTGTCAGGCTCGGTGCCGTCGGTTGTGTAACGAATCTGAACGCCCTTGATGGGGTGCTTGAGTTGCAGCACAAGGGGCTGACTAAATATAGTAGAGCTGTTCTGTAGCTGCGGGGCATTTAGCGTAATGGGGTTGCTCCCCACCCCGTTGAATCCAGCAATGAACTGAATCTGCTGGTTCTCTTTTTGCAACTGGGCGATCTGGGCCGTGGTGAGTTTGGTGTTCCAGAGCGAAACCGTTTTCAGGCTTTTGAAGGTGCCAATTTGCCGTTGCAGGTCGGCGTAGCTCACGTTTGTTCCCGAAAGCGCGAGCGTCTTTAGTTGCTTCAACGTGGTCAGTTCAGCAAGCCCTTTACCCGTAATATCCGTGAAGTTGAGGTCTAATTTCTGGAGGTTGTCAAACTGGCTGATGCGCTTCATATCCGCATCGGTTGCGGGCATCTTGTTCAGATTCAGGTACACGACCTGCTGCCTGACCGGACTTAACTCAGCCAATTTTTCGGGCGTATACACCGATCTATTGTAGAGATTGACGGCCAGCGCGGGCGATTCCTTAGCCAACGAAGCAACCGTCCGATAATCGTTGTTTAGTTTCTTAATCACCTCATCGTCAGCAGCTTCAAAACTATATTCGTCGATATGTTCGACGGGTTTGAACCGCGATGCGGCGATGAATCGTAACGAATCGGTGGAAGGCAGGTCAATCACTTTCTTATTGAACCCGGCCCGGCTTTTCACCCATAATGACAACAGCGTAACCTCCTGCGGGGTAAGCTGACTTTTGCCCGACGGTGGCATGTGTTTTTTCTGGTCTGGCGGCAGATGTATTCGCTGCAATAGCAGGCTGATGTCGGGCTGCCCGGCCACATACAATTTGCCCGTTTTCCCACCCTGTTGAATCGATTCGATACTCGCTAAGCTCAGGTTACCTTTCAGCTTATCGGGATTATGGCAACTGATGCATTTTTGCTCGAAAATGGGTTGGATAACGTCGGTAAATACCACCGCCTGATCGAGCGGAATCAGGTCCGGTTTGGTTTGGCTGGCCAGCGGCGCGAACAGAAAATTGGCCCCGTGGGTCAGCGTAGCGCCGTAGTGCCCCGCCCCAATCAGGAAAACGACCGTAGTATACGCCCCGGCCTGCGCCATACGGGCCGTATACCAGCCTTTGTTTCGGCTCCAGTAGACCAAGGCAGCTACGAAAAAGATACCCACGCCCAACCATTTATGCCATTGCAGCACCTGACCGGTATAGCCGCCTTCTTTAGACAAAAACAGGCCCATGACGACCGTAATGCCCGCAAACAACGTCCCAACCAGCAGCAGACTGCTCGAAAAGAGGCCGTAAAACTCATTTTTGGCGTTGACCGTCCGAAAGCGAAATGCCTCCATAACCATCGCCAGCAAGAGGATCACAATGGGGAAATGCAGCAACAGCGGGTGCATTCGTCCTACGGGTTGCAGCCAGGCAGGAATGGTAATCTTATTGGCAAACAGCAGCAAAAACAGGATGAAGGTACCCATGGCAAACAGCCCCTGCTCGGCTAACCCTATCAGTCGTTTATTCATCTGAAAAACAATAGGTTAGGTAATAATATCGTGGATCACCCGCCCCGACACGTCCGTTAACCGATACCGACGACCGAGGTGTTTGAAAATCAATTTCTCGTGGTTAAGCCCCAACTGATTCAGCACAGTGGCCTGAAAATCATGCACATGTACCGGGTTACTGACAATATTATAGCCCATCTCGTCGGTTTCGCCATAGACTATACCGGGCTTGATACCGCCGCCCGCCATCCAGATCGTGAAGCAGCGGGGGTGATGGTCGCGGCCATAATTGTCTTTGGTCAGCTTACCCTGCGTATAACTGGTTCGGCCAAACTCACCGCCCCAGATCACCAGCGTCTCGTCTAATAAGCCGCGCTGTTTGAGGTCGGTAACCAGCGCCGCCGATGCCTGATCGACGTCTTTTGCCTGTTTCGTTATTTCAAACGGCAGGTTGCCGTGCTGATCCCACCCCTGGTGGTAGAGTTGCACAAACCGCACGCCGTTTTCCGACAATTTGCGGGCCAGCAGGCAGTTGGCGGCAAACGTGCCCGGCACCAGGCAGTCGGGACCGTAGAGCTTGATAATATCGTCCGGCTCTTTGGAGATGTCCATCACTTCGGGCACCGCCGTTTGCATCCGGTACGCCATTTCATACTGCTTCACTTTGGCGGCAATCTCCGGGTCGCCAAATTCCTGGTAAGACAGATCATTGAGTTGAGCCAGGTTGTCGAGCATATCGCGGCGGTCCTGCCGGTCCATGCCCTCCGGGTCGCGCAGGTAAAGCACGGGGTCTTCGCCTTTGCTGAACTGAACGCCCTGATGAATGGAGTCCAGAAACCCATTCGACCATAATTTGGAGTAAACGCCCTGCCCGTTGCCCACCCCGCGTGACAGTAATACGGTGAAGTTGGGCAGGTTTTTGTTTTCGTTGCCCAGCCCGTAACTCAGCCACGAACCCATACTTGGCCGGTTGCCCTGCTGTGATCCTGTCTGCAAAAACGTGAGCGCCGGGTCGTGGTTGATAGCCTCGGTAAACATCGACTTCACGATGCAGAGATCATCCACAATCTTGGCCGTGTAGGGAAACAGGTCACTCACCCACGCCCGCGACTCGCCGTATTGCTTGAAATCGACGAACGACCCCACCAGCGGAAACTGTTTCTGGTTGGCCGTCATACCCGTCAGCCGCTGCGTACCCCGCACGGACGACGGCATCTCCTGCCCCATCATCTCCCGAAGTTTGGGCTTATAATCAAACAGTTCCTGTTGCGACGGTGCGCCGTTCTGGAATAAATAAATGACCCGTTTTGCCTTCGGCGCAAAGTGTGGGATTCCGGGCGTAAACCCGTCTTCGTCGGCCCCGTTTTTGCCGAACAGATCGGGGATCAGCAAGGAGCCTAGAGCAGCACTGCCCAGCCCCAGACTCAACCGGGAAAGAAAGCGCCGCCGGTTAAAATTCAGGCCGTGTTCAAGAATTTCTTTTTCCATAGCCGTCAGGACTTTGTAATGGTTTCTTCCAGGTTGTAGATCGTTGTCACAACCCGCATCAACGCGGCTAGCTTTGTCGTATCAATGCGGGCCGGAACGGGGTACTCGCCCACCGCGATTGATTTTGCCGCGCTCGCCGGGGTCAGCTTTTTCAGTTCTTTTTCGTAATAGGCCGTCAGCAGTGCCGTTTCTTTTTCGCTCGGTTTGCGACTCACGATCAGCCGGAAAGCCTTGGCGATTTTGTCGGTTACGCCACTGCGCTCCTGCAACAGCCGGGCGGCCAGCACCCGCGACGCTTCCAGCACGGTGGGGTCGTTGAGCATCACCAAAGCCTGAAGGGGCGTGTTGGTTTTCAGGCGTTTAACCTCGCAAAGGTCGCGGTTACTGGCGTCGAAAATCGCCATCGAAGGTGGGGGCACCGTCCGCTTGATGAGGATGTACATACCCCGCCGGTAGAGGTTGGCCCCGTGGTCCTGGGTGTATATCGACAGCAGACCACGGCCCGACGTAGCCCCTTCCCACAACCCGGCTGGCTGATAGGGTTTCACGCTCGGACCACCGACGGTCAGGTTTAGTAACCCGCTGCTGCTCAGGACTATGTCTTTAATAAATTCGGCCTGAATCCGGTAGCGCGGTCCTCTGGCAAGCAGGCTATTTTCGGGGTCACTGGCCAATTTTTCGGGGGTAATCACCGCCGACTGCCGGTAGGTAGCCGAGGTCACTATCTGTTTCACCAGCCGTTTGATATCCCAGCCGTGCTCCATGAAATCGACCGCCAGCCAGTCGAGCAGCGCGGGATGCGACGGCAGTTCACCCTGCATCCCGAAATCACCTGACGTTCGGACGATGCCTTTCCCGAAAAAGTCCTGCCAGAGCAGGTTGACGTACACCCTGGCCGTGAGCGGGTTCTTTTTGTCGAACAGCCACTTAGCCAGGCCGAGCCGGTTTTTGGGGTAGCTGTCGCTAAAGGGCAAGATGGCGTTGGGCGTACCGGGCTGAACCTCTTCGCCGGGCGCGTCGTAGGCACCCCGTTTCAGCACAAACGTTTTTCGGGTCGTGTCCAGATCGCCCATTACCGACACGATCAGGCGGTTGGTGTCCTGTTTGTTGACGAACGATAAAATGCCTTTTACGTCGCCATTGCTAATTTCCATCAGCGGTTTTTTGGCATACGTATCGGGGCCACCAATGACCGATTCCATGCCTACTTCCTTCACGTTATTGAAAAACGCAAAGAGCTGGTAATATTCTTTGTGCGAAAACGGGTCGTACTTATGGTCGTGGCAGTGGGCGCATTCGATGGTCACGCCCAGCAGGCCTTTGCCAAACAGGTCGTTCCGGTCAGTCACGTACATGGTTCGGTATTCTTCCGGTATTACGCCGCCCTCTTCGGTAATCTTGTGGTTTCGGTTGAAGGCCGTAGCGAGTAGTTGTTCTTTGGTTGACCCGGGTAGTAAGTCGCCCGCCAACTGCCAGGTTACGAACTCATTGTAGTGCATGTTTTTGTTGAACGCATGAATGACCCAGTCGCGCCAAGGCCACTGAGTTCGGTAGCCATCGTCCTGATACCCGTGCGAGTCGGCATACCGGGCCAGATCCAGCCATTGCAGGGCCATTTTCTCGCCGTAGGCCGGGCTTTTCAGGAGCTGATCAACGGCCACCTCATAGGCATTGGGTGCTTTGTTGGCCATAAAGCCGTCCATCAACGACAGGCTTGGGGGTAACCCGGTCAGGTCGAGGCTCAGGCGCTTCAGCAACCGCTCTTTGTCGGCTTCGTCATTCGGCGTTACCCCGGCTTGTTCCTGCTTTTGCAGGACGAAATAGTCGATCTCATTTTTTGGCCATTCGGTGCGTTTCACCGTGGGGAGCGCTGGTTTTTTTGGGGCCACAAACGCCCAGTGCTTTTCATAAGGTGCGCCCTGTTTGATCCATTTCTCGATCAGGTTTATTTCACGAGCCGACAGCTTCAGGTTAGACGAAGGCGGCGGCATTTGTTCGGCGGTGTCGGGCGAACTAATCCGCAAAAACACTTCCGACAGGTTGGGCTTGCCGGGCACCAACGCATGGGCCGACGGGTGCTCTTCTAACGCGCGGTAGGCACTTTCGGCCATGTCGAGTCGTAGCCCGGCCTTGCGTTTGTTGGCGTCGGGGCCGTGGCAGGCCAGGCACTTGTCCGAAAGAATGGGCCGGATATCGAAGTTATAGCTGACCATGGCCGGGATGTTTTCCGGTCCGTTGTGGTTGGTCGTTCCAATAAGATCGGCTATCCGGCTGGACGAATCGGTCGTGCAGGATTGGGAAAACCCCCCAACCCCGACAAGCAGGCCCAGTAGATAGAGTACGTTTTTCATAAAGTTGACGAATGCCCCTGTATTACCCCTGGCTACCGGGTCTTACACGGCGGCCAGGGGCTACCTATCAATAGCCGGGGTTTTGGGTTAATTTACTGTTGATCAGAATCTGCGGGGCAGGAATCGGGAGCAAATATTCAAAATCGCTGTACAAATAGTCCAGCGCATTGAACGCAATACCGCCCCTAACTACCGTTGGACTGGCTTTCTCTTTAGCGCCGTATGCGTTCAGAAAAGCCGCTAACTCAGCCGGGGTTTTTGTGCGTTGCAAATCGAACCAGCGATGATTTTCAAACGCCAGTTCAACCCGCCGTTCCTGCAATACGGCTTTCCTGAATGCGTCTTTGTCAAGCCCGCTTACCGGTTTTAGGCCCGCCCGCAACCGTACCTGATTGAGGTAGCCAACGGCGTCGGCGTCGGGGCCTGTTTGCTCATTGGATGCTTCGGCCAGCATCAGCAGCACATCCGCATACCTCAATACGGGCCAGTTATCGTCCGTTCGTCCGGTGATCGTGTGTGTGTGGCGGTATTTGTTGATAAACGGAACAGGCACAACTACCCCGTTGAGGGTGTAGCTGGTTTGGAGCGACACATCTTTTCGCAGATCGCCCGGCTCAAAGGCGGCAATGATGTCGTTTGTGGGAATATTGCGCCCGCCAGACCCGGTATTGGCAAACCCGGTGACGGCTGCCTGCGAGAGGCGGGGGGCAAATGTGTACATAAAGCTACTTTGCTCGCCCAGGTCATTTCCGCCCTGATACTGAACCTCGAAAATAGACTCTGCTCCGTTCTTTTTGGCCGGGTCGAACACATCGACATACTTGGGCAGCAGGGAATAACCCAGCCCAAGAACCTGCTTGAGGGTGGTTACGGCCTCAGGATACTGCTTTTTGGTCAGATACACTTTGCCCAGTAAACTCAGGGCCGCCCCTTTTGTAACGCGCCCCACCTTGGTAGAATAGGCGGTGGGCAATAATGTAGCCGCGTCTTTCAGGTCGGCCTCAATCTGTGTATAGATGGCAGCCTGAGGCGACCGAATCAGACTGAAGGCCTCATCGGGTGAGCTTAACGTAGACGTCACGAGAACGACCTCACCAAAATACCGGGTCAGATTAAAGTAATGGAACGCCCTGAGAAATTTCAACTGGCCTTCTATTTCCTTTTTGGCCGTGGCATCAATCGTGACGGGAGCGAGTTTCTCCAAGGCGTAATTGATATTGTAGAGCGTGGAATAATGCACGTTCCATAGATTTGAGATTTCGCCATTACCCGGATTCACCGTCGAAAACTCGAGCGCTTCCCACCCGGCAGCGCCACCTCTGTCGAGTGGATTAAAATCGAGGGTGGTGTTGTCCGAATTGAATTCCTGGAAAAGGTAAGCCGAGTTTGTGATACCCTGCAACTGGCCATACACGCCATTGAGGGCCTGCTCGAACTGGGCTTGATCCTTATAGAACAGGTTAGTACTAATGCGGGTTGGGTCGGTGGTGATCAGAAAATTGTCTTTGCACGCTGTCTGAACGAAGCAAAGAATAAAGAGGCTGAACGTAGTTATCTTTTTCATGTCCGTAGCGATTAGAAGTTGAATTTGGCACCAACAGCAAATGTTCTCGGAACCGGATAGGACTCATCGTCATTGTTCAACTCTGTACCCCCACGAACGCCGGCG
This sequence comes from Cytophagales bacterium, assembly GCA_038230755.1. Classification (GTDB taxonomy): domain Bacteria; phylum Bacteroidota; class Bacteroidia; order Cytophagales; family Spirosomataceae; genus Fibrella. Next base: position 10,280 of record JBBRMP010000096.1, on the reverse strand, counting down.
TCCGGGTTGTTTCCGGGATATTTTGTAAACAGGAACAGGTTGTTGGCCGTCACGAAAATCCGGGCGTCGTTCAGAACAGACTTGAACCTGGGCAGGGTGTAGCCAATGGTGATGCTTTTTAGCCAGACATAACTGCCGTCATATAAATACCGTTCGCTGCTCTCGCGTGACCATTTGAAGTAGTTGGTGCCGCCCTGTGAATTCTTTGCCAGCGGGTTCGATCCCGGATTTTCCGGCGACCGCCACCGGTCTTTGGCTTTGTCCAGTACGTTGAAAACCCCATCCATGTTCATCGTAGACGCCTCGATGTTGCGGTAGATGTCGAAGGTCTGAGCACCCAGAAACAGCACATTTACATCGATCTTTTTGTAGTCGGCGGCCAGCGTCCAGCCCCAGGTGAATGCAGGATTGGGGTTCCCAATTTCAACCATATCCTGTGTGTCATACGTAACGACACCGTCGCCGTTGGTATCGGCAAACTTCATCCCTCCCGGAATGACGCCGTCCTGCCTGGGCGACGCGTCGATTTCGGCCTGGGTGTTGAAAATGCCTAGCTTTTTATAGCCGTAGATCATCCCCACCGGGCGGCCCACTTTCTGAACATTGTAGCCGCCGTAGAAACTGCCATAGTAGAGCATATCATTGGCACCCTTGATGGCCAGAATTTTATTGCGATTGAAGGTGATGTTCGCGTTGGTCCGGAAATTGACCGCGCCGATGTTCGTCCTGAAATCGCCACCCACTTCAATGCCGCTGTTCTGCACTTTCCCGATATTGGCTAAACTGGTGGTAAAACCCGAAACCGCCGGTATCGAAATCGGCAGTAGCATATCGTTGGTAATCTTGTCGTAATACTCAAAGGTCAGGCTAAGCTTGTTGTTGAACAGGGCCACATCCAGACCGATGTCTAACTGATTCGATTTTTCCCATTTCAACTCCGTGTTGGCAAACGAGTTGATGACCTTGCCGGGCACAAATGCGTTGCCTAGTATGTAGTTGTTGGCGCTTACAAACGCCAGACTTGGGTAGTTACCAATGTTGTTATTGCCCGTTACGCCCCAGCTTGCGCGCAGTTTCAGGTCGTTGAGCCACGTTAGTTTAGGCATGAACGGCTCCTCTGTCAGCCGCCAGCCGACTGATGCAGCCGGAAAATCGCCGTATTTATTTTGCGCCCCAAATCGGGAGCTACCCTCCCGGCGGAACGAGGCCGAGAACAGGTATCTATCCTTGTAGGCGTAGTTTACCCTCGCTAAGTAAGCGAGCAGTGTAAACCCATATTCGTAGGAATTGGATGACCGGAGCGAGCCTGCACCAAGGTACGGAACCAGATCATCGGGAAAGGTATTGGCCGTGCCCGTAATGCCCCGCACGGTCTCCTGCTGCGAGGTGAACCCGACCAATGCATTGAGGCTGTGGCTAGCACCGATGTTGGGCGTGTAGGTAAGCAACTCGTCGAACGAATAGTTATTGAGCTGCTCGTTATTATCCTGCTGCGTAGCAATTCGTGGCGGCGCCCCCGCCGTACCCGACGCTACCGGCAGACCGATTGTTGAGGGTACGTACTCTTTAAATGTGTTGAAATTAAGCTTGGCATTTACCGACGACCGGAATCGTAAATTCTTCAGGATCGCCAGTTCGGCATAGCCGTTGGTTAACAGGTCGAAAATATTTCGTCTCCTGAGAACATTGTTTACGACGAATAATGGATTCGGGAACCCAAAAACGCCGTCGACACCACCAATATAGGGCCGGATAGACCCATCGGCATTATAAACCGGCTCGCGGGGGTCCATCAACAACGCCCCACCCACAAGCGCGCTACGCCCGTCAGTATTGGCCAGGTTTTGTTCGGTAAACGTTCCATTGATGTTTAGCCCAATGGTCAGAAATTTATTAACCTGCCCTGATAAATTACTACGAACAGAAATACGGTCGTAATTCGTTTTCAGGATGGCTCCTTCTTCTTTGTAATACCCCACCGACAGCAGCGATTTAATGGGGCCTTTTCCTGACGAAATGGTGAGGTTTACATCTGAATATGGTGCATTAGTATTGAGAATCTGAGCAAACCAATCGGTCGAATACTTCGTCTGCTCCGGGAAACGATACCCAATAGGAACCTCCTCGATGGCCGGCTCCCGTTTCTGGAAATACCGGATGCCGTCCATGAACACATCTTTTTTGAATTGGGCAAATTCGACGCCGTTCAGCATTTTTACCCGTCTGGAGGTGGGGATCGTCTGAATGCCATAATCGACCGACAGGTTTATGGCTACCCGACCATCTTTGGCGCTTTTTGTCGTGATCAACACAACGCCATTGGATCCTCTGGCCCCGTAGATGGCCGTGGAAGCGGCATCTTTCAGGATGGAGATGCTCTCGATATCGTTGGGATTCAGGTTTTGCCCAACGGACGTACCCACGGCAAAGCCATCGATAACATACAATGGGTCGCTCCCGGCCCCCAATGACCCAATGCCCCGTACCCTTACTTCGAACTGCCCGCCCGGCGTGCCACTCTTTTGCTTGACAAATACCCCCGGTGCGCGCCCCTGTAGTGCCTGATTGGGGTTGTTGGCGGGCTGCTCGCCAATATCCCTCATGCTGATGACCGACACAGCCGAGGTAATGTCTTGTTTTCGTTGCGAACCGTAGCCCACCACTACCACTTCGCTTAACGTCTGGTCGTCGGGAGTCAGCGTAACAGGGATCGTACTCTGACTGCCAACGACGATTTCCTGTCGCTGATAACCAACAAAACTGAAGACTAACGTTGAGTTTACGGTAGGAACCGAAATGCGATAATTACCCTCTCCATCAGTCGTAGTGCCCTGGGAAGAGCCTTTCACAACCACACTTACGCCCGGTAGTCCGGCTCCCTTTTCATCACTTACCTTCCCCGATATGGTTACGTCGGTGGTTTTGGTTGCTGGGTTCAGCGTCTGGAGCTTTGCAATCGTCAGCGCTGCCATGACCTGATCGGTCATCGTATTGACTCGTAGCTGGCCTGTTCCCTGTCCATATGCACGGCTCACAAAACAGCTAGTCATTATACTAATGACCAGTACCTGATATAGCTTTTTCATAACAGCATTAGTTGATGGTTAAGTAGTCGAGCTAAAATAAGAGACACAAGTATATTTTTAATACACTGACAGTCAGATAGTTAATCAGCAATAAAGCGTCGTTCTTTTTCGCTCACCTACTTAACAAGAGTTGAACACGCCGAAATGGACTATTTCTTGCCCAAATATTACCATCCCTTACCCTGTTACCTTCATATACTTACCTAGTTTTATAATTATTTTGATAGGCAATTTTATTTTTTTCACAAAAGGGAGATGTAACGGTGGACTTCCCACTCCGGCAACCCAGCGTTGATATTTTGGGCTTTGCCACGCCTATGAATGGCTAAAAGGCATACCAAAACGTGTTACTTTCGCTCTTCATCTAACCGACTGTTTCTGTGATCAATGTTACCCGACATTTGTTTGGGTTGGCCCTGCTGGCTGGCCTGATTCCGCTTACCACGCTGGCGCAGTCGAAACGCGCGGCCCTTCCGGCCGATAACCGGACGGCGATTCACGAAGCCGACATTAAAAAAGACCTCTACAAACTGGCCGACGACCATTTTCAGGGGCGTGTGGCGGGGTCGCTCAACGAACTGAAAGCGTCGGCCTGGATTGCCGAACAACTCCGGGCTATGGGCCTGCAACCCGCTGGCGACGATGGCACGTATTTCCAGTTTTTCCACATCCAACGCACCCGCGTCAGCGAAACGAGCCGGTTTGTGGTGGGCAGTAAAGCCCTGACCTACGGTCTCAACGTGATTGCGCTGGCCCCCGCCATCGCCTCGGTCGATGCCCCGCTGGTGTATGTAGGCACGGGTACGCCCGCCGAAATGGCGAACGTCGATGTGAAGGGGAAGGCCGTGGCAATTCTTTTTTCGGGCAACCCGCCGGGTAGTCTGAGTTTTCGCCGCTACATGCTCACCACCATGAACGCCCGCGCCGCCGAATTAGTGAAAGCCGGAGCCGTGGCCACCATTTTCGTGTCGGACGACCGGGCGCAGGCGGTGTATAGCTGGTGGAGCAGCGCCATGGAAATGGGTCGCTATGATTTGCCCGGTGGACCCAACACGCGGGTGTTTTCACAGGCCCCGCTGCTCTGGATGCCCGCCGACAAGCTGCCGCTGGTGAAACAGCCCAATCAGCAGTTTACCAACGTGGTCAACGTGGAAAGTTTCAGCTACCCGTCGGTAAATATTGTGGCGAAACTACCCGGCACCGACCCCAAACTGCGCGACGAGAATGTGCTCATCAGCACCCATCAGGACCACGACGGCGTTCGTCGCGCGGTGGCCGGTGATTCGATTTATAACGGGGCCGATGACAACGCCACGGGCTGTGCCGCCGCGTTGGCCATTGGTCGGGCGTTTGTGCAAAAACCGGGTAAGCGGAGCCTGCTGATCGTTTTCCACGGGGCCGAAGAGCGGGGGCTGCTGGGGTCGCGGTATTTTGTGGACCATCCCACGGTGCCAAAATCGAGCATTGTGGCGGTGCTGAACGGCGAGATGATGGGCCGCAACAACCCCGATTCTGCTGCGCTGCTGGGGTCGCAATTGCCGCACCGCAACTCGATTGCCCTGGTCAACGACGCGATGGATGCGAATCAGATGGACACGAAATTTAAGCTCGATACGCTCTGGGACCGCCCCGACCACCCCGAAGGCTGGTATTTTCGGTCGGACCACCTGCCCTACGCCCGCGCGGGCATCCCGGCCATTTGTTTCACCACGCTCCTCCACCCCGACTACCACACCCCCCGCGACGAACCCGCCCGCATCGACTACGCCAAGCTCACGCGCATGACCCGCTGGATGTACCTCACCGCCTGGCGCGTAGCCAACGCCGCCGAAAAACCGGCTGTAGATCAGGGGTTCAAGCTAGAAAGATGAAGTCGTAAGTCGGTAAGTCGTAGCACTTACGACCTACGACTTACGACTACTTTTTGTAAATCACCCCCTTCCCCTCTATCGGCACGGTAAACCGCTGGATGGGGATTTTTTGTTTCAGGAGTTCATTGGTCAGGTCCTGTGCGGGTTCAAATAAGCCATCGTCGCCCTGCTGGAAGGTGCCAAAATGGATGCTGACGGTCTGCGGACTGCCCAAATCGGTAAACGCCTGCACCGCATTGATAGGCGACATATGCACCGGGGCCATGAACCACGTTGGGCGATACGATCCGATGGGCAACATAGCCAATTTGATGGGCCCGGACTCACTTTGGGCGGCGCGTTGGGCAATTTTGGTGAACAAATCGCCGTAGCCAGTGTCGCCCGCGAAGTAGATGGTGCCAAACTGGGTGTGGAGCAGGTAGCCCGCCCAGAGCGTTTTATCACGGTCGCCCGCGCCGCGGTTGCTAAAATGGCGGGCCTCGGTGGCCGTTACGGTTAGGTTGGGCAACACCCGGAGCGTATCGTTCCAGTCCAGTTCACGGGTGGTTTTGCCGCCTACTTTTTTTGGCAAGTACGAGACGCCCAACGGCGTCACCATCTGCGGATTGAAATCCTTTGTCAGTCGTTTAAGCGTCTGTACATCAAGGTGATCGTAGTGACAATGGCTCAGCACAACTACGTCGATGGGTGGGAGGTCTTCGTAACGAATTCCGGGCGGACGGCCACGCTTAATACCCAGCCATTTGGTGGGGCCAACCCGGTTGCTCCAAACGGGATCGGTCAGGATATTGAGGCCGTCGGTTTGGAGGAGGAAGGTGGAATGGTTCACAAACGTGACCACGAGGCTGTCGCCATAGACGCGGGTTTGAGGCTTCGGTCCCGGTGGCGCGTCGGGTGCATCGAGCCAGGGGCCTTTGTCGCGGTGAAGCAGCCATTTGAATAAACCACCCTGCCGCACGACGGGCGGGCCGGTATTGACAAATTTTTTGCCGGTAAAATGGTCCGTCACCGGCCCTTTGTAGCGCGGGGCGCAGGCGGCGAGGAGCAGGATGAGTAACGTCGGGTAAAGGGATTTCATCATCGAAAAATAGTGCAGACTCAAAGTACGACACGCCGAACGGAATTGGTAGCAACTACTTCGTATATAAAACAGCAACGTTTGAATTTTGCAAAGTTAAACCAGCTACGGGCATCACCTCTGTCGCAGGATTCACCAATTGCCTTTGGGCATGATTGAATTTTGCAAACATCAGATTGATCGGCGTAACCGATAGACGGTGTTACCAGATGATCTTTGTGGCGTAGTCAACCAATCAAAAAATCCACAAGATGGCAACTCCAAAAATTACACTCGTTACTGGCGGCAGCCGCGGTCTGGGCAAAAACATGGCCCTGAGTTCAGCGAAAAAAGGTATCAGCGTACTGCTGACCTATAACAGTAATCAAACCGAAGCATAGGCGACCGTGGCCGAAATTGAATCCCTTGGCCAAAAAGCAGCGGCGCTACAACTCGACACAGGCAGCGTAGCCAGCTTCGACACATTCTTTGAGCAGGCCGCTGCATCGCTGAAAACCACGTTCGGCACCGACCATTTCGACTTTCTGATCAACAACGCTGGCGTAGGCATCTACGCGCCCTTCGCCGAAACGAAAGAGGCCGATTTTGACCACCTGATGAACATCCATTTTAAGGGGGTGTTTTTCCTGACCCAAAAAGCACTGCCCTACCTAAATGACGGTGGCCGGATCGTCAATATCTCTACGGGACTGGCTCGGTTTTTGGCCGTTGGCTACGCGGCCTATGCCAGTATGAAGGGGGCCATCGAAACTCTGACCCGCTACATGGCGCAGGAATTGGGTAGCCGGGGCATTGCGGTCAACACCGTGGCGCCCGGTGCCATCGAAACTGATTTTGGTGGCGGTGTCGTGCGCGACAATGCGCACGTTAACGACCACCTGGCCAAGGCCACGGCCCTCGGTCGTGTGGGACTGCCCGACGATATTGGCGGCGTGGTGGCGTTCCTCTGCACTGACGAAGCCCGCTGGATCAACGCACAGCGCATCGAAGTATCGGGCGGTCAGAATTTATAATAAGCTGACTATCAGCTAAAAATGGGGATTTCAATCATGAAAATTTTGAGTAGTATCCTGCTATTAATCACGGTCTATCTGAGCGCGAAACACGGCTGGGGTGGTATCACGGGTAACGTGAAACCAGAAGAGGTTGCCATGATGGATGGGCTGGGTATCAGCAAACCCGTGCTGATGGTAATCAGTGTGGCTTCGCTGGCGGTTGCGGTGCTGGTGCTGTTCCCGCAAACGTTTTTTGTGGGTAACGTGCTCAACGCCATCACGATACTGGTCATTATGGCCTACGCTTTTCGGAGCGGTAACTTCAAAATTGCTCTGATTGAAGTCCCCTTTTTGCTTATGCCCCTGCTGCTAATTTGGCTGAAACACCCTCTGAACGAGGCAAGATGATTGGACTTTATCGAACTGTTGTCAATCAGTTTTAATTGGTTTTGCAACTAAAAATCAGTTGCTTTGTTCCAAAGAAGATTGCCCTGGAATGACCAAAATTGACAAGTTGATTGCTCGTTTGTTAAGAAAACCCACTGATTTCACGTGGGATGAATTAGTCAAAGTGCTTGCCTACTACGGATTTGAGGAACGCACAAAGGGGAAAACGGGTGGAAGCCGACGCGCATTTGTAAATGAAGAAACGCAGCAGGTTATCAGCTTACACAAACCCCACCCTGAGAATACAGTGAAGCGATATGTTCTTGAGCAGGTTTTGATGACATTAGATTTGAGCGACGATGAATAACTTGATGACATACAACGATTTTGTAGGGAGTGTTGCGTACAGCGCTGACGACCATGTTTTCCACGGTAAAATCGAGTTTGTCGTGGACCTTGTCACGTTTGAAGGAAACAGCGTGGTTGACCTTGAACAGGCGTTCAAAGAAGCGGTCGATGAATATGTTACCCTGTGCGAAGAGCTTGGTAAGAAACCAGAAAAAGCGTTTGCTGGTACATTCAACGTCCGTATGCAACCCGAATTACACCGGAAAGCCGCCATGCGTTCTTTAGAGAAAGGCGTTTCGCTAAACCAACTCGTTAGCGAAGCGGTGACCCGCTACGTTGCCTCGAAATAAGTTGTCAAGGCAACTTTTAACAGACAAAGCCGAGCGTTAAACCGCCTTTCGCCGTACCTTTGTCTCATTAATCTTACAGGGGTGCCTTATAACAACGGGCTGAGATTATACCCATAGAACCTGATGCGGGTAATGCCGCCGAAGGGAACGTAAAAAATGCCCCCCGGCCCCCGAAGGGGGAGGGCTCATGCATCAATAGCTCTGCTATATCAACTATGGCCGAAGACTACGCTGGCGTGAGCCCTCCCCCTTCGGGGGCTGGGGGGCCGTTTCACCAAGATAGGCCCTGGCCCCTACGCCTTTCGTAAACCGTTGTCATCATGACCAACGCTACGACCTATCGTTACGCCGCCACACTTGTGCTGTGGTGCCTGTTTCACCTGCCCACCTGGGCGCAACAAATCACAACGCTCGCCGGCACTGTCCGGGATCTCAACGGTGAGAGCCTGCCCGGCGTCGCCATCACGCTCGATGGTTCGCTGAAAGGCACTAATACCGATGTCAACGGGATGTTTCGGCTGACCAATCTTCGACCTGGCTCGTACCGTATTCATGCCTCGATGGTGGGCTATGATGGTGTTGATCAGGATGTTATTTTGCCACTGAATAGGCTGTTGGTACTGTCGTTGCGACAGAGCGAAGTGGTTATGGATGAGGTGGTTGTACTGGCCACGCGGGCTAACGAAAAATCAGCGATTGCGTATACCGACGTCACGAAGCGCGACATCACGAAGCTCAATCTGGGGCAGGATTTGCCCCTGTTGCTCAACTTCACGCCCTCGGTCGTGACCACATCCGATGCGGGCGCGGGTGTAGGCTACACCGGCATCCGTATTCGCGGGTCCGACGCCACGCGGGTGAACGTGACGCTCAACGGCATACCGTATAACGACGCCGAATCGCAGGGGACGTACTGGGTGAACATGCCCGATTTTGCGTCGTCGGTCAACAGTGTGCAGATTCAGCGGGGCGTGGGCACGAGTACCAACGGGGCCGGGGCCTTCGGGGCGAGCGTGAACGTGCAAACCAATTCCCTGCAAAAAGAACCGTATGCCGAAGTGAACCTATCAGGCGGGTCATTCAATACGCGCCGGGCTACGGTGCAGGCGGGGACGGGCCTCATGTCGAACCATTTTGTGGTCGATGCGCGGCTGTCGAAAATTGCGTCGGATGGGTATATCGACCGGGCGGCGTCTGATCTGAAATCGTTTTATGTGTCAGGGGGCTATTATTCGGCCAAAAGCTTCGTGCGGCTGAACGTGTTTTCGGGGCAGGAGAAGACGTATCAGGCCTGGAACGGCGTACCCGAAGATATACTGGCTACGAACAGGCAGTACAACGAATTCACGTATCCCAACCAGACCGACAATTACCAACAAGATCAATACCAGTTGATTACCTCAACCGAACTGAGCCGAAACTGGCGGGCCAACGTGTCGCTGTTCTACACCAAAGGGCGCGGTTATTACGAAGAATACAAGGAAAACGACAAGCTGAGTAAGTATGGCCTGCCCAACGTAACCATCCGCGATTCGATCACGACGCGGACGAATCTGGTTCGTCGCCGGTGGTTGGACAACGATTTCTACGGCACCGTTTTCTCGTTTGATTACGACTCGAAAAACCGGCTCACGGCCAACATCGGCGGGGGCCTGAACCGCTACACTGGCAAGCACTACGGCGAGGTGATTTCGGGGCAGTTCGTTCCTGCCACGCCGTTCCGTTACTACGAAGACAATGCCGCCAAAACGGACGTAAACATCTATGCCAAAGCATTTTACCAGTTCACGCCGAAGCTGAATGCCTTCGTAGACTTGCAGATTCGGAGCGTCGATTATTCGTTTCTAGGCTTCAACAGTCAACTAAAAAACGTGCAGCAACAGGCATCGATGACATTTTTCAACCCGAAAGCGGGCCTCACCTACGCCGTCAACGACCGCACCACGGCCTACGCGTCGTTTGGGGTGGGCAATAAAGAACCCAACCGCGACGACTACACGCAATCGACCCCCGGCAGCCGCCCGTTGGCCGAAACCCTCTACGATTGGGAGGCCGGTGTAAAAACCCGCGCTGACCGCGTGGCGGTCAGCGTAAACGGCTATTTCATGAATTATACGAACCAATTGGTACTCAACGGAGCCATCAACGACGTGGGCGCATTCAAC
>JBBRMP010000095.1:0-21058 GCA_038230755.1 Cytophagales bacterium | reverse complement strand
TTTTTAAACAACTCTTTTTTTTTGTTTGTTTTTTCCTTGCGCCGCGGTGGGGCCCCTCAACCCCAAAAACCTAACAAAACAAACGTCTTTATTCCCGCAATTAATGCGCCAGAACTGCCGAGTCCATATTTTCCAGCGACGTGCCTTTGGTTTCGGGCATCAGTCGCCAAACAAAAAGACCCTGTAGCACCATCATGGCGCAGAAAAAGGCGAACAGCGTGGCCGGCCCGAAGCGTTCGGTGAGGATGGGAAACGTGGCGGCAACGATGGCGGCCATGATCCAGTGGGTGAAACTGCCCAGCGCCTGCCCACTTGCCCGCACTTCGTTGGGGAAAATTTCGGAGATGAACACCCAGATAACGGCCCCCTGCGAGAAGGCGAAAAAGGCGATGTAGATGAACAACAGCAGCGGTACGGTGATGCCGCCAAAGTCCTGCACGTAGAACGCCCGCGCCACCAGCCCCAGCGTGATAACCAGCCCCGCCGACCCCACCAGCATGAGCACCCGACGGCCAAAGCGGTCGATGAAATTCAGGGCCAGAATGGTGAACAGGAAGTTGATCAACCCAATCCCCGCCGACGACAACAGGGCCGACGACGTGCCTAGACCAGCCATTTCAAAAATGCGCGGGGCGTAATAAATGATGGCGTTGATACCCGACACCTGGTTGAAAATAGCAAACAGAACCGCCAGCGTAACCGGGAACTGGTACGCTTTGCTGAACAAAACCGCTTTAGGCCTGGCTGCCGTTTGGCGGTTGCTCTCGTTGATCGCCGCCAGAATATCGTCGGCCGTGGTGGGGTCGATCAGGCGCAGTGTTTGCAGAGCCTGCTGTTGGTCATCACGTTTCAGCACCAGCCAGCGGGGGCTTTCGGGAATGCGCAACACGGCCAGCATAAACAGCAGCGAAGGCACCGCCTGCACGCCCAGCATCCACCGCCACGAGTTCTCACCGATGCCCTGAAGCAGGTAATTCGAGAGGTAGGCGATAAGAATACCCGCCACCACGTTGATCTGAAACATGGCTACCATGCGCCCCCGCGAAGCCGCCGGAGACACCTCAGTAATATACAGTGGTGCCGCCACCGACGACGCCCCTACGCCCAGTCCACCCAGGAAACGGAATGCCAAAAACAGCCCCCAATCGTGCGCCAGGGCTGATCCGAGGGCCGAAACGAGGTAGCAGACGGCAATGCCGAACAGCGTGGCCCGCCGCCCTAGCCTATCAGCCGGAATGCCGCCGAGCATGGAGCCGATGACCGTGCCGATGAGCGCAATCGAGACCGTAAAGCCGTGTTCGGTGGCCGTCAGGTGCCAGAGTTGCTGAATAGCGCGTTCGGCCCCGGAGATCACCGCCGTGTCGAACCCAAACAAGAAGCCGCCCAGCGCGACCACAAAAGACCAGTAGAGTACGTTACGGTTTGTCATAGGAAGGGAGTTTTAGGAGTAGGTAAAGATACGGGGAACAGCACATCCAGCATCCGCGAAAACTCGCTCTGCAACGGTGCCGTAATCATGATGGCCTCACCGGAAATTGGATGCTGAAATTGCAGCCGAAGCGCGTGGAGCAGCATGGTATTCATGCCAAACTCGCTCAGAAACAGCTTATTTTGTTTGTTGCAGCCGTGGGGCCGGTCGCCAATGATGGGGTGGAAGACATGGGCCATGTGCTTGCGCAGTTGGTGCATCCGGCCCGTGGTGGGCGTGAGTTCTACCAACGAATAACGCGAGGTGTCGTGCTTGCCAAGCGGCAGCGGAATTTCGGCCCGGCGCAAGGTTTTTAGCTGGGTGAAGGCGTCCTGCATCAGCCCCGGTCCGGCGTTCCGGTCGTCGTCGCGGCGGAGGGGATAGTCAATGGTCAGTTCGTCGGGGGTGAAGCCGCGCACGATGGCCCAGTACGTTTTGTGCATTTGGCCCTCGGCGAACTGCTGTTGAAGGGCTGCGTTCGTAGTCTCGTTGAGCGAAAAAAGCAGCACTCCGCCCGTTTTTCGGTCCAGCCGATGCGCCGGATACACCCGCTGCCCCAACTGGTCGCGCAGTAATTGCACGGCAAACTCCGTCGCATCGGCCGCTATCGGCGAGCGGTGTACCAGCAACCCGTGCGGCTTGTTAATCGCCACAATAGCAGGTGATTGGTACAGAATAGACAGCGGAACAGGCGGCGCGACAGCATCACTCATTGTGGGAAATCGGGTGTGGCTTTTACCTCCTCGATCTGCTTGCGGTGGCGTTCGCCGTGCCCAGCCAGCAACAACAGCGTCTGGAACCCATCTATCGTGCCAAAAACAAGGTGCCTGAAAAAGTGCGTCCGCCAGTTGCCGGGTGCCGACTGGGCATAGGCAATGACCCGGCCGCGTTGCTCGTCGAACGCGGCCAAGGTGGCTTCGGTGGTGCCGAAACGGCCCGTGGGTACGAAGGGTTCGGGCGACGAGATGCCGGATTTACGGCTACGCAGGGCCTTTGTCAAATATAAATCCGATACCTGTATGTCAGCCCGTTTTTCGGGTTCATCAGGCTTCTGCATGGTATGTTGCAACCGGCCAAAAATGCCTTCCTCTACCAGCACGATATGCTCCAGGCACTCAGCCACCGACCAGCGTTCGGGATCGGGTTTGGCGGTGAGTTGTTCAGCCGAAAGGCCATTTACGGCCTCGTGGAGGTCTATTTTCGTCGATTCCAGCAGGTCAATGGCATAAGTCAGTTCATCAGTGGAAACGGGGCCGGTTACGTTGGCGGGGGAAATGTCCTGGAGCATGTAGGGATTTACGGATTTCGTATGTTTAGCGGAGCGTTGCTCCGCTGTTTAATGAGAGCTGTAGCTGATTTTTCTCACAGCGGAGCAACGCTCCGCTAAACATACGAAATCCGTAAATCCCTACAGTTTCATGGCCGCAAAATAGCGGATCGAGTAGTTGAACGACACCATGAAATACTGGCGCAGGACCAGGCTTTGCACGTCTTCTACGTAACTCTCGGTGGTGGTACGGGTCAGGCTGCGGTTTTGGTTCAGCAAATCGAAGGCCGTCAGACGCAGTTCGCCCTGTTTTTGCTTAAACAGGTATTGCCCCAAACTGGCGTTCAGCAACACATATTGCTGATTATACCCCGCCGCCCGGCCTGAATTGGCCGTGTAATACACGTCGGTTTGCACGAAGAGCCGGTTGCCAAACCGGTGGAAGGCCCGGAGGTTGGCGGTGTTGGTCAGGAAGTTCGTATTCTGCTGAGGCTGAAGCGAGTACGTGGCCCGTGAATAGGTAATGTTGCCCGATAAATTGAGGTCGGTTTTCTCACTGATGTTGGTGTTCAGGCTCAGCCCCTGCCCTACGCTCAGGTTTTGGGCGGTGTTGGCGCGGTCGTTCAAAAAGCTCATGCTCTGCGTACCCAGCAGGTTGGTATTCAAACTCAGGTTCACCGTTTGCGCGCCCCATTTCATGGGCCGACTGAAATTCAGAAAACCAAACAGCGAGTAGAAGCCGTTGGCGTTGATGGGCTTCACCTCCTGTGCCCCCGACGGCGAAATGATGGTGGCGTTCACGATGCGGTTTTGCGTCTGCGTGAAGTTCACCGATGCCACAAAACTGTGGAACGTGGTTTGGTCGTAGGTGCGGTAGTTGATGTTAACGACGTGGCTCAACTCAGGCCGCAAATCGGGGTTGCCCCTCCGGATGTAGAGTGGGTTGCTGTTGTCGACAATAGGCTGCAACTGATTCACCGACGGGGCATTCACGCGGGTGCGGTAGTCGAGGGTGAAATTGCGGTTGCGGCCCAGGTTATACTGAAAACGGGCCGTGGGCAGCACATTGAAAAATGACCGGTTCAGCTTCGTATCGTTGGTGAGGTTGTTTGATTGCAGCGTCGCGTTTTGCATGTCGACACCCAGCGTGTACTGGTATTTTACCCGCCGAAACTGGTAGGAGATACCCCCGCGCTGAGTAGCAAACACGTTGGCGTACTTATTCGTCAATTGCCTGTTAACCAGATCGTAAGCACTGGTTTTTTCGTCGAAATCATACACCTGCCGGTCCGATTTATTGTCGGAATGGGACATCGAATATCGGAACTCGATGGACTTGGCCAGCGACAGCGGCTCGACGTAGGAGAGGGTCAGGTTGTTGGTCAGGGCGTTGGTTTGCTGGTGGTTTTGCTGGTCGATCCGCGAGGCAAACAAACTCGATTGTCCGCCCACCGTCCGCAGAAACTGGTTCTGTGATTGGTTCAGTCCGTCGCTGGTCTGGTCGTTGATACTGGTGAGCAAATTGGCCGAAAACGTGCGCCCCCGCCGCTTGAATTTGTGCATCCATAGCAGCGTATTCGTGCCCGAAACCCCCTGACTGTTGGTCGAATAGTTGCTGAGGCTGGTGTTCAATACGGCGCCCTGCCCATCCACAGTTTTGGCGTCAGACACGCTGTTGGTCTGGTTGTTGGTGAACGACAGATTAGGAATAAGCCGGATCGAATTGGCCGAATCGAGGCGGTAGTTGAGCTGCAGATTGATGCGATGGGCACCGTTTTGTAAGCTGCTGCCATTGCTGCGGTCGGTGAAATTGGTTTGCGTACCGCTGGTACTGCTGCTGGGCAGGGTTGTTTCGCGGCGGCTGTTTTGCTGATTTTGCAGGTCCGTGTTGTTGTAGAAATAGCTGCTGCTGATGTCGGCTTTGGTGCCAATGGCATCGGAAAAATTAAGCCCGCCCGCCAGCGCCCGCGTAATGCCCGGTGGCGACGCCGTTGCCGTGCTGCCACCGCCACCATTGCCGCCCTGAACAGCCCCACCACCTTGTCCGCCGCCAGTGGGTCCGTTGCCGGTAAAATTCTGCTGGTTGATGTTGTTCAACTGCCCCACTCCGCTCAGTTGCTGCCCGTTGTTAAACCGGTTCACGCTCAGCCGCGCCTGATACCTATCGTCGGTGCCGTAGCCAGCGGATTGCTGCCCGAAAACGCCCCGCCGCCGGTCGCGCTTGGTGACGAGGTTGATGGTTTTGTCGCGTTCACCATCGTCCACGCCCGAAAACTGGGATTGTTCCGACTGCCGGTCGAACACCTGTACCCGGTCAATCATGTCGGCGGGGAGGTTGCGGGTGGCCATTTTTGGGTCATTGCCGAAAAACGGTTTGCCGTCTACCAGCACCCGCCGCACGTCTTGCCCCTGCGCTTTCAGGTTGCCGTCGCGGTCTACCTCCACACCGGGCAGTTTTTTCAGCAAATCCTCCACCTGCGCGTTGGGCTGCGTCTTGAACGACCCCGCGTTGAACTCGACGGTATCGCCCTTTACGCTCACGGGTGGGCGTTCCTGCACCACCACCACTTCGTTGAGCGTCTGGGTTTGCGGCTGCACACTGATCGTGCCCAGGTCAACCGAGGGCTTTTCTGCCGACAGCGTTACGGGCACCGATTTAGGTTGGTAGCCCACGTAGGAAATCAGCAGCCGATACCGCCCGAAGGCCAGATTCGGGACCTGGAAATCACCATCTCCACCGGTGGTTTGCACCTGCACAAACGACGAGTCACGCCCCAGCAATACGGATACGTTGGCTTCCAGCAGGGGCTTTTTCGTCACTGAATCGACCACAAAACCCTGTACCTGACCCGATTTGGCCGGTTTGGTTTGCCCTACAGCTAGCAGGGGCAGCAGGAAAAGTCCGAACAGAAAAAGGCGCATAGGTTAGTTTCTGACTGGAAAGTCCCGGTTCATTTGTTGCCGCATGGTGGCGTTTGCCTTCTGCCGAATGTCACGCATCTCGGCTTCGGTCACTACTTTGGCGTCGGCGTGGGGTTTTAGGCTGGCTTCGTTTACTACTCCGGCGTTAATCTTCGTGGCGCGGTAGAGGAGGTCGTCGCTTTCAATGACCAGCACCACGCCTTTGTCGGGTGTGAAATTGGGGGCGGGGGAGTAGGTATAGGGGAGATCGGTGGTGAACCAGACTGTGCAGGGCTGGTCTTTGATGGTACAGGTGGCCCGCTGGCAGTTGTAGCCCAGAATCGACTTGGTTTTGCCGGTCACCTTCCAGTCTGCGGGGCGGGTTGCGGGCAGTTCGGTCTGGTAGTATTCTTTTTTTGTTGAATCGACCGTTACCGTCGTCATCTGAACGCTTTTGCCCGTGGTCAGGTCGGTATGGGTCGATTGCATGAAGCGGTTTCGGGCGCGGTTGACCCGCTGCTGAATGGCCCGCATCTGTTCGGGAGTGGGTCCGTTGCCACCACCGCCGTTATCGCCACCAGGCCCACCCGATGTGATTGTGATGTCGCCCCCGCCACCACCGCCCTGTCTACCCCCGCCGCCCGGTCCGCGCCCCATCCTGAAATCGGCCCGCCCCCGGCTTTCAACCATCGCCCATTGCCCGCCAAATTCAACTTGTTCCGTGCCCTCACTTGTTTCGGGTACCTCAAACTTGCGGCCATCGGGGAACGTGCCACCGGGCCTGATTTCCTGCCCGTTTATATTAATTCGGATGCTCGACGGGTCGATCCGGCGCATGGTTTCGTAAATGATCGTGCCCGACGTGGGTGCGGTTTGGGCGTTGGCCAGTGCGCCAGATAACAGGCTGGTCGCGAGCAGGAGGTAGCGGAGGTGTTTCATGGTATAAAGAACTAATTTTTTAGTCAACGTTGCATGGGGTGTATACACTCATCGTTTCAACAGCCTCGCCGTACCCAGCAGTAACCCGCTCTGGTCATACGCCGTGAGCAAATACACCCCCGCGCCAATGGTTTGCAGCGTGATCCCCTCAGTTCCGCCACTGGTTTGTAAGACAGACTGCCCTGCCGAATTGGTGAGGCGAATGCTATGGGCGTACTGGTTGCCCGTTTCCACCCGAATCCGGTCGTCGGTAGGGTTGGGATATACGTGCAGCGACTGCCCCGTGGCGGAGTCGGTACTCAGCACCTGAATCTCGCCGGTGGCGTAAGTGCGCAGCGCGTTGATCATACAGGGCATGATTTGTGTGCTGCCAGAGCCGAACATACTGAACCCGCCGTCCCATTCCCACCACGCCGATGGAATCTGGAATTTGCTGAGGGCGTAATAAATGGCCTCGGCGTGCTGGCAGCGGCTGGCGGGGGTAGCACTGAGGTTGTACGACCCGAATTCGCCCAGAAAAATAGGCACACCTTTCGCCACCGACCATGCTTTGGCCGCACCGATTCGCTGATAAATGACGTCGTAGGTAGCCTCGCTGGCGTAGTTATTAATGGCACCTTCAACCCATGTGCCTTTGGCCGCTGCCGGTACGGTAATGGCCAGCGAATTGGCCGGGAAGGGTACGTTTTTTAAGTCGGGGAGGCCCTGTCCAGCCCAGGTAGCCCCCTGGTGGGTGAAAACAAACGGGTCGTAGAAGTGGAAGGTATACAGAATGTTAGGGTCGGCAAACGGCTCAGACTGGAGCATGGCGTCGCGCCCGCTCCAGTCGTGAAAGCCCACCACCAGCGTGTGGTTGGGGGTAATCGTCCGCACGGTCTGGATGAGTGCTTCGGCCTGTTTGCGCCATGCGGCGGCGGTCATGCCGTTGGGTTCATTGCGCAGTTCAAACAACACCTTTTCGGGGTCGGTATTTTTATAACGTTGGGCAATCTGCTGCCAAAGCCACACCAGCCGTCCGGTGCTGTCAGCCCCTGGAATGCTCTGGTCAAACTCGGTATGGTGCAGGTCAATCAGCACGGTCAGGTTGTTGGCCAATGCCCATTTCACCAGCGAATCGGGCGCGTAAAGCTGATCGGGCGCATCCCATTGGTAGGGCTTTTGCACGGTGGCCCACGCCCCAAAACAGATCGGAATACGCACGTTTTTGAAGCCTGCCTGCGCTATGTCGGCCAGCCGCTGTTTGCGGGCCATTACGTCGGCAATTTTAGTGAAATCGCTGAAGTGGCGGGCTTTGGTGCCGTTCCAATAGTTGTCGAGCAGCGACAGGTTCATGCCCAACCCCAGCCGGGCTGCGCGTTTTTGCACCACCGACTGCCCCAACGCCGGGTTAACCAGTTGACAGATTACCAGAAAACAAACGATCAATGAGCGTAGCATAAATTTGGTTAAGGCGGTTGCGCTAAGAAGCTACCAGTTTGTGAATTTACTTCCATTTCTGACGAGTGTAGCGTTGTGTAGATCAACCGGCGAAGAGCGTAGAGCAAAAGCGAAGAGCAGATAGCTTGGAGCAAAGAGCAAGGTTGCTGACGCGGGTGTAGTTTTGCGTGGTAGACTTCTACGCTCTCTGCTCTCTGCCCCTATGCATCGCATCGTCTCCATCGTTCCCTCGCAAACCGAATTGCTGTTTCACCTGGGCGCGGGGCCGCAGGTGGTGGGCCGCACCAAATTTTGCATTTACCCCGCCGACGTAGCAAAGGACGTATCCGTGGTGGGCGGCACCAAAAACGTTGACATCCAACGGGTAGCGGCGCTAAGGCCAACGCTGATTCTGGCCAACCGCGAAGAAAATACCCTTGCCGACGTAGGGGTGCTTCAGACTGTTGCGCCAGTCTACGTCACCGACGTAACCACCCTGTCTGATGCGCTGGCTATGATCCTTGACGTTGGCGCGTTGGTAGGTAAACTGCCTGAATCTGAACGCCTTGCTCAGCAAATCGCCGAGTCGATGGCCGCACTGCCAATGCCCGAAAAACGCCCGTCGGTGGCGTATCTGATCTGGCGAAAACCCTGGATGGTTGCCGCTGCTGATACGTTCATCGACGCTATGCTTGGCGTGGCCGGTTTTGTAAACGTTTTTTCGGGCAAAACACGCTACCCTATCATTTCTGAAACCGACTGGCAATCGGTCCAGCCCGATTTGGTTTTTCTGTCGTCAGAACCGTACCCGTTCAAGGCGAAGCACCTGGCCGAGTTGCAGGAGTTATGTCCGAAAGCGCAGATTCGGCTGGTCGATGGTGAGCTGTTTAGCTGGTATGGCAGTCGGCTGGTCCAGTCGGCGAACTATTTCCGTCAACTTCAGAAAGCAATACAATGAGCGGCCTGTTTAACTTTATAGGCTGTTTAGCCGCTATAATTAGTGGACTAAAAAAAACTCGTAGCCATTTTTAACCAGTATCCTGACCGAATTACCCGACGCCGTTCGTAATTTTCGCCTTATGATGAAACTGCCTCTATCTATTTTGTTGCTGTCTGCGCTCTGGGCCGGGCAGGGTTGCCAAACGAAAGTAGCCAAAGAAACCACCGCCAACGACAGTACGGCTACCACGGCCACCAACTCGGCAACGACCACCGAAACGGCCCCCGCCAGCACCAGCACCGCCCCAGATTCGGTTGTAGCGGGAAAAGAGCTAACTCCCCTCGACTCGCTGGGGTTGATCGGCCCCAAAATTACCGGAGCTATTTTGCCCGGCAAGCGTATTTTGGCCTATTACGGCAACCCGCACTCGAAGAGAATGGGTATCCTGGGCGAATACCCCAAAGACGAAATGCTCCGTAAACTCGACGAGCAGGCCAAGTCGTGGGTATCGCAGGATTCGGCCAAAACACCGGTACAGAAGGCCCTTCATCTGGTGGCCATTTCGGCGCAGGGATTACCTGGTAAAAATGGTCATTACAGCATGCGGATGTCCGACAAAACGATTCGCAAAGTGATCCGCTGGGCTGCGGAACACAACTCCATCTGTTTCCTCGATATCCAGGTCGGTCATGCGCCATTAGGTCCTGAAATGGAATTTCTGGAGCCTTACATCAAACTGCCTTATGTTCACCTGGGCATCGACCCCGAATTTTCGATGAAAACCGGCGCTCGTCCCGGCTCGAAGATCGGTACGTATGACGCCGCCGACGTGAACCAGGCCGTGCAGTTTTTGAGCCGCGTGGTACGTGAAAACAAGCTGCCGCCCAAGATTCTGGTTGTTCACCGGTTCACCCGCCGCATGGTGACCAACTACAAAAGCATCAAGCTCGACCCGAACGTGCAGATCGTCATGAACATGGATGGTTGGGGACCACCGTCCCTCAAGCGCGACACCTATCACGACTACATTCAAACCGAACCGGTTCAGTATACAGGTTTCAAGTTGTTCTACCACAACGACTTACGCAAGGTCGACATGAATTCTAAATTCAAGGTGCCGCACCTCATGGAGCCTTCGGAAGTGCTGTCGCTCACGCCGAAACCAATGTATATTCAGTACCAGTAGGAATGAATGTACAATGAATAATGTACAATGGCTTCGCGCTCAGATGGGTTGAGCGCGAAGCCATTGTACATTATTCATTGTCTATTGACTTATTCCAGCTTCCCCCACAGCTTCGCATACTCCTGCCGTTGGTGTTTCCATCGTTTGTGCGACCAAAGCCAGTTGGCGGGGTCATGACTGATCGTGTTGGTCATGCGGTCGCGGTAGCGTTCAATCAACTGGCCTTCAGGCAGATCAGTATAGGGAGGTTCGGCTAGTAAGGAGAACGTAGCCCTGTAGTAACCCCGCTTTACGCGGGTCATATCGACGTATAAAACGGGAATTTTCAGACTACGCGCCAACCGTTCGATGCCGGTATAAAAGGGCGTGTCGCGGTGCAGAAAATCGGTCCAGTAAGCGGCTTCGGGCTGATTTGGCATTTGGTCGGCTACCAGGGCAATCAGGCGCGGAATATGTCGGCGCAACACCAACTCGCGGGGTAACCGCTGCATCGTGATCATGTGTGGTCCGAAACTAGACCGGATGTGTCGCATTAGCCGCTCTGAAAAAGGGCTATTCAAGGGCTTATATACACTATCGACGGCGATGCCGTAGACCCCGGCTGCGGGCGGAAGCCATTCCCAGTTGCATTGATGCGGTGCCACCACAACGGCTGTTTGCCCCGCATCGAGCCATTTCAGGGCTACTTCCGGGTTCGTGTACGTCATGCGGCGGCGTAGCTCGTGGGGCGAGAGGCCGGGCAGCTTAATCGTCTCCACAATCACATCGCTGATGTTGCGGTAATACGCCCTGGCAAGGTGCCACAGTGCCTTTTCCGTGAGTTCAGGAAACGACTGACGGAGGTTATCGAGAATGACAGCCCGCCGGTAACGGACCACATACGTCAGCAGCAGATAGAGCAGGTCTGCCACCCGGTAAAGCACAAAGAAGGGCAAAGAAGCCAGCACACGAAACGCAATCATAGCGCAAAGATACGCGTTGTCCGCCGGGGCATTTGGGCTGCATGAAGGTGAGTTTAGGTCTGACTGGCGCACAAATGGCCAGATTTAGACTATTTTAATGCCACGCATTGTTATTTTCTGACTGAGTACAAATACTTTTGCAATGCTTCTCACGAAGCTATGTCTGCCCGACTCCAATTGGGTAGATGAAATGGTGTGGATATAGTCGGAAAGCTATTCAGGTATCCTGGGTAGCTTTTTTTGTTTTAGGCGTTAGCCGACTCAGCGCGAGTCGGGAACCGTTTATCCTCAATTTGACCGCTTTAAATAAATCTATTTGGCAGATCATAATTTCAACACCAACTTGACCACGTTGTAAACCGTAAATGTACTTCCATGAATTAAAACCATAAACCGTTGCTGCTGATTGCTGATGATGACGACGACGACCGTGTCCTGATTGAGCAAGCACTGAAGCAAACGGCGTTTAAGGGCCGGATTCACTTTGTGGAAGATGGCGAACAACTGATTCAATACCTGAACGATTGCCAGTCTGATTTGCCCAATGCCCCCGAACGGCCAACGTTGCTTTTGGTAGATTTGAACATGCCCGTGGTAAATGGTGTTGAAGCACTAACTTACATCAAGTCGGTGCCCGGATTGCGGCAATTGCCGGTAGTGATGCTGACAACGTCATCGTCCGAACGTGATATTTCAACCTGCTACAATTTAGGTGCTTCGTCATTCGTTATAAAGCCGATTACCTTTACCAAGTTGGTAGAGTTAATGGACTCTCTTCGGGCCTACTGGCTGGGCACCGTTCAGTTGCCCCGATGAGCTTGTGTGATTTGCCAGTATGATTTACTACTGGGTGGTGTACGCGCTGCCTTATGTATAAAGATCCTTTACAAAGGGAAGGTTGAATAGCAGAGTGAGGTGCCGCTTTGCACAGCAATGAACGGACCCATTCTGTAATGGTGTGGATAGAAGCGGAAAGCCGGCGGAGTTTCTCCGACGGCTTTTTTGTTTGTTTCCGCTTTATCAGAACTAAATCTATAATAAAAGTAGGATTAAGATAGCTTAAAAAGGAAACTATGTAATGGGGCAGGCTGTTTCTGCCTCAACGTGAACCTATCTCTGAACCCATGACGCTGCTTAACAAAACCCTGTTCTGCCTTCTGCTCTGCCTGATTGCCGTGTCAACCGGCCAATCGACCGATAGCAATGCCGACCGAATTTTGGGCCGTTGGCTGTTTCCCAAAAAACAGACATGCGTTGAAATTTACCGCGAAAATGGCCTCTATTTTGGTCGAATGACACAGATTAGCGGTAGTTGCCAGGCAAGCTACGGCGACATCAAAGACAAGGTAGTGCTCACTAACCTGTCCTACGCCGAGAATGGCTGGTCGGGAGGCTCCATGATTCACCCCTCGTCGGGTATGAAATTCAGCGTCGATATGCGGATGTCAAACGCCAACACGATAGTGGCAACCGTATATAAGGGGTTGCGGATGTTCAGCAAAGAACTGATTCTGACCCGGCAGCAGCCAGCCAGCTAACAGGCAATAATCGGTATGAAACAGGAAATGGCTCCGCGTTTGGATTATCCAGATGCGGAGCCATTTCCTGTTTCATACCGATTATTGCCTGTTTCACTCTATAGCAGATCGGTGATGCGGCGGCCATCGCGGCCAGTGAAGGCGCTTTGAAACTCGCGGCGCAGGGCCAGCACCCGGCGACGGGGGTGGGTAGAGATATAGACTGCCCGCATCTTCAGCAGAAAGCCAATAAACAGATAGACAAAAAACGAAGCGATCAGCACCAGCAGCGATAGCGTGTTCGACATGTTGCCGTGCAGGAACATGAAGAGTACCGTGTTCAGCAACGACATGCTGCACAGGACGGCCGTGGCACCTGCGTGCGAAAGGCCATTGTCGAGCAGGATGTGGTGCATGTGGTTGCGGTCGGCAGAGAACGGCGAACGGCCATTCAGAATGCGGACCATAAACACACGCAGGGTGTCGAAGATGGGTACGATCAGCACGACCATGGCAATGATTGGGGCATCGAAAAAGCTGCGCGGGTCGAAGCGGTAGGTGGTGTTGAGGTTGACGAAGCGCACGGCGAAGAAGGCCAGGAAAAACCCGATCAGCAGCGAGCCGGTGTTGCCCATAAAAATCTTGCTCGTGTGCGAGAAGTTAAACCGCAGAAAGCCAACCAGACCACCTGCCAGTGCAAAGGCCATAGTGGCCATGGCGTAGTGTTCTGAGAGCAGAAACCAGCTCCCAAACGTGATACTGGCGATAGTGGCAATACCGCCCGCCAGCCCGTCGATACCGTCGATGAGGTTGATGGCATTAGTGAGGGCAATAAATACGAAACAGGTTAATATGATGCTCACTACGTCGGTAATGTAGTGGAAGCCCATGATGCCGTAGAGGTAATCCAGTTTCAGGTGGCCCAGAAAGATCAGGCTGCTGGCGCTAAGAAGCTGAAAACCAATCTTTTTGTTTGGGTCGATACCTACGAGGTCATCTTTCATCCCGATAAAAAACAGGATGGCAGCCCCCACAATAGACAGGTTGGTGCAATACAGATCGCGCGGGTCGTTGATGGGCCAGATGAAATAGCTGATCAGCACAGCGGCAAAAATAGCCACCCCGCCAAACGTAGGCGTGGGCACCGAATGCGACCGACGGTCACCCGGTTTCTCCATCAGCGACTTTAACTCCGTGATCTTGATAACCACCGGAATAGACACCACGGCCACAAAGCAGGCTACCAGGAAGGCCATCAATACCTGATATAGGCCCTGCTGAAAGGCTGATTCGGTGAGCTTTTGCTGGATATATGCTAAAAGTAGATCAGGGTTCATGAGATATAAGTGCGAGACGGAATGGCTAACGAGGCTGCATGCTAACAACTCCGGGAGGACAAAAATTGTGCTTTTCGGTTAATTACCAAGCGCCGATGGGTAATCTTCACAATTGCTTACTGAACGGTCAAGCTCCCCACGGCAAAAATTGAGCTAGTTTTCGGAGTGGTTTGAGCCAGAGCGTTAGCCAGTTTGGTTTTAACTCATTCAATTGCCAGGACAGTCGATCTTCGCGGTTAGCCCGCAGCCTATTGCTTAAGCTGCTGTTGCTGACCCCGCCCACGCGCATAACCACCAACACCTCGCTCAGGTAAGCCACCCGGATTTGGTGTTTGTGGATGAACCGGAGCATCAGTTCATAATCGGCGGCAGAACGCAGGCTGGTCGTAAATGTGCCGTATGCTTCGTACAGGTTGGCCCGGACAAAAAAGGTGGGGTGGGGGGGCATCCAGCCATACAGGAATGCGCCGTGTTGATAGTCCCCCGCCCGCCAGTAGCGCGTAATCCGGTCTGGCTCGTTGCGCTGAGCATATACCAGGTCGCCGTACACACCATCGACCGTGGGCTGCTGTTGAAATACATCAACAACCCGGCCAATAACGTCGGGGTGACGGTACAAATCGTCCGCATTCAGGATACCGATTACCGCACCCGTAGCGGCGGCGATACCTTTGTTCATCGCATCATATATACCCTTATCAGGTTCGGAAATAAACCGGGTGATCCGATCGCCGTAGCTACGCACGATGTTGGCAGTGCCATCGGTCGAGGCGCCATCGATGATGATGTATTCGATGGGGGCATAGGACTGCCCCAATACCGATTCGATGGCCTCGGCAATGGTATCGGCTCCGTTATAAACGACGGTGATAATGGAAACGGTCATGCAGAAATAGTGCGCTGCCGAACAGCTACGGCGGGGTTACCCTGATAAATAGTATAAGCCGCCAGATCGCGGGTGGCCACAGACCCTACAGCCAGCACGGCGTGGCTGTGCAGCCGTACGCCGGGACAAACCGTGGCCCGTGCGCCTACCCAGGCCCCGGTTTCGAGCACAATAGGCAGCACCCGCAGGTCGAAGGTGGGGTGCCCATAGTCGTGATTGCCGGTCAGCAGCATAGCACCCTGAGATAGACAGACATTAGACTCGATAGTCACCCATGTGAGGTTATCGATCCAGACCTGCTCGCCAATCCAGACGTGGTCACCAATGCTGAGCAGCCACGGATATTTGATGTTGACGGCGGGTTTGATGAGTACGCCCTGCCCCACTTTGGCACCAAACAAACGCAACAGACTCACTTTCAGTCCCGCCGGGATGGGTGCGTAGGAGTTGAACAGCCAGGCGTTGGTAAAGTGCCACAGCACAACCTTCCAGCGGGGGCCGGGGGTAAACCACCCGTTATCGTAGGCCGCGAGATCGGTTTGCCCCTGTTTAGCTGGCGAGGTTGGGGTCATGGGTGCTGGCTGAAATGGGGGCTCCGCTGCTGTTTTCATCCCGAACGCCAACCGTAAGGTCGCGTCCGTGTTCATGCCTGAAATAGTCGATGATGGCCTGTTTGTCGTGGCCGGTATGGTTATAGACTTCCATCAGTTTGGCGTCGACGAGGAAGCGGTACCACAGGCCTTGCAGAAAATGCCAGACAAATCCTTTCCGACCGTCTAAGAAACCCAACTGGCCAATATACCGGAACAGAAAATAGATAATCGGTCGGGTGAAGAGTGGGAGCGCGGCGTATTTTTCTTTCAGGTACCGTTTGCGTTCTTCCTGTGCGCCAAACAGCCGGGGTGTCACGCGCACGGTTTCGTCGAAATTGTAGCGGATGTTGAGCAGGTCGATCACCTCGCGGGTGGCGTAGTTATTGTGCTTTTGCGTCCACCAGGTCAGGTTATTGAGGTTATGGTCGACCAGATCGTGATTGAACTCGATGGTTTGCGGGGGGGCGTCGGCGGGACTGCTAAGTTTGATGTGTTCATCCATCCAGGTCTGTTCGCAGATACCCTGCCCCTGCCGCCAAAGACGCAACAACCAGATGGGGTAGTAGCCTCCGTGCCGAATCCAGCGGTCCATAAACATAACGCGCCGTTTCACATAAATACCCGTCACACCAGCCGGTATTGCAGGCAGCCGTTGGTTGATCTCTTCGGCCAGTTCGGGTAAAATGTACTCGTCGGCATCCATCCGCATCAGCCACGTCGATTTGAACGGCGTGTGGTTGATGCCGTAGTTGAACTGCACGGCATAGGTAGACCAGGGATTTTGCACCACCACGGCCCCCATAGCCTGCGCTATCTCGACGGTACGGTCGGTAGAAAACGAGTCGACAATGAAGATCTGCGCCGTAACGGGGCGCAGGCTGTCCAAGCAACGGGCAATGTGCTTTTCTTCGTTGTGGGTGAGAATTATTACGGACAAGCCGCTCATACGCGAGGAGTTGGCGAGTGCAATTTTATCGAAAAAACGGCACTTTACGAAGATAAAGCCGCTTTTGCCTACCGCTTAGTAAAGAGAGTTGTCATTCACACAGCTATATAAGGCTATTGAGCGAAGGCTCGCTTACCTTCAAAGTATACCACTGTACATACTTCCTGATGAACTCATCGATACCCCGCCGATTACTTTGGCTGATCCCCTGTTTGGCAGCCACGTTATTTCTGATTGTTAAGTCGTTGACTTATTTCTTATCGGGTAGCCGCAGCCTTCAGCAAGGTTTCGTACTGCTCACGGGCCTGGTCATACTGGGGTTGCTTTGGGCACTGTTTCTGTATTGGCAACGGGTAGACCTGGCCCTACGGCGCGGCCTGGCGCTCACTTTCGGGCTTGGCCTGCTGGTGCGGGTGATTTTGGTTGCCCTCACGCCCATGAGCAGCCACTTTGCCGACACGTGCCTCACCATGGAGTCGGGGAGTGTGGTCAGCCACGACATTCGTACCTACGACCCCACGGATAAACCGGCGTTACGGGCGCAACTCCGCGACGATAACTATGCCTACCTGCCGCCAATGGCCACCCGACCGTCGGAATGGAATTTTCATACATCGAGCCACCTGCCATTGAGCTTACTGGTTTATGCCGTCTTCGACATCTGGTGGCCCAACACGGTGGCGTTTCGGTTAAGTTTTTCGGTGCTGGACACGCTATTGTGCTGTTTTGTGTACTGGTGGCTCTGGCTCACGCTGGTCCCGCTTCGCCGCAGCGAAGTACCAACAGGATTTATGGCTTACCTGCGCAAGGGGTTGACGGGGCGGAGCATTGAATTTTACGTGCTGGGCATGGTGATACTCTCGCCCGTTTTGTTGAAAGCAGGCACCGTGATTCTGGAAACAAAAGGTACGTGCAGTTTGCTGATGGTGGCCTCGCTTTGCTTCTTTCACCAGCAATCGCCCCGGCTCAAGTACCTTGTCAGTCCGGCCCTGTTGGGCATGTCGATTGCGTTTATGGGCGTGGGTGTTTTTTTGGTGCCTTATTTTGCGGGCTGTCTGCTGCTTCGGCAACCGCGACTGGGGCCATCGGTGCGTTGGCCATCGGCCCAGTCGATGGGGGATCTGGCTCGTTTTGGCCTCATTGCGGTCCTTTTCGCCAGTATCTGGTTTGTGCCATTCGTGCCTGATATCCTGCTGATGGTGAAAGCCCGCCTCGCGTTCAGTACGACCAACGTGCTGTTTGCTTCGCCCTGGAAACCCGTGGTGGCGTTGCTCCCCAACCAGTGGATACTGGTGAAATACGCCTTCAGTATGCTCTTCTTGGGAACGGCGGGCGTGGGTTTTTTGCGGGGACGGTTGTCAGTTAATATGCTCACTGCCAGCTTGTTTCTTTATTTTCTGACGGTATCTGTTACGGATGGCAGCATGGATCGGGTCTACATGAGTCTGCTGGTAACGATGCTGCTGGTGGTTGCCGAGTACCGCCGTCTGGTGCGCTGGCTGGTCCTGATCTGCGGTGTTGGTGGGGTGCTTACTCTGGCCGTGGGGCTGGTGATCTACGTGATGAAACAGTACTTCAGCCGGGGGTATGGGCTTGAATTTAGTGTCGTAGATGGGTACATAAACGCTGTTTTCTGCTTGCTTTTTTTGTGGTCGATTGTGCGAATCACGTTTGGCGAAAAGAAGGTGGTCACAGCATCGGTTCTGGTCGAAAACAGCGTGAGAACGTAGCCCTGATGGGGTGACGTTGTGCCTGTCGGCTGGTCAGGATTAGTAGCGGAAAAACGCTACGAAACAGCCACGAAACAGCCACACTATGATGAGACCACTTTACGTATTGCTCTTTTGGCTGGTTGTCTGTTCGTCGCTTGCCGCGCAGTCACTGGCTACGTTTCAGACGTTACCCCATGATCTGCAACTTTACGCACGGGACGGAGCCAATCAGGCTTCGGTGGTGGTTGACGGAACAGTAATCGATGCTACAATACTAAAGGTGGCCTGCTTGCTAAACAGAAATGGGCAACTGGCCCAACAACAACGATTTACGCTGACAGCTGCCCGTACGTTCCGGTTTGCGCCAACCATCCGTGCCGAACTGGCCGAATATAACATTCGGCTGTATGCCTACCGCGCCACGGGCGATTCGGTGCTGCTGGCCGAACGCAAACGGCTGCTCTGCGGCGACGTGTTTGTGATCTACGGGCAGTCGAACGCCATTGGTTTGGGTGACCTTGACAAAAGCCATGTCGACGATCAGTACATGCGGCAGTGCGGCTTCCCGTTTGGCGCTGCCGATATTCCAAACGCCATGCAGTGGTATCCGGCCACCCAGCCCTACGGGGCCGTTGGGAACTTTGGCCTCCACCTGGCCGAAGCCACGATGGCCGTGACCAACGTGCCGATTTGCCTTATCAACGGCTCAGAAGGGGGCGCAGGCATTGGTCAACTGACCGACCGGAACGCCACCAACCCCACCGACCTGACCACGTTTTATGGCCGAATGCTATATCGAACCCGCTGGGCTGGGTATCAGGGGCAGGTGAAGGCCTTGTTTTTCAAGCAGGGCGAAGCCGAAGCTGGTTCGTCGGTGGCAGGCTATCCCGCCAACTTCGACCGGTTGTATCGGTTGCTGCGGCAGGACTATGGCAACGGACCGCGCTTGTACGTGAGCCAGATCAACATCATGGCCGCCGGGCAACCGAACGTGGGTGAGCTGCGTGATTTTCAACGGCGACTGAAAACGATTTACCCCGTTGGCCTGGACAACATTGCCACCGTGGGCACCCCCGGTTACGACGGTATTCATTACAGCCTGGAAGGCAACCGGCAAATTGCCCGCGAACAGGCCCGGCAGGTGCTGCGCGACCTGTACGGCCAAACCGATACGCTCCAGATCAATTCGCCAAACATCAGGAAGGTGGTACAAAACAGCCGAAACGACACACTGACGCTAGTTTTTGACCCCGATATGCAGCTAGTCTGGACCGCCGATTCGGTGCTGGACCACGGCCGCGGCCGGTATACCCGCAAGCTGATCGACGTGTTTTACCCCAATGACCAGACCGGAAAAATTAGCGCGGGACAGGCCGTTGGCAACCGCGTACAAATCGCCTTGAAACAGCCCGCTGCCGCGCAAACGCTAACCTATTTACCCCCCTATTTCTCCGACCTTCAAAACGGTTTCTACGATGGCCCGGTGCTGAAAAATGGGCGTGGCGTACCGGCGTTTAGCTTCGAGAAAGTGGCCGTGGTCCGTGCCCTGCCCGCCGTTACCAATCTGGCCGTGGTGCCCAACACGACTACCCGCGAATTGACTCTTTCGTGGACGCTGCCCACCACTGCCGCCACCAACGTGGTGCTGGAACGGGCTATCGTGGGTGTGAGTCCGTTTGCCATCATGGCCACGCTACCCGCCACCACAATCACCTACCGCGACAAACCCCGGGCCAGCGCACTGGGGCAATACCAGTACCGGCTGCGGGTGGAGAGCCAACTGTCGGAATCGGGCCTGAGCAACGTAGCCGAAGGACAATTGCCTATTGTCTGTTCATTGGCCGTAAGCCTAGGCAATAACACGACGGTGGCGATTGGCTCCCCAGCATCACTCTCGGCCTCGGTGACTGGCGCACTGCCCCCCGTTGATGGGGTAACGTTGCGCTGGTCAGGGCCGGGTAGTAATCAGGGAGTTGGTAGTCATTTGTCTATCAATGGGTTGGCTCCGGCTTCGACTAATGTATATACCGTAACGGCCACACAAGGCGTCTGTTCGGCAACGGCCACGACCACCATTACGGTGCCGCCGCCCTGTACGCTCTCGGTGGTGATTGCGGGTGCGCAGACCATTCCATATGGCGGTACGCTGTCGTTGTCGGCGGTGGTGAGTGGCACACAGGTAGGCACGGGACTACTAACGATGCGCTGGAGTGGCCCGGCGGGCTATACCGCCACGAGCGCCACCATCACCCAAACCGGACTGACGCCGGGCCTGAGTGGCACCTACATCCTGACGGCTGAACAGGGCCGTTGCACCGCCAGTGCCGTTGCTGCCGTAGTGATCGAGCCACCCCTTGCCGTGGAAGAACCCGCCGGTTACGTCCGCATTGGACCGAACCCCGTGCGGGCTGGGCAACCCATTTGGCTACGAATGCCACCGGGTAGCACCCAACCGGGCCAACTCCGCCTCACGGTGTATGCCCTAACCGAGCAGCGCGTCCTGACCAGCACCATAGCCCCAACGGGCCAAACCGAGTTGCCAACCAGCAGTTTAACCCCTGGCTTATATGTGCTCGATATCACCAGCGAAGCAGGCAGAATAGTTCAGCAGCGGTTGGTGGTGGAATAGGGAAAATGATAAATTGTGGCTTGCAAAAAAAAACGGCTTAAACCTATCTCAAGACGAGACACCTGACTACGCAAGCAAGTGATGAGCAAACACCCAATGCCCATGAGGGTTGATGGAGGCTGCAAGCTAGGCCAACAGCCGTACCCCGCTGCCTTTACACCCTCGTTTTCGTTGGGCTTCAGAACGTCAAACTATCAATAGTGCTACTTGTCACACGCAGGGCTTTCTTATAAAACCATCTGTTGAGTCAAAAACTGGATCAGCGTTGTGAATTTATCAGCGAAGAGGTCCAATTGGGCGGCCATATTTTTGACACCCATGCCTTCTAACAAGTTGATAACCAGTGTGCGACAACTACT
>JBBRMP010000094.1:0-21377 GCA_038230755.1 Cytophagales bacterium | reverse complement strand
TAGGGTATAGCTCACCGGCCCGTTGCCCGTCATCGTGACGACCGTGTTGATTGAGCCAACCGAGACCGTCAGCGACTGGTTGCCCGTCGTGTTGGTGGCCGAGATGGTACCGCTCACCGCGTACTGGTTGGTGGCCGTGTTGCAGACGCTGGCGGTGGCGATGGCCGATACCGAACAGACGGGAGCTACCGAGCAGGAAGCCGGTGCGGTGTAGGTGGCGCTGGTGGTGCCACAGGCCGAGAGCGACGCGGTTACTGTATGCACAAGATCATCGGAGACGAGTCCGTTGAATGTGAAACTTGCCCCGGTGGTACTGGCCGTGACCGTTACAGTTCCTGACCGGACCCCATCGGTAATGGTGATGGTACCGGCAACCGGATTGACCAGCGTAACGCTAACGGTGGAGGAGTACTGGTTGGTAGCGGGCACGCAGCTGGTGCGGGTGACGCTGGCCGAGAGCGAGCAGGGAGCCACGGTGCAGGAAGCGGGCGCGGTATAGGTCGCCGTAGCCGTTCCGCAACCGGGCAGCGAAACCGTCACCGTGTGCGAAGCCGCATTTGAAGTTAAGCCCGTCAGTGAGTAGGCTACGCTGGTGGCGGCAGCGGGTACGGTTATCGTAGTGCTTCTACCCCCATCGGTGATGGTAGCCACTCCGCCCGCCGTGCTGGTCAATGAAATCGTACCGTTGACCGTGTAGAGGTTCGTAGCCGGGTCACAGGTGGTAGATATGGCCGTGGTTGCTATCGAACAGGCCGCACAGGTGTAGCTGTAGACAACACTCGCACTGGCGTAGGCTTTGGTCGACTGGGTCTGGACGAAATTACCTCCTGCACCAGTAAAACCAACACCGCTCAGGGTCGTTGCTTTTAAATCGACAAAACCCGCCCCCGAAAATAACGCCAGATCGCCACTCGCGCTGTAATTACTGACGCCCGATGCGGAGAACGATTGAGGTGTCCACACAAAAATGTCATCATCATTGGCCGGATTATTAGTGGCACCGGGATTGGTTACCCAGCGGGGGTCCAGCCGAGGGTCAATGTAGATGTCCTGCTGGAGGGCCGAAAGCCAGGGATTCATACCGTAAAGGGTTGATAGTCTGACCAACGGCCCCGGGCTAAGGACATCGCCGGTATAGGTACCCTGGGCCGCTACGGTTATGCCCGCAGGCAGGCTTATTGCCCCTGTTGTGGCTGATGACGAAATAGTTCCAATTGTAGTGCCGGCCAAGTCAATCAGACCATCTGACGAGAAAGTGGCCTTCGTGTTAATGGATCCAACCGACGTATTTTCCAGCAGCAGGTTTGTTCCAGTCACTATTTTGTAGGTGAGTGCCACGTTGGTCAGGGTGCGTGTTCCGCCACCATTATCGAATTTGGGCAGCAACAAGGGCACGTTTACCAACTCAGTTACCAGGAATGGAGTCCGGTAGGTGTAGGTCACCGAAACGGGGGTGCTCACGCAGGCGGTGACGGCGCAGGTGCCGGGGTCAGTAACCGTTACCTGGGTGGTGCAGGCGGTGTTGTTAACATCCGTCAGGGTAAGGGTGATGTTGCCTTTGCCCGCGCTTCCGGCTGGTGTGCGGAAGGGGGTTGGGTAGGCATAACTCAGGGGCGACAGCGGAGAGCCATCGGGCAGAGTCAGGGCCAGGGGGTTGCCCGCCTGGGTAGCCGTAACGGTAAAGCGTTGTCCCTGCGCGGTGTTGGAGGGGGTAAGCACAAAGCTGATGAAGTCATCGGCGGGGTTGGCGATCGTGCCATTGGCATTACAGGTTGCCTGAGCAGTGGCCGAGATGGTGCAGGTTTGTGCCTGTGCCAGGGCGGGTATCAGCAGAAGGACAAGCCAAAGCAGCCAGCCGCGCGTAATAATTCCTGGTGTAGTAGTAAATGTTTGCATAACCCGGCAGGTTAGAGTTGCGTGTATAGATTTTGTGCCGGTATGCCAAAGGCAAATACTATGCCCGGTCAGGACATTAGTAGGTAACTTGTCCACTTTTTAATGGGTATCATCACTAATCTGCTACATCATGATACAATTTGGCTCGTCCTGTAAGAAGGAGACAGCCTGTTAGCAAAATGTATGCCAGCCACACTAACGGGGCAGGCGTTTGCAGCAGTTGTAGCTTTTGCAGGTGAATTTCCTGTATTGGGTAGGGGTCAGCCACTCCCCTCCCACGCCAAACGAGTCGGTCAGGTTAAGCAATCGCGTTTCCCTGTCACTGATGCGGTCGGTGCCGCTCTGTCACGGTAATGAAATGATTACTTTTGGTAGAGCAAACGGGAAAACGACGGTCGACTATGGAAAAAAAACTGAATCATTACGACGTGGAGGAGGTCATAGACACCTTCGGTATAGAATCAATTGACGATTGTACGGTCTTAGACGACTGGGTAAATGCAGTACCGGGCAAATTATCAGCTCTGGATCAGTCACTTATAAATGACTTACCCGCCGAACTACGGCGGGAAGAACGAAACTGGAATGAGGAGGAGCTAAAGATGTTTTTCATCAGTCCAGTTTTTCGGGTGGCGAACTTAAATGTTGACCGAAAAATGAAAACGTTTTTCGAACGCTCGCTAAATGGTACAGTCAATAGTCATAGAATTTCGGTGGTAGTTGATTGCATGGTGGCAAGTGCTAAAAATTCGGGTCGTCCGGCAGTTCCTTATTTCTTTTTGCAAGAATTTAAGCGGTCAAAGGGTGATACGCACGACGCAGAAGGCCAGATGCTGGCCGCCATGATTCTGGCTCAGGAAATGAATCACGATGGACACCCACTTTATGGCTGCTGGGTGCAGGGCAAAAACTGGTACTTCACGGTACTAAACGGTGTAGAATACTGCGTGAGCCGCCAGTTTGATGCTACCCGTGAGCCAGATTTACTCCAGATTGTCTTTATCCTCCGCAAGCTGAAAGCCCTGATCCTGGCCCGGCTGAAGTAGTCCAAATCCGACATTGGAATTAGCCTGCAATCCCCTCGTTGTTGGCCCTACACCGGCTATGCCGTAGCCTGACAATCGGTGCTGGATTAGCTGAACATGCCCTGATACACCTGCGCCAGTGTCAGTAACTCCCCGCCCACGCTGAAGGAGTCGGTCAGGGTTCGTAGCCGCGTTTCGATCCACTGGTCAGGCCCCTGCCGCTCTGTCACGGTAAGGGAATGATTACTTTTGGTAGCGCAAACAGGAAACCGACGGATGGCTATGGAAACCCCAGGAAAGCAGTCAGCAACATACGATGTTGATAAGTTGGCCGAAGCCTTCGGCATTGAGCTTGTGGACGAATGTCAACCATTGACTGACCGGCTCAACGCTACCGCCACACTATCCACGATTAGCTTCGCGATAAACCCCAAACCCCATGCAGCCCATTACCGATCTCAGCCAGTTAGACCCCACCCAGGTTTATTCGTACGCCGACTACCTCACCTGGCAGTTTACCGAAACCGTTGAACTCTTCAGGGGTCGCATCTTCCCAATGGCCGCGCCCAGCGTTCGGCACCAGAAGGTATCTGTTCGATTAACAGTTATCTTAGGAACCCACCTTCGCGGTCATCCCTGTCAGTTATTTACGGCTCCGTTTGATGTGCGGCTGTTTGACCGGCTCAAGAAGGCCCGGTTCGATGGCGATGTGTACACGGTTGTCCAGCCCGACCTCTGCGTGATTTGTGACGAAACCAAACTGGACGAACGCGGTTGCCTCGGCGCACCCGATCTGATTATCGAGATTCTGTCGCCGGGCAATACCCGGAAGGAAATGAAAAATAAGTTTCGGCTTTATGAAGACGCGGGGGTGCTGGAATACTGGCTGTTAGAACCCAACGACAAGGCCGTTTTTGTCTATGTATTGCAAGGCGACGAGTATATTGGGTTGCGCCCGCAAACTGACGAGGATACCGTTGTCAGCCGTTTATTTCCCGAATTAGTAGTTGATTTGTCTGAAGTCTTTGCCTGACCATCGAATCAGTCTGCTGCTGCCCACGCCTTATGCCGTTTCCTGACGAGCGGGTGCGGGGTTAGCTGAACACGCCCTGATAGACCATCGTCAGCGTTGGCAACTTCCCGCCCACGCCAAACGGGTCGGTCAGGTTGTGCAGCCGCGTTTCCAGCCACTGGTCAGGCCCCTGCCGCTCCGTTACGGTGATGTCGGGCTGGTTTTGCCGTACGTACAGGATGGTTTGCACCGACGGAATCTCTTTGTAGCACGGTAGTTTGGTAGCCAGGTCATAGGCCTCGGTGCTGGGCGAGAGAATCTCGATCAGCAGGGTAGGGGTGGTTTCGGCACTCAGGCCGGGGCTGTATTCGTAGGATTTTCGGGGCAGGGCCACTACCATGCCATCGGCGTTGAACACCCCCGTCCGGCTTCCGACGCAGCCTTCGGCATAGACCGGGCGGTTGCTGTTATAGACCACGTAACCGGGCTTATTTTGGTAAATGGTACCTAGCAACAAACTAAACTGTATTTTCTCTTCTCCGGCATCGGTATTCAGTACGTTTTCACTACCCATTTCTCCACGCCTTTCAACTGGGTGGAGAAATTCACGCCCACGCCAATCCGCGTCTTGCCGCTTTGGGCGTAGGGCATCAGATACTCCCGGCTTTCCACCTGTGCCAGGGCTTCCTGCGGTGTTTTGTCGAGCTTGAACTCGAAGGCGTAGATATAGTTTTGGGTCTCCACCAGGGCGTCGCAGCGGCCCCGGGCGGTGTGCACTTCCGAGCGGACATACACCCCCAGCAACACAAACGTCAGGTGCAACAGGGCGTGATAAAACCGTTCGTTTTCCCGCTGCCAGAGGTCATAGGGTAAGGATGAAAACACCACGTTGATAATCTCGATGGCCGTCTCGAGGTCGTTGGTTTGCAGGGCGTTGCGCAACCGCAGGATGAACGGCACTACTTCTTCGCTTGCATCGCCCCGGAATAGGCTCAGCAGGTGCTGTTGCAACGAAAAACGAACCTCCTGATTGGGATAACTCAGCGTGTAAATCAGGTCAGTTTCGCTATAGGATTCGATGGTCAGGTAGCCGGTCTGAAACAGCAGACTCACGGGTTTGAGATCGCGCAATTCAAAGGAGTTCAGCGAGAAGTCGGTCACCTCAATTTGCCCGAAGTCGTAGATACGTTGCTGATAGAGTAGTTTAACCAGCCAGGTGGGGGTACCGGTGCTGAACCAGTAGTTCTGGAAGTTACCCCCCCCGGCAAAGAAGTTCAGCAGCGAGAAGGGGTTATAGACCCGCTCGGGTCCCAGCCACCAATACCCGTTGTACCACTGCCTGATCTGGGCCACAAACACCGGGCGATCAACGCCCTTTATCTGGGCGAGTTCGCTGATCTGATTCCCGAAAACAGCTTCGAGTTCGGTTTGGGTGATGCCCACCAGACTCGAAAATCCCTGGTCCATGCTGATGTCGCGCAGGTTGTTGAGGTCGGAAAAGACGCTGACTTTAGAGAAGCGGCTCACGCCCGTCAGCAACACCAGTTCCAGATGCTCGTCGGCGGGTTTGAGGATGCCGTAGAACGATTTGAGCAAATCCCGGTGGGCCTCGGCGGTGGGGATGTCTTCGAGATAATCCACGATGGGCTTGTCGTACTCGTCGATGAGGACCACCACTTTGCGGCCCGTTTTGGCGTGGAGTTTCTGGATCAGTTCCTGAAACAGAAAGCCCGACTGATTCACGATGCCCGCTAAATCCCGGTCGAGCGTAACGTGATAGTCCTGGGCATGTTGCCGGATAACGCCCTGCAAGATCACGTCCAATGGGTTGCCCTTTAACTGGAGCGTATTGAAATAGATGGCAATGACGGGGTTGGTCTGCGAGAAATCCCGGCGTGAGGCTATCCAAAGCCCGGCAAACAACTCGGCCCGGCCCTCATACAAGGCCTGGAGTGTGACAGTCGGGCAACAACAACACGGCTACTGTGACCCAGGCTGCTTACTGAATGACCGTGCAGCAGATGACCACCTGCTAAACTAACTTCCCATGAAACGTCTGTATCTTCTTCTCTTCGTCGCCTTGCCGCTGATTGGTTCTGCTCAGTCGCAGGTGTATTTCCGCCAGCCTACAGGTAATGGGTCCGGGCTGACTACCAGCGAATTAACGCTTGTGCAGACGGGGCAACTGAACCAACTACAGTATCAGGAAACCGGCCGGGCCAACGCGGTTCGTATTACCCAGCAAGGCCATAGCAATGCGCTGGACCTCGACCTAACCGGGAGCAACAACCGCTATAATTTTGCGCAACAGGGTGATAATAACCTGACCCAGTGGCGAGCCAGCCAAAACAACGGCCAACTGGAAGTGGTCCAGCGGGGCAACAACAACCAGCTTATTCAGGAAAGCAGTACCCCGGCTACCGGGGTGTCGATGCGCATCGAGCAAACCGGGGGCATGCGCGTACTACTCAAAAACGGGTATACCCCATGAACCACGCAAGAGTGGTACTCAGCTAGTAGGAAAAAGCGTGGCCAGTTGGCCGCGCTTTTTTAGCTGGTACGGCAAGGTTACGTGCGGTTAAAGCCGAAGCAGAATAAACATGAAAAAGCAGCGTTTATTGGGCGTTTCATTCAGAAGTCGCCTGTTTATTAACGTACCTGACCGAAAAGCGAACTGTTCTTTCGTTCGTAGCGCTATTTTTGAGGCTTAAACTAAATACAACATTCATCTACATGCGTAAACATCTCCTGTTGCTTTTGTTGGCAGTCGGGCTGGCTCAGTCTGGGCTGGCTCAGACCACCTTCCCCCGAAATGGCGTCTACGACGAACGCCCAAACCTGTATGCCTTCACCAACGCCACCATCGTTGTTGATCCCAAAACCACCCTGCAAAACGCGACGTTGCTGATCCGGAATGGCCACATCGAAGCCGTGGGTACTACCGTTTCCATACCCGCCGGGGCGGTGGTGATGAACGTGCAGGGCAAGCGCATTTATCCCGGCCTGATCGACCTTGATTCCGATTACGGAATGCCTGAAGTGAAGCGGGCCGCAGGTGGATTCAACGCACCGCCGCAACTGGAGTCGAACAAAAAAGGGCCGTACTACTGGAATCAGGCCATTCAGCCCGAAACCGATGCCGGGCTGCTCTTTAAAGTGATCAACCTGAAAGCCGAAGAACTCCGAAAACTGGGCTTCGGGGCGGTGCTCACCCACGCCCACGATGGTATTGCGCGGGGCAACGGCACGCTGGTAACCCTGGCCGACGACCGCGAAAATACGGTGGTGCTGCGCAATGGGCTGACGCAGCATTTTTCGTTCAGCAAAGGGTCATCCA
Source organism: Cytophagales bacterium (assembly GCA_038230755.1). Classification (GTDB taxonomy): domain Bacteria; phylum Bacteroidota; class Bacteroidia; order Cytophagales; family Spirosomataceae; genus Fibrella. The sequence goes on along the minus strand of JBBRMP010000094.1, from coordinate 14,107 downwards.
CCCAAAACAACCCCAATTCGGTGATGGGAGCCGTGGCGGTGCTTCGGCAGGCATTTTACGATGCCGACTGGTACAAAAAAACCGGCCCCGGTGAGCAGGCCAACCTGTCGCTCGACGCCCTCAGCCGCATGACTATCCTACCTGCCATTTTTGAGGCCGGTGACAAATTCGGCGTACTCCGCGCCGACAAAATCGGGGATGAATTCGGGCGGCAATTCATCATTCGCGGGGGTGGCGACGAGTACCAGCGCATCGACGAAATCAAAGCCACCAACGCGCCGCTGATTTTGCCCGTCAACTACCCGCAGGCCTACGACGTAGAAGACGCCTGGGACGCTGACAACGTGTCGCTGGGCGAAATGAAACACTGGGAAATGGCCCCCACCAATCCCGGTGCCGTGGCGCAGGCGGGCATCCCGTTTGCCCTCACGAGCGCAGGCCTGAAAACCCGCGCTGATTTCATGGCTAACGTGCGCAAAGCCATCGAAAACGGCCTTACCGAAGCCCAGGCACTGGATGCGCTGACGATGCGCCCTGCCCAACTCATCCATGCCGATGATCTGCTTGGTAGCCTGGCGGTGGGTAAACTGGCCAATTTCATCGTCACGTCGGGTAATCTGTTTTCGGCTGAAAATGTGATCTACGAAAACTGGATTCGTGGCAAACAATACATCCTGGCCAACCGCGCCATCGCCGATTTGCGGGGTACGTATGACCTCAAAATTACGCCCCAAACCGGTGCGTCCACACCGGGTACCCAAAATCTGAAACTGCTCATTACGGGAGCCAACCCGGACAAGCCCGATTTTGGGGTAACGATGAACGACACGACCAAGATCACGCCCAAAGTATCGGTAGACAATAACCTGGTGTCGATGCAGGTGACGATGGATAAAAAACAGCCCAACGCCCTCACCCGCCTCACCGGCTACCGCGACGGGACTGTACTTCGTGGTGATGGTCAATTGCCTACTGGGCAAGTGGTTACGTGGTCGGCTACGCTGAGTAAACCCTTTGCCGCCACCGCCGCCACGGCCAAAGCCGATTCGGCCAAGAAGTCGATGGGCGGTTTGCTGTATCCGTTTGTGGGCATGGGCAACGCTAAAAAGCCACAGCCGCAGACCATGCTGATTCGTAATGCCACGGTCTGGACCAACGAAAAAGACGGCATCCTGACTGCGTCCGACGTGCTGGTGACGAACGGAAAAATCACGCAGGTGGGCAAGAACCTGACCGCGCCAACGGGTGCCTCGGTGATTGACGGGACGGGCAAACACCTCACCAACGGCATCATCGACGAACACTCGCACATTGCCCTGTTTTCGATCAACGAAGGCTCACAGTCAAGCACCGCCGAGGTACGCATGAGTGACGCCATCAACCCCGACGACGTAAACATTTACCGGCAACTGGCGGGCGGTGTCACCTCGTCACAACTGCTGCACGGATCGGCCAACGCCATTGGCGGGCAGTCGGCGCTGGTGAAGCTGAAATGGGGTGAAGCCGCTGACGGGCTGCTGATTAAAGGCGCCGACGGGTTCATCAAATTTGCCCTCGGCGAGAACGTGAAGCAGGCCAACTGGGGCGACGCCGCGCGGGTGCGTTTCCCCCAAACACGTATGGGCGTGGAACAGGTCTACATGGACCACTTCGTCCGCGCCAAAGAATATGCCAAAGCGTGGGCCGACTATAACGCGCAGACTAGTGCGCCAAAGGCGAAAGGTAAAAATGCCCCCGTCCCGTCGCTGACGGCCCCCCGCCGTGATCTGGAACTGGATGCGCTGGTGGAGATTCTGAACAAGAAACGCTTCATCACCTGCCACTCCTACGTGCAGTCGGAGATTAACATGCTCATGAACGTGGCTGACTCGCTGGGTTTTAAGGTCAACACGTTCACCCATATTCTGGAAGGCTACAAAGTGGCCGACAAGATGGCCAAACACGGCGTGGGCGGCTCGACATTCTCTGACTGGTGGGCCTACAAAATGGAGGTGAAAGACGCCATCCCCTACAATGCCGCCCTCATGGCCCGCGAAGGTGTGGTGGTATCCATCAACTCGGATGATGCCGAAATGGCCCGTCGCCTGAATCAGGAAGCGGCCAAAACGGTGGAATACGGCGGTATTTCGGAAGAAGACGCCTGGAAAATGGTGACGCTCAACCCCGCCAAACTCCTCCACCTCGACAGCCGGATGGGTAGCATCCGGGCCGGGAAAGATGCCGACCTGGTGCTCTGGAACAACCACCCCCTCTCCATCTACGCCCGCCCCGACTACACCATCGTGGACGGTACGATCTACTACAGCCAAACCGGCGACGAGCAGAACCGCACCGCTATGCAAACCGACCGCGCCCGGATTATCCAGAAGATGATTCAGGCCAAAGCCGGTGGTCAAACCGCCCAAAAGCCCGCCACCAAACGCGCCCGGATGTGGCACTGCGAAGACATTGAAGGGGTAATGGAAGGCGATTCAAAATAACAGTCACCATGAAACACATCACAAAAACCATACTCCTCTGCCTGTCGCTTACGAGCGCGTGGGCACAGAACCCCGCTCCGGCAGGGCCGCAGCAAAGAGCCATCGCGTTGGTGGGGGCTACCATCCATACCGGCACCGGGCAGGTGATTCAGAACGGCTACATCACCTTCGACAAAGGGCTGATTACCGGTGTGGGCGACGCTACGACGGCCAAGCCGAACACCGCCGATATGCAGGTGATCGACGTGGCGGGTCGGCATATTTACCCCGGCCTTATCTCCCCGGCGTCGCTGGTGGGGTTGCAGGAAATCGCCTCCGTCCGCGCCACCGTCGACTCGCGCGAAGTGGGCGTGCTGAACCCCAACGTGCGGGCGCTGATTGCCTATGATGCCGAGTCGGAAATCATCCCGACGATTCGTAATAACGGTATTCTCATCACGCAGGCCATGCCCGTGGGCGGCACCGTGTCGGGGTCATCGTCGATCATGCACACCGACGGCTGGAACTGGCAGGACGCCGTGCTCCGCAAAGACGACGGTATCTGGCTTAACTGGCCCGGCTACTACGCCCGCGATTTCGACTTTGAAACCTTCCAGTCGACGGTGAAAAAGAACGACAAGCGCGACGAAGCCATCCGGGCCGTGCAGCTTGTTTTTGCCGAAGCCAAAGCCTACGCCGAGGGTACTGCACCCGCCACGATGAACCTCAAATTCGAGGCGATGCGGGGCTTATTTGCGGGTAAACAAAACCTCTACGTCCGCGCCGACTACGCCAAAGACATCATCGAAGCGGTGCGGTTTGCCAAAGCGGCGGGTGTACCGAAAATCGTAATTGTGGGGGCCGAAGACGGCGATAAAGTGGCTGGGTTTCTGAAGGAAAACAACGTTCCCGTGATCCTAAGCCCGTTGCACCGTCTGCCCAACCGCGAAGATGAGCCCGTTGATTTGCCTTATCGCCTGCCAGGTATCCTGCAAAAAGCGGGCGTGCTGGTGAGCCTGAGCTATGCCGAAGAATGGTGGCGCACCCGCAACCTGCCGTTTCTGGCGGGCACCGCCGTGGGCTTCGGCGTGACCGACCGCGAGGCCGCCCTGAAAATGGTGACGGCCAACACCGCCAAAATTTTGGGTATCGACGGGCAGGTGGGTACGCTCGAACCGGGCAAGCAAGCCACACTCGTGGTCTCGAAAGGCGACATCCTCGACATGCGCACCAACGGTATTGAACACGCCTTCATCCAGGGCCGCCAGGTGAATCTGGACGACAAGCACAAACGGCTCTACAACAAATACAAAACCAAGTACGGACAGAAATAAACAGCGTTAACGGTCAAGGCTCAAATCCCAGGGTTGCTTCGCAGGCGATATGTCCGAGCGCGAAGCAACCCTGAATCCGCAGCGGCGGACTGCTTGACCGTTAAACCCGTTTTTCAATCAGCGCCACACAAAACCCGGCGATGCCCTCCTGGCGGCCTACGAATCCCATGTGTTCGGAGGTGGTGGCTTTGATGGCAATATCGTCCTCAGGTACGTTCATAACCGTGGCCAGGCAGGCCTGCATGGCGGGGATGTGGGGGTTTAGCTTCGGTTCCTGAAGTACCACCGTCACGTCGAGGTTGCCCACTTCCCAACCCGCTTCCCGGATCATACGCAGCACTTCGGCCAGCAGCACTTTACTGTCGACACCCTTCCAGCGCGGGTCTTTGTCGGAAAAATGGTAGCCAATGTTGCGCATATTGGCAGCTCCCAGCAGGGCGTCGCAGATGACGTGGCAAATAATATCGGCGTCGGAATGCCCGTAGGCCCCGTGCGTATGCGGAATCTGGATGCCGCCCAGCCAGAACGGGTGCCCGGCTACCAGTTTATGGACGTCGTAGCCCTGTCCAACGCGAATCTTCATTTATGCTTTGAGCTTACTGATGTATTGACTTACTGCGTTAACAAAGGCAGTTGCTGTTTGCAGGCTGTCTTCGGCATCGACTTGGGTTAGCACTACATCGACTTCGTAATCGCCACCTTGCCGTTTCTCCATCAGCCGGTTCACGTCACGGCTGTATGTAGCATCAAAAAGGCCAGTCTTTACAAAATGCAGCCCGAAAAGTGACTGCGCCGCGCTGTGTGAATTTATGCTGATCGCTTTCGTGGCTAACAGCGCGCGAATCGCGTCGAAAAAAGCGTAGTAGGCTCTGTTACAAGCAGCTTCATGACGAGCTTCTCTGACCAGAATTCGAGCATCAATAAGGCATTCTTCTGCTTTTTGATGGTAAGCCGCTACGTCATGTGTCATACTTGAATACCTTCCTGCCGAACAGCCCTATAGAAGAGGTTATCGGAGTAATGATAAGAAAAAGAAGAAACTGGCTTAGCCGAAATATGGACGGTGTAAGCCAATCCCAACTCGCTGGCAGGACCGCTTATCTTATCCACTTCAACCCCAAACTTTACAGTATCCTGTTTCAGCACCACCAGATAATCCACGTCCGAATCGGCCCTGAAATCGCCCCGGGCGTATGATCCGAATAAGACCAACTGGTCTAGCTGGTTGCCATATATACCCACCATTGCCTGCTTAAATTGAGCACTAATCAGTTGTAAATCAGCAGGTGTGAGCGGATTGAGAGTGGAAGTGGTCATGCTCGTATAGTCCAGAAGATTACCGCACTCGGTGCAACATAAACTGTCCAGCGTATTTGCCGATTCAACATCGACAGTGTGTCGCTTGACAAATAAACAGACTAACAACAGAACAAAGATTAGGCCCGCCGCCGGTAATACAACGTCGAACTGTTGTCGGGGCGGAGGATTTGGCAGGCCATTGTCTGGATCGAGTCAGGGGTGACGGCCTGGATTTTGGCGGCTTCCTGATTCACCAGTTCGGGGTCACCGGCGTTGGCCGCGTAGGCCAGGTTCATGGCCCGGTTCAGCAGTTCCACTTCCGAAAACGCCAGGGTCGATTCGGCCTGATTTTTCACCTTTGTCAACTCCTCGTCGGGCACTAGTCGATCCACTACCTCCTGCAAGACGGCACTGATGGCCGCATCGGCTTCTTCCAGCGTAACGGCCTCGTTCAGTGTGCCCTGTACCAGAAACAAACCCGGCTCGACCGACGATGTCAGGTACGACCCGATGTTGCTGAACAGCGACTGATCTTTCAACAATTGTTGATACAGTCGGCTCGATTTGCTCCGGCCCAGCAGGTCGCTGAGCAGGTCAACGGTCTGGAAATCAGCGTCGAACCGGCCTGGCATATGGTAGGCTTTGTAGATGGCATTGAGGGGTATCGGTCCGGCGTTCCGGTCGGCGGCGGTTTCGTCAAACCGGGCCTGCGTTTGGCGGGGCTCAGCGGGGAGGCTGCGGATGTAGTCTTTCCCCGCCGGAATAGGCTCGAACCACTTCCGGCAAAGCTGCTTCACCTGCTCGGTGGTCACGTTGCCAGCCACCACCAGAATGGCGTTGTTGGGCAGGTAATACTTGTAGAAAAAGGCCTTCACATCGTCGAGCGTGGCATTTTCGATGTGGCTGATGTCTTTGCCAATGGTGGCCCAGTGGTAGGGGTGCTGCTGGTAGGCAAGGGGCCGCAGCTTCAGCCACACGTCGCCGTAGGGCTGGTTGAGGTAGCGCTGATTGAACTCTTCGATCACCACTTTCTGCTGCACGTCGAGCACCTTCTGGTCGAACGACAGGCTCAGCATCCGGTCCGATTCGAGCCAGAACGCCGTTTCCAGGTTGGCCGTGGGCAGGGTGATGTAGTAGTTAGTAATGTCGGGGCTGGTGAACGCGTTGTTTTCGCCCCCCACGCGCTGCAATGGCTCGTCGTAGCTTGGAATGTGCTTCGAGCCGCCGAACATCAGGTGTTCAAACAGGTGGGCGAAGCCGGTGCGGGTGGGGTCTTCATCGCGTGAGCCGACGTTATATAAAATATTGACGGCCGCCATGGGTGTGCTGGCATCTTCATGCACAAACACCTTCAGGCCGTTATCTAAGACAAACTGGTTGTATTGAATCATCGTAAAACGTTTCGCGGAGTAGGGCGGTTAAACCTAGTAACAAAAGTACGGCTAAAGTTGAAGGGAGTCCTCCCTCTGACACCCCACTCACGAATGAAATACCTCCTGATTCTGATTCTTTTTGCCCTGACACCCTTCTCCTCACGTGCTCAAATTCTAACCGATCCAGCAGCGCAACAGACTGTTGTTAAGGCACTTGACCATATTTATAATTATGAATTTGCCGAGGCTGCGCCCCACATCAGGCAACTACAAACCAAGTATCCGCAAAGCCCTATTATTCCCATTTTGCGCGCGCTCACCATTCAGTGGCAGTCCCTGCCCATCAGCGACAGCCGGACGGCCACCAACCAGTATGTAGCGCAGGTTGACCAGGCCATTCAGGGGGTAGAAAAGATGATCGACAAGAATGACAAAGACCCCGAAGCGGTGTTTTTGGGCCTGACCGCCCACGGCTATATGGCCATGAAACACACCATGGACAACGAGAGCATGAAAGCCGTATCGGAGTCGCGGGAGGCGTATGCCTACATGAAAGACGGCTTCAATCTGATGGACAAAAACGTGGAGTTTTACTTCTCAACGGGTCTTTACAATTATTACGTGGAGCGTTACCCCATCGACCATCCGGTGGTAAAGCCGTTTATGTTTTTTTTTAAAGATGGCAACATCGCGTTGGGTCTGAAGCAAATGGACGTTTCGGCGAAAAAGGCCATTTTCACGCGCCCGGAGGCTAATTTGTACCTGGCTCATATCTACGTCAAGCACGAATCAAACTTCCCGAAGGCGGTGGAATACATGGATTATCTGGTAGACCATTTCCCCAAAAACCCCATTTTTCAGCTGCGCTACGTCGAGGCTTTGTTGCTGGCTGGCCGCTACGCCGAGGGGCAGGCGGCGCTGACGAAATTGAAAACGATGCAGCACAAACTGCTCCCCGCCGCCATCAGTGTTTTCGAGGGTATTCTGGCCGAGCGCGTGGCCAAAAATGATTCGGCGGCATCGGTAGCCTACAACGCCGCCCTGAAACAACCTGTCGATATTGCATATACCAAAGAATGCCCTGGCATGGCCTACGCCGGTTTGGCCCGCATTGCGGCCCGCGCCAACAACCACGCACTGGCTAAACAGTATTATAAAAAAGCGCTCGACACGGCTGAATATAAATTTGTGATCCGCGAGGCGAAGGCGTTTAAGTAAGTTGGTTTTGGTATAGTGCTTTACTGTGCTGTCCCGACCCAACTCATGCGCCAGCCTTTTCGCTATTGTTTACTTTTCCTCGTCACGCTGACCACTGCCTGTCAGCGGCCCGCCACTTCCTCAAAATCGTACTTTCCGCCGAAGGGCGATAACTGGGTACACCGCGAACCGGTGCAGGTGGGCATGAATACCATCAAACTGGCTGAGGCCGTGGCCTTTGCCAAAACGAAAGAAACCACCCAGATGCCGCCTGATTTTTCGACGCAGGAGGACATCTTTGGCAAGCTGCTTGGTCCCATGCCCAAAAGCCGCGCCAGGACCAATGGGCTGGTGTTGCGGCATGGCTATATCGTGGCCGAATGGGGCGACACCAAAGCCGTTGACCCCACCTACAGCGCCGCCAAAAGCGTGCTCTCGACCATCACGGGCATCACGCTTGAACGGGGCATGATCCCCAAACTCACCGACCCCGTGGTCAACCTCATCCACGATGGTGGCTATGATTCCGACCAGAACAAGGCCGTCACCTGGGCGTATCACCTACGCCAAAGCAGCGAGTGGGAAGGTAGCCTGTGGGGCAAAAACAGCGATTTTGTGGGCAAGGAAGCCTTCGGTAAGGGCGAGCGCAACCCCCGCGCCCTACAAGCTCCCGGCACCTATTACGAATATAACGACGTGCGGGTGAACCGGCTGGCCCTGTCGCTGTTGCGCCTCTGGAAAAAGCCTATCCCCGACGTGGTCCGTGACGAACTGATGAACCCCATCGGAGCGTCGGATACGTGGCAATACATTATCTATCCTAACGCCGTGGCCGACGTGGACGGTAAGCAGTTGCCCTCGGTGAGCGGGGGGACGCGTTGGGGCGGTGGCCTCTGGATCAGCGCCCGCGACCTGGCCCGGTTTGGGTATTTATTCGCACAAAAAGGGCGATGGAATGATCGGAAAATTGTGTCGGCAGATTGGGTGAAACAGGCCACCACCTGCGGCCCGGTTGGCCCCGACTATGGCTATTTGTGGTGGCTCAACACGGGCAAAAGTCAGCAGCTACCCCGCCCCTGGCCCGATGCGCCCACCACGAGTTTCGCTGCCCTCGGTGCCGGATCAAACACCGTCTGGATCGACCCCGAACACGACATCGTGATCGTCTGGCGCTGGCACGACGGCAGCCCTAATGAGTTGATTAAGCGGGTTTTGGCGGCTGTGGAGAGGTAGGGGTTCAATGTTCAAAGTCTAAGGTTCAATGTTTTGCTGACGCGCGAGTAGCCCCCCGCCGACTCGCACGTCAGCAAAACATTGAACCTTAGACTTTGAACTCTTTCCCGTCCGGGTAAAATCGCATAATTTGCGGCTTTATTACCAAGAAAAATCCCCAAAAATATGCACTCATCCCGTCGTAATTTTCTGCGAAAAGTCAGTGGCACGTCGGCCTTGCTGGCAACGGCCCCGTCCATGTTTACCGGCCTGTATGCTGGTAATAAGTACCTGATCGAACCCATCCGGCCCCACTCGGCCAATGACACGGTCAACCTCGCGTTGATTGGGGCGGGCATCATCGGTCATTACGATTTGAACTGTGCCCTGAAAGTGCCCGGAACGAAGGTCGTGGCCGTGTCGGATTTGTACGATCCACGGCTGGTGCGGGCTAAAGAAGTCTGGGGCAACGACATCCAAACCACCCGCGATTACCGCGAAATCCTGAAACGCGCCGACGTGGACGCCGTGCTGATTTGCGTTCCCGATTTCTGGCACGACCGCATCGCCATCGACGCGCTCAACGCGGGCAAGCACGTCTACTGCGAAAAGCCGATGATACACCATATCGAAGAGGGCGCGGCGGTGATTGCAGCGCAGAAAAAATCGGGCAAGGTGTTTCAGGTGGGCAGTCAGCGGGCGAGTGCATCGGCCATTCTGGAGGCGAAAAAATACTACGAACAGGGTATGATTGGCGAGCTGACGTACGTGGAAGCCTGCGTGGACCGGGCCGACGCCCTGGGTGCCTGGCAATACACGATGCCGCCTACCATTGACCCGAAAGAGCTGGACTGGGACCGCTACATGCAGATGGCCGACCAGAAAAAGCCCTACAAAGCCGAAGATTTTTTCCGGTGGCGCAACTACAAAAACTACGGCACCGGCGTAGCGGGTGATTTATTCGTACACCTCATTACGGGCCTGCATACCATCACGGGGGCCATTGGACCCACCCGCATTTTCTCGCTGGGTGATCTGAACTACTGGAAAGATGGCCGCGATGCGTATGACCTCGTTACGGGTTTGATGGATTACCCCAAAACGGCCAACAATCCATCGTTTCAGTTTATGACCCGCGTGAACCTCGCCGACGGTCGGGGTGGGCTAAACCAAACCCGGCTCGTGGGCACCGATGGGGTGATTGAAATTGGCTGGAACGACTTTGTGCTCAAACGCCTGAAACGGCCTAACGCACCCATGTACAGCACCGGCTACGACGCCCTGTTCACGTACCCGAAGGCCATGCAGGAGCAGTTTGTGAAGCAATACGACCAGAAATACCCTGCCGATCAGTTTCAGCGGATGGTGAAGCAGGAGCCGGAAGTGGTCTACACCGCCCCCGAAGGTTACGACGACCGCCTCGACCACATGATCGTGTTTTTCAACGCCATCCGCGAAAACAAACCGTCGATGGTGAAAGAAGATGCCGTTTTCGGCCTCCGCGCCGCCGCTCCATCCCTCGCCGCCAACCTCTCTGCCGAACAGCGCAAACCCATTAATTGGGACCCAGTGGGGATGAAGCTACTGTAATGATTAGTGGTAAGTGGTAAACGGTTAGAGGTGAGTTTGCTGACGCAAGTACTAATGCGTCAGCAAACTCACCTCTAACCGTTTACCACTTACCACTAATTTCTTTTGGAAATTTCGTCCCGGATTTTCGCGGCGCGTTCGTACTCTTCGTTGCCGAGGGCTTCGTCGAGCATTTTTTGGAGTTCATCGACGGTCATGTCTTTGAGCTGTTCGCCGAAAGCACGGGGCGATTTGCTGGAAGACGTGCGCACAAGTTCTTCCTGTTCCTCTTCTTCCTCCTCTGACGATGCCGTGATACCTGCTTCGGAGAGAATGGTTTCGTAGGTGAAAATAGACACGCCAAACCGGATGCCGATGGCGATGGCATCGGACGGGCGGGCGTCGACAACGGTTTCCTGTACGCCGTCGGAACAGACGATGCGGGCGAAGAAAATACCTTCGCGCAGGTCAGAAATGACGATTTCGCGCACCGTGAAGCCGAAATTTTTGGCAAACTGCTTGAACAGATCGTGGGTCATGGGCCGGTTGGGCACAATCTTTTCGATCTCGATGGCAATGGCCTGTGCTTCAAACATGCCAATAATAATAGGCAACCGGCGGTTACCATATTCTTCACCCAGCACCAGCGCAAACGAACCCTGCTGCGACTGACTGGGCGACAAGCCTAATATCTCTAACTTAATTTTTTCCACGTCCCAAAATTAACCGATGTCGGTATTTATTGTTCGCCCGGTAACGCAAAAAAACGGGCTACGCTGTCGTCGTCACTCGGCATAGCCAAGCGACAACGACAGCGTAGCCCGTGTCAAACCTTGTAGGTTTATAAAGCCAGCACTGCTTTTGTTAATTTGGGGAGCACGTCAAATACGTCGCCAACGATACCGTAATCGGCTGATTTAAAGAAGGGGGCATCCGGGTCTTTGTTGATAACGACGATCACCTTCGATGAGTTTACGCCGGCCAGGTGTTGAATGGCCCCCGAAATACCCGCCGCGATATAGAGGTTCGGGCTTACTTTGATGCCCGTTTGGCCCACGTGCTCGTGGTGAGGCCGCCAATCCAGGTCAGAAACTGGTTTCGAGCAGGCCGTAGCGGCGTGCAATGCCCGTGCCAGATCTTCCACGATACCCCAGTTTTCGGGGCCTTTCAACCCACGACCAGCCGACACGACAAGGTCCGCTTCGGGCAAAAGGACCTCGCCAGTGGCTTTTTCGGTGTTGGTCACGCGCAGGGCGAAATCGGCATCGTTCAGGCTGGGCGCGAAGTTCTCGACCGAAGCGGCGGCATCAGTTTCTTCGATAATAATCGTATTTTTCTTGATCGCCAGGATCTTCACATCGGCTTTCAACTCGTTGAATGCGAAGGCTTTACCTGTGTAGATGCTGGTCTTCACGCGGAAGCCGCTGCTTAGGTCGGGCAACTCGATTACGTTGGGCGCGAGACCGGCTTTGAGCTTGCCCGCCAGCCGCGCCGCCATCGCATCGCCCAGCGACGATTTGGCCAGAACGACTACTTTCGCACCTTCCTGTTGGGCGGCAGCGGCCACCACCGAGGCGTAGGCCATGCCGTTGGTTTCGTTCAACTTAGCATCAGCAGCGTGAAGCACCTTAGCGGCCCCGAACCGGCCCGCCGCAGCGAGTTCACCCTGATCGGCAGCACCAATGACCACAGCCGTAGCCGACGTGCCCATCATCTGGGCAACTTTTGAGCCATAAAAGATGGCTTCCTGCGACGATTTTTTGAGTTTGCCCTCGTCAAGTTCGGCAAAGATTAAGACAGACATAAAGGGAGTTTTCAGTTTATAGTTTTCAGTTTTCAGTTGCTTCGCTTCGTTACGTGCCATTCTCCGAAGAGAGCGTAACTGAAAACTGGAAACTTATTTTTAGATGACTTTCGCTTCGGTGCGCAATAACTTAATCAGCGTTTCGGCTTCGTCGGCGGGGATCATGCGGACGGCACCGCGCGAGGGGGGCATTTCGTAGTTGGCCACGGCAGTAAGTGAATCATTGCCAGCGGGTTGCATAATTTTCAGGGGCTTGGTGCGGGCCGTCATGATACCACGCATGTTCGGAATTTTCCATTCGGCAATGGGTTCCTGACAGCCTAATACCAGCGGCAGTTGGGCTTCGATGTCTTCTTTGCCGCCCTCGATTTCGCGGGTCATCTTGGCGGTAGTACCGTCCACGTCGAGGCGCATGACGGGCGAGATCGACGGGATGCCGAGCATTTCGCCCACAATACCGTGTACCTGACCACCGTTGTAATCAATCGATTCGCGACCCATCAGGATGAGGTCGTAGGGCGTTTCTTTGCAAACGGCGGCAATCTGTTCGGCTACGAAATAGGCGTCGATGGGTTCGGCGTTGACCCGGATGGCATCGTCGGCACCGATGGCGAGGCATTTGCGGATCACCGGTTCGGCCTCGGCTTCGCCCACGTTGAGTACCGTTACCGAGGCACCCAGTTTCTCTTTCAACTCCACGGCCCGCGCCAGGGCATAGTCGTCATAGGGGCCGGTGATAAACTGCACACCCGCTTTGTTGAATTTGGTGTTGTTATCGGTAAAGGTAATTTTGGTCGTCGTGTCGGGCACGCTCGTCACGCACACTAAGATTTTCATAGACTTTAGGTTTAGTTTGCTGTCTGAGTCAAACAGCAAACGTCTTTTCTCTGTTGCGAAATTACGCACGAACGCTTAATTAGTATGCATGCATACTACTTTTCTCCCGCTTATGAATCAGGAACGCATCCAACAATTGCTCAACTTTGTTCAACAAGAACCGGGCGACCCCTTTAATGTTTACGCCCTGGGCATCGAATACCTGTCGGAGAACCCGGCGCAGGCGCAGCATTATTTCGAGCGGCTGCTGACTGAACACCCGCAGTACCTGCCCACCTACTACCACGCCGCCCAGCTTTACGCCGACCAGGGCAACCGCACTAAGGCGGCAACACTCTACGATTTCGGCCTGCTGTTGGCCCGGCAGGAGGGCAACGAAAAAACCTTCGACGAGCTAAACCGGGCTTTCCGGGCATTCAAAGACGACGACGATTTGTAGTGGCTCTTTCTGCTGTGTCTGTTTGTTATCTTTGACGAGAAGACTGGCCGAAACCGGTCATAGATACTATGAACTTGCAATACCTTGCTGACCATCGGGGCAATGTCACGGGCGTCTTCATTCCGATTCAGGAATGGGAACAGATTCGTGCGCAGTTGCACTTGCCTAGTGAGTCAAAAGCAGAACATCGTCAGGAGTTGGTTGAGGCGTTTGAGGAAATGAAAGAAATTAAGGCTGGAAAACGGCCCAAACCTCAACTGAACGACTTCTTGGATGAACTCCGAGCCCTTTGAGGTAATACCCATCTCGCCGTTTCAGCGGCAAGCTAAACGGCTTGTCAAGAAGTTTCCTTCGCTAAAGAACGAGGTTCTCACCCTAATTGATAGCCTAAGTAAAGAGCCGTTACAGGGCACGCCTTTGGGCGATAACTGTTATAAAATTAGAGGTTGTCTGACAAATTTTGTGGGGCACTGATTTTGTTTACTTAGCGGGTCATGTAGAGATGGCGAGTACACGTAGCCGTAAGTGGTCAAAATTGCTCATGCCAAATGCAGTTCGTCGGATACTTCTAATTAGATTATTTA
>JBBRMP010000093.1:0-21406 GCA_038230755.1 Cytophagales bacterium | reverse complement strand
TACGAAATGGATGCGTTTTACCATCATGAAGCCCTTTTTCTAAAGCTAACTTCGCTGGTATACTTAGTAGTGGTGTATTGACTCGTCCCATGCAATAAAGGTACTAAAAATAACATAAACTATTTTTTGTTACATACTTACCCCCTATAACATCAAGCTATCGAAAAATGATTTTTGTGGCTACGGGGTCACTTGGGAACCCTATTGTTATAACGGGTTAGGCTACACCGTGCGCGTATTTAAGGACAATAGTTACTTTTATTATACCACTTCATCGAACTATGTAAACCTAGGGGTGCTGGCTGTTGCCAATCTTAGTGTGGAGGTCCAGGCTAATTGCAGTGCGGGGCAGTCAAGCAACTGGGTGGGTACTTATTTCAGTAACCTGTCTTGCTCAACGGTAGTATCTGTAACGAATCTCTTACAAAGTGCCTACACCAACAGTGCCTGGTTATCTTGGCAAACCAACTGTGGGACACTGGAACTACGCTGGCGGCCTGCTGGCGGCAACTGGACAACCGTTTCGGTATCGGGCACCAACTACCAACTGACGGGTTTGCAGAACAACACCACCTATGAGTGGCAGCTACGAGCCACCTGCAACGGCCCCAACGACTTTGCGCCCGTCTCATTTTTCAGAACCAACTGCAAAACAACGGCCAGCTTCGGTTACATCACCGCCGCCTCGACCCAGATCAGTGCTGATTTCTATAACAATAACAGCACGGCCACTGAACTACGGTATCGCCCCCAGGGTGGCGCCTAGCAAACGGTGGCGGTAACCACATCGCCAGCTTTGCTAGACGGATTGATAACTAACACGTTATATGAATTACAAGCCAGATCGGGTTGCGACGCAGGTACGTGGTCAGCCTGGGGGGAGCCACGTTTCGCCATTACGGCTTGCCCCAAACCCCAGTCGCTCAACGCGGACCAACTGACCGACAACAGTGCGCTGTTGGGTTGGCAATATGAACGCCGATTCATTAACAACACGATTCGGCCAAGCCTGCGGTATCGGCCATTGGGTGAAACCACCTGGCAAACGGTCGCCATCACCAGCCCACCCGTCGATAACCAGTTTAGCTACAGCCTGACCGGACTACTGTCGCAAACGACGTACGAATGGCAAATCATCTATGCTTGCGGCAACGGTATCCAATCGGGCACGTCGGCCTTTCCAATCACGTTCCGCACCACCGGCGCGGTTCAGCCCTGCACGGTGATGCAAACGGTTCAAAGCGGCAACTGGAGCGATGCGGCCACCTGGTCGTGTGGGCGCGTCCCCCTTGCCACCGATGCCGTTTGGGTAGGCCACGCGGTGCAACTGCCCCCACCACCAAACGCATTACGTTTGGGGTGGCTGGCATGCTTCGCTACGGTAATGCCGTCCGGCTCGTCATTGGCCAGTAGTTTTAACCACACACGGCAACGACCAGGCCGTTGCCCTAACCGCCGGTGAACAGGTTTATAGCAGGGCACATTGAGGTTCTGAGAACATTCGCGTTCGGGAAACTCCCCCCGCCGCGATGGTGTTGATGTAAGGAATAGCCCAACCCATTGGGCCAACCAGCAACACGTGACGCAGGAACAACAAACTATGACAAGTGAGGACGTAGCACAACCCTTAACGCACCCCAACCACCCACCGCTTACCGACGTGCAATTGACGGGTTATGAGCAGATTGACGTGCTCGGCGCCCGCGAACATAACCTCAAAAACATCGACGTTTCCATTCCCCGCAATAAGTTGGTGGTCGTAACCGGCATCAGCGGGTCGGGGAAATCATCGCTGGCCTTCGATACGATTTATGCCGAAGGCCAACGACGCTACATGGAAAGCTTTTCGGCCTATGCCCGCTCGTTTCTGGGCGACATGGAACGCCCCGACGTCGATAAGATCAACGGCCTCAGCCCGGTGATCTCGATCGAGCAAAAGACAACCTCGAAAAACCCCCGCTCTACGGTCGGCACCACCACTGAAATATTCGACTTTTTGCGGTTGCTCTACGCCCGTGCGGGTGAGGCTTTCTCGTATGTGACGGGCCGGAAAATGGTGCGGCAGTCGCAGGACCAGATCGTGGATGCGCTGCTGGAGCAGCATCTGGGCAAAAAAACCACCATTCTGGCTCCCGTGGTGCGTGGCAGGAAAGGGCATTACCGCGAACAGTTCGTGCAGATTGCCAAGCTGGGTTACACCAAAGTGCGGGTCGATGGCGAGGTACAGGACATCGTGCCCAAGATGCAATTGGACCGCTATAAGGTCCACGACATCGAAATAGTGATCGACCGGCTCGTGCCATCGGTCGAAGATCGGTTCCGGCTGAGTCAGTCCATCCAAACGGCGTTGAAGCAGGGTAAGGGAGCCATTCAGGTGCTCGATGCGAAGGATAAACTGCACTATTTCTCGCAAAACCTGATGGACCCGGAGTCAGGCATCAGTTATGATGAGCCGTCGCCCAACTCGTTTTCGTTCAACTCGCCCTACGGCTGGTGCACCACCTGTCTAGGCCTGGGCGTGGTGGAAGAGATTACCGAAGACTCGGTTATT
The DNA here is from genome assembly GCA_038230755.1 of Cytophagales bacterium. Taxonomy (GTDB): domain Bacteria; phylum Bacteroidota; class Bacteroidia; order Cytophagales; family Spirosomataceae; genus Fibrella. Next base: position 18,855 of record JBBRMP010000093.1, on the reverse strand, counting down.
CCTGATAAGTCGTTGAGTGTGAGCCGGGGAGCCATTGCCCCACTGGGCGAGTACCGCGAACTCTGGTTTTTCAAGGAAGTGGAGGTCATCCTGAAAAAGTACAAGATGAACCTGACCACGCCGGTCAGCAAATACCCACCCGAACTGCTCCACGTACTCATGCACGGCACGGAAGAAGAAGCAGCGGTTCCGTCGAAGAAAGTCCCCGGCACAGAGTATTATAGTTTTAAATTCCAGGGCATTGTCAACTTCCTGAAACAGCAGCAGGAGAACGGTTCCGATAAGATTCAGGACTGGCTGCGCGATTTCATGGTAGTTAACCCCTGCCCCGAATGTGGGGGGATGCGCTTGAAAAAAGAGTCGCTCTTTTTCAAAATCGCCGGAAAAAACATTGCCGAACTGGCCAAAATGGACATTTCGGAACTGGCCGAGTGGTTTGTGGGCATCGAAAACCGCATGACCGACCGGCAGAACACCATCGGCAAAGAGATTTTGAAAGAAATCCGCAAGCGTATTGGCTTCATGGTTAACATCGGGCTGGACTACCTCACGCTCGACCGTTCGCTGAAAACATTGTCGGGCGGTGAGGCGCAGCGTATCCGGCTGGCCACGCAGATTGGTACGCAACTCGTTGGAGTTCTGTATATTATGGACGAACCCAGCATTGGTCTCCATCAGCGTGACAACGTCAAACTGATTGAATCACTGAAGAACCTGCGCGATTTAGGCAATACTATTTTGGTGGTCGAACACGACAAAGACATGATGCTCGAATCAGATTACCTGCTCGACATTGGTCCCGGCGCGGGGCGGCACGGCGGACAGGTGGTTGGCTACGGCACCCCGCCTGAGTTCATCAGCCGGGGCGGCACCACCGCCGATTACCTCAGCGGCAGGCAGGGCATCCGCGTGCCCGACGAGCGGCGCAAAGGCAGTGGTAAATTTCTGATTATCAAAGGGGCTACGGGAAATACCCTCAAAAATGTGACGCTGAAACTGCCCCTCGGCCGTATGGTCAGCATCACAGGCGTGTCGGGCAGTGGCAAATCGTCGCTGGTGCATGATACCCTGTTTCCAATCCTGAATCAGTACTTCTTCAAGTCGAAACGGGAGCCGATGCCCTACAAAACCGTGGAGGGCCTGGAGTATGTGGACAAGGTGATCGAGGTAGACCAATCACCCATTGGCCGCACGCCCCGCTCGAACCCGGCCACGTATACAGGCATGTTTTCGGAAATACGCACCCTCTTCGCCGAACTCGCCGAAGCCAAAATCCGGGGATACAAGCCGGGCCGTTTTTCGTTCAACGTGAAGGGTGGCCGTTGCGAAGACTGCGAAGGCGCGGGCATGAAAAAGATCGAGATGGAGTTCCTGCCCGACGTGCACGTGCCCTGCGAGACCTGCAAAGGCAAGCGCTTCAACCGCGAAACACTGGAGGTCCGTTTCAAAGGCAAATCCATCGCCGACGTGCTCGATATGACCGTGGAGCAGGCCCTCGACTTCTTCGCCAGCCAACCCCGCATTCTGCGTAAAGTGCAGACCCTGAGCGACGTAGGCCTTGGCTATATTACCCTTGGTCAACACGCCACGACGCTTTCGGGCGGTGAAGCCCAACGCGTTAAACTCGCCGAAGAACTCTCGAAAAAAGACACCGGCAAGACGCTCTACATCCTCGACGAACCCACCACGGGCCTTCACTTCCAGGACATTGCGCTGCTGCTGGGCGTGCTCAACAAACTCGTCGATAAAGGCAACACCGTCCTGGTGATCGAGCACAACATGGACGTGATCAAAGTCTCAGACTATGTGATTGACCTCGGCCCGGAAGGCGGCAATAAAGGTGGCTTCATTGTGGCCGAAGGTACGCCCGAAAAAGTAGCCAAATCCAAAGGCAGCCACACCGGTAAGTTCCTAGCGATGGAACTGGCGGGGGGGGGTGTAAATCATAACCAAGAGCCTTTATAGCTTTAGGGAGAATTTTCAAATATTCTTTGTATTGTAATAAACTGATATTCAGTTTATTACAATAAGCTAAAAGTAAGAAAGCTATAGAAATTCTATAGCTTTCTTACTTTTAGCTTATTGTGGGTATAGATTTGAGTATAAATTTCTAAATCATGCCAAAGCAACTTGAATATCCGCGTGCTTCTTTCAAAAATGCGCTCAGTTTAGCAGATGCAGTGAACACTTTAGGAGGCGATTGCAACTCCAACACTTGTGCTGATAAGCTTAATTATAAGGGAGGTACAAAGAATGGGGCGTTCAGTGCCTTAGTTGGTGCCGCAGTTAAGCATGGCTTAGTGACTTCCAAATCAGAAATTCTAACAGTGACCGAACTCTACAGTAAGATAAAGCTCTCTTATACTGAGGTAGAAAGCCAAGAATATATGCAGAGCGCGTTCTTAACCCCTCCCTTGTATCGTAAAATCTATGATAAATTCAAGGGCAAAGAACTCCCTGTCGATATTCTTGAACGTATGCTCATTAGGGGATATGAGGTCGACAAAAGTATGTCGTCAAGAGTAACAGGCTATATAACAGAAGGTGCCAAGTTCGTTGGCCTTCTTGTTGACAACAGATTTATAGAAAATATAAAGGCCCAAGACGTTGAAGTTGTAGACCGCCAAGACGACTCCAAGACTAGTAATATTCACGAAGACGAGCGTGTTGTCGTTTACCAAGACATAACTCCCGTTCAGCAACAACCGCAAAACAATAGAGAGTTTGACGGGGAGGGGTATGTAATCAAAGTAATTGGGCCGGATATGAACTCAACCTACAAAGTACAAGACGAGGACGACTTCATCATTATAGAAGCTATCCTACGTAAACTGAAGAAAAGGCTGGGAGTAGCTTAAAAAAACAAAACCCGGAAGCATAGCCTTTCGGCCAGCGGCAACCGGGAATACTAGGGCAAATGTAAAGTGTTTTTAAACCATTTCAAAACTCACCCGTAACAGGTTGGCTATGAGCAGAATGACTACGCTTGAACAAGCAGTTTCGACGCCGCGTATCAATCGATATATAGCTGCCTGTGGCGGTGATCGTAACCGTGCAGACCAACTGTATGTAGCCAATATCCGGTTATCGTCTAAGCTGTTTGCTGTTCTGTGCATGTTTGAGGTGACGCTGCGCAATGCCATCGATAATCACGACAAAAGCCAATTTTCGGTAAGAAATGGGTCAACAGAATGGCTACAGGCCGAATCAAGTGCCAGTGGTTTCTTGTCAAGTCCAACACTGGCGAGAGGTGGTTTTCAGTCCAGACAGAATGTGTTGTCGGTCTTAATCAATCTGGGACACAGGTATACGCATGACAAAGCAGTAAGTGCATTAAGTTTCGGATTTTGGCGGTATACGTTCGCGGCCAAAGAATTTGCGGCAGCGGGCAGTACGCTACTCCGTATCTTCCCTGCGAGGCCAAGAGGTATCAATCACACCGATGTTTATAATAGGCTTGCTGAGATCAATCGGCTTAGGAACCGAGTTGCTCATCATCAACCCATATGCTTCGACAGGCTCGGATCTATTTCAACAACTGATGCACAAGCCGCCTATGGCTACTGTCTGGAAATCTTTCAGTGGCTTGGCTTCGATACAACAGTATTGCTCGATGGCATTGACGATGTCGCTGCTGAGTTTGCTCAGATCAACAGTATTTAGAAAGCGTTGACGCTAAAATGACCTTATATCCCATCCGAAAATTTCTCAGTCAATGAGTGGTCACAGTACGTTGGTTCACAGCCCCAACGTCAGTGCAATTTGCCGATTGGTGGCTACGGTGGTGCCGGGTTCGATGGATTGGGTCATGACTTTGCCGCGACCTTCGACCTGCACGCGGAGGCCCCGATTTTCGAGGAGAGGCAGGGCGTCGCGGAGGGTGAGGCCGCGCACGTCGGGAATGCGGTCTTTACGCACGACGATGCTTTGCCAGTTGCCGCCCTGCTTGCGCCGCACCCATCCCTCCACCGCCGGTTCGCTGTCGATGTTTAGTTCCATACCAATCGTGTGCAGGTCGTTGGCGTAGCCCGCCGAGGCCAGCATGGGCGCGGGGCTTAACCGCGTATCGCTCTTCTGCGCCCGAAACGGCGTGTGAATATCAGTGTCGTAGGCATAGATGCGGTCGGCGATTTCTTTAAAAACAGGTGCCGCCACACTCCCCGCGTAGAGCAGATCCACATTGTTGCCGTGGGGGTTGTCTACTACCGTAATCATACTGTATTTGGGCTTACTGGCCGGGAAATAACCAATAAATGACGTGTAGTACCGCCCCGCCTGATATTGCCCGCCGTAGATTTTCTGGGCCGTTCCGGTTTTCCCAGCGATAGTGTAGTTCGGATTCCTGATATTTTTGGCCGTGCCGTGGTCTACGACACCCTCCAGCATATTGCGCACTTTGCGGATGGTTTCGGGCTTAGCAATCGTTGTTGGCAACACGTAGGGAGCCGTTTCTTCCACCACCTCTCCGGCCAGTTTCACCTGCTTCACCAGTTGGGGGCGTACCCAATGGCCATCGTTGGCCACGGCATTGTAGAATGTAAGCATCTGAAGCGGCGTGAGCTGCATTTCGTAGCCGTACGACATGAACGTGAGCGACGTTTTGCTCCAGCCTTTCATGTCGGGGTTGCGCATCACGGGCGGGGCCTCGCCTTTCATGTGGATACCCGTGGGCTGGTTGAGATGAAACTGTCGCAGGTACCGGCAATATAGGTCGGGGCGTGAATAGAAATAGCTCTGCATCATGAGGTGAATACCCACATTCGATGATTTTTCAAAAACCTGTTGCGCCGTAATTGTCCCGGACCCACCCCGCTTGGCATCCACGATGTCCACTCCGTGATAGTGCGCTACACCGTTGCCCGTGTTGATCAGTTTTTCGGGCCAAATGGCTTTTTCTTCCAACAGGGCCATCATCGTGGCCAGCTTAAACGTGCTGCCCGGATCGGTGCGGCCCGCCAGCGCGTGGTTGAAATTTTCGATATACGGTTGGCGCGCACCAGTATTGCGCGTGAGGTTAGCAATAGCCCGGATTTCGCCGGTTTGCACCTCCATCACGATCACGCAACCTTTGTCGGCATTGTATTTGTCGAGGGCCTTTTTCAGCGACGTTTCGGCCATATCCTGGAAATTTACGTCAAGCGTTGTGTAGAGATCCAAACCCGATTCGGGCTTCATATCCGGCCCATCATCGACGGGTTTTTTGACTCCCCCCGCTAAAATTTCGACTAAGCCTACGGCATTTTTCCCCGCTAGTTCGGGTTGAAAACTGGCTTCAAGGCCCGTTTGGCCCATTCGCGTAAACGGGTTTAGATCACCCACCGTGCGCAACGCCATTTGCCCGTAGGGATGATACCGTTCATAGAAAGCCCGCAATCCACCACCCCGCGCCGAGAGTTTTTTGGTAGCCCGAAAAAAAGGCCACGTCAACATGCGTTGCCGTTCCTGAAACGTTACCCGCCGACGATTGAGCAGCAAATATTTACGATTACTCTGCCGCGCCGCCCGTAGCAGGTTCGCGTATTCCCGCGCCGATTTATCCCGAAAAAGCCCCGACAGTTTCATGCCTAGCGTATCCACTTTGCTGTTGAAATAGTCATCTTTGGCCACGCGGGGGTCTATGCCAACCTCGTAGGTAGGCAGCGATGTGGCCAGCAAATTGCCATCGCGGGCGTAGATGTCGCCGCGCTTGGCCCGGATGGTGTCCTGCCGAATCTGAGACCCCTCGATACGCTCACTCCAGAGCTTGGCTGTTGTCTCGCCCTCCTTTTTAAATAGGGCGAAGTACTGCACATACACCAACCGGCCAATAATGGCCACACCCAGCAGCATCAGAAAATAAAACGCATGCCGCGACCGGATCAGGAATTCTTCTTTGATGTTCATCGCTCACTCATTCACAATTAACTTTTGTGGTGGATTTTGGCTGTCGAAAAGACTGTCGGCAACGACTTGTTTGCTGATTTCAGACTGTTTGCTACTTCGGGCTAGGTCGGCCTTAATGGTTGTGGCCTGCGCCCGGATTTCATCAACGTCGGTGCGGGCACGGTCGATGCGGCGCACCAGGCGTTCAGCGTTGTGGTTCAGGCCGATGTAGATGACCAGCAACATCGTCACCCACAAAATGCGGTTCATATTCCGAATAGGCCAGGCGTTGTCAGAGCCAAACAGCCGGTCGATGCCCATGATCTCGTTAAGCCACAGGCCAATACGCAACGGCTTCCGCTTGCGCCGGGGTGGCCGCACCGGCGGCCTCGATTTGAAGGTGTTGTGGGCCATTTTTAAGGGAGTAGGCAGTGGGCAGTAGCAGTTGGCAGTTGGTAGTTGGCAGTTGCTGACGCAAGTGTATTGCTACTGCGTCAGCAACTGCCAACTACTACTGCCCACTGCCACTTTTTTCTGCAATTCTCAATTTCGCGCTGCGTGCTCTTGGGTTGCGGGCAAGCTCGTCGGGAGTTGCTTCGAGGGGCTTGCGGGTGATGGCGTGGAGGGGCTTGATTTCGTTGCCGAAAAAGTCCTTCTCTACCTCGCCCGAAAACTTGCCTTTGCCAATGAAATTTTTCACCAGCCGGTCTTCCAGCGAATGGTAGCTAATCACCACCAGCCGCCCGCCAGGGGTCAATACCTCCGGCACCTGCGTCAGGAATTCTTCGAGTGCCGTTAGCTCTTCGTTTACTTCGATGCGCAACGCCTGAAACACCTGGGCAAAGTATTTGTTCTCTTTACCCCTTGGCGCACAGCGTTTTAGCGCATCTTTCAAGTCGTTAATTGTTTTCAGTTCCCCGTTGGCGCGGGCCGTGGCAATGGCCGCAGCGGCGGTGCGGGCGTTGGTCAGTTCGCCATACATGCCCAGGATGCGGTGCAGGTCGGCTTCTGAATACGTATTGAGCACCTGCCGGGCCGTGCGGTCGCCCTGTTGATTCATGCGCATGTCGAGTTCAGCCTCGAAACGGGTGGAAAACCCCCGCTCCGGCGTGTCGATCTGGTGCGACGAGATGCCCAAATCGGCCAAGATGCCGTCTACCTGTTTCACCCCGTAGAGCCGCAGGTAGCGTTTCAGGTTTCGGAAGTTAGACGCGATGAACGTCAGGCGTTTATCATCAATGGCGGCGGCGTTGGCGCGGGCGTCGGGGTCCTGGTCAAAGGCCAGCAGTTTCCCTTCCGAACGTGGCCCCGGCTCCAGCGCGGCCAGAATAGCCCGGCAGTGGCCCCCGCCCCCAAATGTCACGTCGACATAGGTGCCGCCGGGTTTGAGGGCCAGCCCGTCGATGCATTCGGCCAGCATTACGGGGTTGTGGTATTCGGTCATGGGGTGGAATGGGCTGTTGTGTTAGCCAAAAAGAAGCCTTCTACAAACTTAACAAAACCCCACTTAAGCTGGTAAGACTATTGCTTGACAGGCCCCGTCTGAGAAATGATTCCGTCCTCTTTTAATTGACCTACCACGTCTGGCGGATAAAGCGCATCTCTCATTACGGCACTAACTGGCACAATGGCTTTCCAGAATGGTTTCCGGTCGGGCAACGTTGCCATTTCCAGTAGCAGATCATTGATGTTGTAATGGGACTTACCCGATCCCCCCTGAAGATTTTGCGCTACATCCAACGTTAAGATCACCTCGCTGTTGCACTGGCTGGCCGCCTGACGAATGAGTGAATCGGGGCTACCAAACGAAATCGGGCCTATATCAACGGTACAAACGGTGTACCCCGGCGGAAAACTACGGGTGTACCGGTCCAGATAGGTAGGCGATATCCGAACCAGTTTCGACGCGACCAGGATTCGGCTAAACGAGGGTATAATGCCATTGGTGTTTGACCGAAATGTTACGCAGCCCATCAATAAGCTCATTGTCAATACATAAAGGCCTGTTTTCATGGCTAAGTCAGTTTCCGTAATGCCAACGATAAAGAAACGTTTGTTTAAAAACCATTGAATTAAACACCCGTGAAATAGCGATGAAGTAGTCATTAAAGTTATGAACGAGGTCGCCGCCATCTATTGTTGTTTAGCTGATTTCAGACAACCTACCTCCGGGATTTAATCGCATGAAATTTTCACGCAACTACTTCGCATCCAGCCTATTATTTATTGTCCTTTCCACCTCTTGTCAAACCACGCCGCTGCTTAAATCGGGCGTTTGGCGGGCGGTGCTGCAAACCAGCGGAGGTGAACTGCCCTTTGGCCTAGACATAAAACCCGCTTCGCAGCCGGGTCACTACACCGTTTTTGCGCTGAACGGGGCCGAACGCCTGCCGATGGACGAAGCGACTATCAAAAATGACAGCCTGCATATACCGATGGCCCTGTTTGAATCGGAACTGATTGGTAAAGTTGACGGTGACCGGCTAACGGGGGTTTGGCGCAAACGACGGAATGACCTGAACTACCAGGTAGTGCCGTTTTCCGCTCAGTTTGGGCAAACGTTCCGGTTCATCGAATCGGGGCCCGCTCCTGCCGCCAACGTGTCGGGCAAGTGGCAAACGTTGTTTCGGGAAAAACGCGCCGATGGCACGCCGGCGGTAGGCCACCCCGGCGGATCCACGCCGGGCGACACGACCCTGGCGGTGGGTATTTTCGAGCAGAAAGGTAAAGCCATTACCGGCACCTTCCTCACCCCTACCGGCGACTACCGCTACCTGGTGGGCGACGTGCTGGGCGACAGTCTGTTTTTGTCCTGCTTCGATGGGTCTCACGCCTTTTTGTTCAAAGCCAAAATGGGCGGCGTAACGGGCAATTCGGCCAAAACGCTGACGGGCGTGTACCATTCCGGGCCCACCTACCTCGAAACCTGGACGGCCCGGTTTAACCCCAACGCCGCCCTGCCCGACCCCACCAAACTGACTTTTGTGAAACCAGGACAGACGTTCACCTTCGCCTTTCCCGATGCTATGGGCAAAACCGTTTCGCTGGCCGATCTGCGCTTTAAAGGCAAGATTACGGTGGTGCAGATTCTGGGTTCGTGGTGCCCCAACTGCATGGACGAAACCCGTTTTCTGGCTCCGTGGTATGTCCGTAATAAGGCCCGCGGTGTAGAAGTGGTGGGTCTGGCGTTTGAAAAAACGGCCTCCATGGCTGAATCGGGTCCGAAACTGCAACGCATGGTCGACCGGTTTAAGATTCAATACCCCATTTTGCTGGCGGGCACGAATGACAAGGCTGAAGCATCAAAAGCCTTGCCCGCCCTGAGCGCGGTAGCGGCATTTCCAACCACCATTTTCATTGATAAAAAGGGGACGATTCGCCACATACACACAGGCTTCTCTGGCCCCGGCACCGGTGTCTACTATGACCGCTACGTGAACGAGTTCAACGCGCTGATTGATAAGCTGGAGGGGAAAAAGTAGTCTTCCAGTCTTCTGTCTACTATCTTCTGTTTTGTTGACGCCCCAGCGTAGGCTTCAATGCGTTGGTGTCAGCATATACAAGACACTAATCGTTAGCGTCTAACAACCCCTGTTCCCATAATTTAATTGTGTATTCTTCTAAGGAGAGCGGACAGTTCGCCAGATCCATGAAATCAGATTTATCCAACTTACACTGCCTTTTCATCTGGCCAATAAGAAAGTCGTCTAATTCTTTTCCACCGTGACTAATTTTTGTGTATAATACTACCTTTCCTTTGTGACGAAACTCCAAATATTTGTGATCATCACTCCGGCTGGGTGCGTCCTCAAACCCCTTCTTTTTTAAGTTCTTGTACGTCTGTTTAACATCAAGCGTGGGCATGGGCATCAACTTGTTTGACCAAGGCGTTTAGGATTGTTTTAATTGATTGGATCCGATAGGTCAATTCGGTATCAGACAGTTCATTGTATCGTTTATAAACGAATTCAAACTCCTCTGCGAAACTATGTTGAGCTTCCTCTACAGACAAACCTGTACCAACCAAATCAAGGAGCTCACACGTTATAATGTAGTAGTCATCTTCTTTCTCAAGAAGGCAACGGAGAGGGCTAATTAAACGGTAAGTATTTATAGCTGATACAATTTGGTCTGGTGCTAATGAAAGTGCAGCTTGTTTATCAGAGTACTCCTCAACTATTTTAGTTTTCACTTTTGTCCCACCACGATAAGTCGTGACTACTCTCCTTAAACTGACCTCCTCAATCTTTTCTAAGTCCTTATTTTCAATAACAGTCGTTATTAAACGATCACGGACTTCTTTCGCGAAAGGCCGAATTCGATAAAGTGAAATGATATCTTCTTTACCCTTCTTATTGTGCAGATTAACAACGTTTGCAGGCGAGTTACCAAAACTATTGACGAAGCTATATAAACCGTCAACTACTTCATTTCGGCGATAGGCATCTGGGTAGAGCTCTCTAACTTTATTAAAGTCTCCTTTGCCAGAAGCTTCAACAATCTCATCAAACTTTTGCCTAACTAATTGTCTCTGATTGTCGATATTAGTATCAAATGTTAGTCGACGACGCGGAGTAAATATAAATTGTGGTACGGCACTTCCCTTGTTAAAGCCAGTAAGTTCTACCTTGAAATTATTAAGATCTATAATTGATCCATCCGCTACGCTAACCTTAGCTAGAGTTTGTAGAAAATTTTGGAGATTTTTAGCAATTTCAATGAGATATTCAATTGGCAGAGAGTTGTATTTACCAACTTCTCCGCCAATTTGTAAATTAAATATTTCTTTAAGCCGGTCTGGCATATGGAGGTAACGATTTAGATTTGGAATCTGTCGCCAAAAGTACAAAAATTAGGCCATTTACTTATAGAATGACTCTCTTACTCTTGTAAATCAACGACTTGAACAGGCCAATATCTTTGAGGGCGACCCTATGATGGCGACAACATTTCTGCTCTAAAGTACTTTGCTCTCGAAACTCAGGGGGCCGTTACTACCCGCTCTGACGCTTCGAGCAAACTTTTTGCTTCCCAATCACCGACGGTAGATTGCGCTTTTGTGTGGCGAACCTGTACTGTTTTTACGCCGACGCGCTTGCCTGCGTGCATATCGCGGGGGGCATCGCCAATCATCCACGACCGCTTTACGTCGATGTTGTATTTGGCAATGGCTTTTTCGAGCAGGAGCGAATCAGGCTTGCGGGTGAGCGAGCGCGTGTCGTAGTCGGGGTGGTGGGGGCTAAAATAAATGTCGTCGATTAGGTTGCCGCACTGTTCCTGAAGGTACTGGTGGCAGCGCATCACGTCGTCGCGGGTGTATAAACCCTTGGCAATACCCCCCTGATTGGTGATCACAATGAGCAGATAACCAGCGGCTTTCAACTGACGAAGCCCTTCAACCACCCCGTCGGGAATGATGAAGTCTTCAACGCGGTATACGTAGTCGGTTCGGTCTTCGTTGAGAACGCCGTCTCGGTCCAGGAAAACGCACTTTGTCATGGCTGGTTGGTGGTTTAAGCGATGGCGCAAGATACGCAGATTATAGAATTATTGTATTAATAAATTGTAATATAATTAGCAAATAAACTCTTTTTACCAAACGGTGTGGGTATACAGCTCTAGTGAGTGCTTTCTAGTTTTATATCAGCTACGGTCCTTGCTTCCCAATTTATGAATCAGCTTTCCTGCCTTTTTATTGCCGCCCTATTACTTACCGTTTCATCGATGGGCGTTGCTCAGTCAACGCCGTTTACTTCTTACACACAGGCCATTTCGGGTAGTAATCAGGCATATCCGATGGTCACCATAACGGGAGGAACCTACAAAATGGGTAGCCCCACTACCGAAAAAGGTCACAAACCCGACGAAGGTCCGGTGCATCCGGTCACCATCGAACCATTCTGGATGGGCAAGTTTGAAGTGACCTGGGACATTTACGATCTGTTTACGACCAAGAACATCGAGAAAGAAATGGCCGCCCGTTACCCCGCCGGGGCCGATTTGACCAAAACCGATGCTACTACGCGTCCTAGCCCCGCCTACGTCGATATGTCATTTGGCATGGGTCGGTCGGGCTATCCGGCCATTAATATGACGCAGTATGCAGCCATCAAATTCTGCGCGTGGCTCTACGACAAAACCGGCTTGTTCTACCGCCTCCCCACCGAAGCCGAGTGGGAATATGCCTGCCGGGCGGGCACCACAACGCCCTATTCGTTTGGTAGTAACCTGAAAGTAGCACCACAATACGCTGTCTATAAAGTAAATAGCGATGGAGGCTACAAGAAAATTGGCACCAAAAAGCCCAACCCCTGGGGCCTGCACGATATGCATGGCAACGTGATGGAATGGACCAAAGACCAGTACGGCCCGACCTACTACACGCTGGTGGCCAACGGCACCGTCAACGAACCCTACGCACCTACCAAAACACTCTATCCCAACAGTGTGCGCGGTGGCTCGTGGGACGATGAACCGGCCATTCTCCGCTCGGCAGCCCGCACCCCGTCTAATGCTGCCTGGAAGGTAATTGACCCCCAAAGTCCAAAATCAGACTGGTGGATGACCTCGGCGTCGTTTTGCGGTTTCCGTGTCGTGCGCCCCGTAAAAACGCCCCCTGCTGAGGAAATCAGGACTTATTATGACATCAAGCCGATCAAGGATTACGGGTATTAGGCCGCCAAGGTATTTCCTTGCCTCCCTTGCCGTTATTTCTGTGCTTAAAACCACTTCGCGTGTTTAGTCAACTCGTTTCGTTAACATGGACATGGCCCCGGCGTTTGCTGGCTACAGTAATTGTTCTGGTTATTGCCGCACTCACAACCCGTGAGGTGCTAACCGAAACCACCCACGGCGATTTTTATATTTTCTGGTCGGCGGGGGTCAATTTCTGGCAGGGCAAAGCCCTTTATAGTCAGGTGGGGGGGGCCGAGGAGTTTTTGTATCCGCCGTTTGCGCCGTTCGTGTTTCAGTTGCTGGCCTGGTTACCTTTCCGGTGGGCAGTGGGCGTGTTTACGGTGTTCAACGGGCTGGCCTGGATCGGTATTTTGCTGCTGGTGCGTCAGATTCTGCGGCACTATTTCCCGACCACGCCCTTGCGTGCAGTTATGTGGTTTGCGGGGCTGGCTTCGTGGCGCTACATCTACCATAACATCCTCTGGGTCAACATAAACGAGTTGGTTTGCCTACTTTGTCTGGGCGGCATTTTGCTTTATTTGCGCAAGCACGAGACTTGGGCATTGGCTCTATTGATGGCCGCCGCCTGGTTGAAAGTGATGCCCGTACTGCTCATCGGCGTGCTCTTTTTTCGCCGACCGGGACCGGTATTGGCTAAATCGCTGGCCATCAGTGCGATTTTTGTCGGGGCCATTTTTCTGGAACGGGGTATTGGTCAGGGTACGCAGGATTTTGCTGATTTTTGGCAAATCGCGATCACGCCCTTCCTGGCCGGAAAAGTCTACAACGACTGGATCAGCTTCAGCATCCCCTCGGCCCTGTTCAAGCTCCTTACCGCCCACCCCGACGTGATGGGCGTGCGTTATTACCTTGCCGATTGGCCCGTACCACTGGTTCGGCGCATCAGCACGGCCCTGCAACTGCTGGTGGTAGGCTTCACGTTCTGGCAGGTCTGGCAAGATCGTGACGCCGCTCAACCCCGACCCACAACCTGGGTACTGGTGCTGCTGAGTATGATTCTGGTGGCGGGCGTGGCCTGGGAAGGGCACCACGTTACGCTAGCCCTGATGCTACCAGTTCTGTTCATGCGCCTCACCCAACTTGGCTGGTTGCGCACCCGCCTGGCGCTGATGATTGGCACCGGTCTGGTGGCGCTGCTCATTAGCGACGTGGCAGGTTCGACACTCTATAATTACCTGCAAGGGTTCAGCCTCATTACCGTTATGGATTTGTGCCTGTTTGTGCTGGCACTGGTTGGGAGTAAAGCCAAAGTAAAACACAACTCGGCTCCAGTTTTAAGCATGTAGGTATTGCGGGGGCATTTACTCATTTTTACCCCCTTATGCTGGCACAACTCTCCCCCCTCGACCTTGTCGTATTGATAGTCATGCTGCTGATTATGCCCACGGCGGGCATCATTGTGGCACTGCGCAAAAAAAATGCCACCGACTATTTCCTGGCCGGGCGCAACATTCGGTGGTGGACGGTGGCGGGGTCGGTGTTTGGCACCAATATTTCGTCGTTTCACCTGATCGGGATGCTCGGCATTGGCTACTCCATCGGCTTCGTGCAGGCGCATTACGAGATCGTATTTCCGGCCATTTTGCTGCTCTGCTTCGTATTTCTGGCCTCCTACCGTCGGCTGGAGGTGTTCACGCTGTCGCAATATCTGGAAGTGCGCTATGACGAACACGCCCGGTTGCTCTACACCATTCTGTTGATTCTGATTATTCTGGTACAGTTGGTGGGGTCATTCTACGTGGGCAGCATCACGTTGCAATGGCTACTTGGGGGCACATCGTTTGCCCTTGGTTATTGGCAGGGGCTGTTGCTGATTGGGCTGATCACCTGCTCCTACACCATCTGGGGCGGCATGGAAAGCATTGTCATCACCGACACCATCCAGACCGTAATGATGCTGGCGGCGGGTTTTGCGGTGGCCTATTTCACCCTCAGCCAACCCGAAATTGGTGGCTTCACCGGCCTGCTCGATCTGGACGCCGCTCAGCCCCGCTCCCTGCAGAAGATGCACCTTTATTTGCCCAGTAATCACCCCAATCTACCGTGGACGGGCATTTTTACGGGGTTGCTGCTTCAGCATTGTTTCAACTTCACCACCAATCAGTTTCTGGTGCAGCGCGTGTTGGCAGCCAGCAGTGATCAGGACGCCCGGCGGGGTATTATCGCCAGTGGATTTCTGAAATTGACCATCCCCTTTTTCAGCATCGCGGCGGGCGTGGCGGCCTATTATCTGTTTGAGAAACGTTTCCCCGGTCTCGATTTTAACTCTGACAATGCGTTCCTGAAACTGGTGGAAACGGTCATTCCGCGCAACGTAGGGCTAGTAGGCATGATTTTGGCCGGTTTGGTCGCCGCTACGTTCTCGTCGGTCGATTCGATGATGAACGCGGCGACTACCCTGCTCACAGTCGATGTATACCAGAAGTACATGAACCCCAACGCCAGTGACCGGCAGATTGTGCGGTTCGGGCGGCAGATGATTGTGGTGATGGTGTTCGCCAGTATCGGCCTCGCGCTGTATACGTACACCCCCGACCGGACCAACAATTTCATGCTGAAAGTGTCGGCGCAACTCTCCTATTTCACGCCAGGCATCATGGTAGCCTTTTTCGTGGGCATTCTCTGGCGCGGAGCCTCGGCGCGGGCGGCGGTTTGGGCCATGGCGCTTGCCCCCGTCTACGGCATTTTGGTCGAACTGCTCTACAACTACGCCCTCGCCGACATCCCTGCCGTTTCGGCTCTTTTTGGCGTGAAACTGAACTTCATGCACCGCGTTTTTCTGGCGTTTGTGCTCAGCTTCTCCACCCTCATCGTCCTCAGCCGTACGGTCTATCCAAACCAGAATATCATCGGTTTCGAGCGGCTTCGCGTCTCGGTCGATGCCCGTCAGTTGGCCCGTGCGGTGGGGCTGTTTTTGCTGGTGCAGGCCGTCTTTTTGGGGTTAATTTTCCTGGTCGGTTTTTCACCTAAAATCATGGCTCCCTGGGCCGCACTAGCCACGATGGGGCTGTTTTTGTTTCCAAAACGCGCCGTTGAAACACCCCAGCCCGTCCCTGTTCTTCGGGCCGGCTTCGCCCTCAACGGTGACTCACTTTGGACGGGTTTACTCACGGCCATCAGCGTGGGCGTCCTGTATTATTTCGCCTAACTCGCTGTTGGCTAATCAGTTAGCGTTTCGCCAGATACCCAGCGGCAGGTCAGAAGGTGGCCCGGTGACGAGGGCGCTGACGGGCGTGTTCGCGAATGTGGGGAACAGATAGACGCGGTGGGTTCCGTTGTCGTTCACCGTCCAGCCTTCGCGGTGGGCAATGCGCAACAGCCAGCACGACACTTCCGATTGCCCCGCGCGATAGCCTCGTTCCTGGAGGTACGCTTTTACGGTCTGCGTCGTGGCATTTCCATCAATCAACATCAGCATCGTGGCCGCCGAGCGCACCACCTGCCGGTTTAGCTTTTTTGGTTTCATACGTTGGTGAGCGAAGAGCAGAGTGCCTGGAGCGTAGAGCACGTAACGCTATACTCTCTGCTCTTCACTTATTAAACGACCGCCCGCCAGAATAGGGTCAGGCGTTCGCGTTGGATGTGGTTAGGCGCGGCGTAGGTGATAGTGCCACTTTGGCCGATGCTAAAAAGCCGACTTGCGGCGGGCCAGGCATCGTATTTCTGGAGGGCACTGAACCAGACCGCCCGGCTTTGGTAGGGGAGGAGCAACGCCCGCGCCCGGCTCAGTAACCGGTGTTGTTTCGGCGACCAAACGGGCCGTTGGTCATAGGCGGGACCGTGGCCGTTGAGTAAATCGGGCAGGGCTTCGGGCGGAGCCATTGGTAACAGTTCTGTCAATAAAAAAAGCCCTAACTCAATGTTTAACAACCGGTTAGCAGCCTGGCCAGCCAACCGGTGCTGATGCCGCAGGCGCGTGGCCAATGGCTCCTGCCACCCAAATCGGGGGGGAGCCAGTACCGTAGCGGCGGCTAAGGATGAAACAAATGACATGTTCATGGTTTGTTGTTGTTCGCTGTGCGAGCAGGGGATGTTACGCCAACATCTGGCGAAACGTAAACGCGCGATTGCGGAAAAAGCCGACCGTTTTGGCGTTGAACTGGCTGCGGTCGTGGCTAATGTCGAAGGCCTGCTGCGGGGCGGCCAACTGAGCGTAACGGTCCAGCAAATCGGTCCAGCGGCTGCGTTGACAGAGGGTGCCAAGCAGCATCCGGCCCCGGTCGAGGCAACGGCGTTGGCGAGCCGTCCAGGCAGTGCTGGTAGCCGTTAGGTCACCGTTGAGCAGCGTAGGCAGGCTGTCAGGTGAGGCCGTGGGTAGGAGTTCGGTCAGCAGATACAGGCCGAGTTCGATGTTGAACAGTTGCCGGTTCGATAGCCGATGGGCTGGGCGATTGCCGAATGTGGCCGACCCCGGCATCGTGGCGGGGGTCAGGCTGAAATTGGTACTTGGTTGCGGACGCTGTGTTTGAGTCATGAGTTGCTAGGTGAATGTCCACTACAAAGATTTACCCCCGTGTACGTAATCTTTTTACGGTGTTCTATTTTTTTCAAACTATTTTTTGGTAGGTTTGGCTTACCCAAAATCAACGACTCATGCCCATAACCCGCTCTGCTTTTCAACGGTATCGCCTTATCGATGAGACGATTAGCCGCTATCCCCGTATGTATTCCAAGCAACGACTGTTTGAACTTTGCCGCGATATGTGTGGCATTCGGTCGCTGTCATCATTGGAAAAAGATATTCAACGGCTGCGGGAAGATCACGACGCACCCATTGCCTACGACAAACGCAGCGACGGCTATTACTACACCAATCCGCAGTTTAGGCTTCTCCGCCTCATGCTCACCCCCGACGATATGGAGGCGCTGGATTACGCCCGGCAGGTGCTGGCCGCCACGCAGGGCGCCTCCGTCGCCGATGAGTTGAGCAACGCCCTCCAGAAGGTGCGGCAGAGTCTCGACATCATCCGGGAAGTGAAACCCGGCGAAGGCACCCCCGAAATAGCCCGTCGGGTGGTGTATGTGGAAGAAAAGATCATGGGTGGCAACCGGCAGTACGTGCCCATGCTGATCCGGGCCATCAATCAGAACCGGCAGATCATGTTTCGCTACACCAAGCACGACGCCGGGGCGCAGGATACGGTGCCGCTGTTACGCACGTTGCACCCCATTCTGCTCCGCGAAGTCTGGGATAGCTGGTACGTGATTGGCTACGACGAGCGCACCAACAAGGAGCGCACCTTTGCCCTTGACCGTATGAGTGATCTGAGCCTTCTGGACGACCCCTGCGACGTGCCGCAGGCGGTGCTAAACAGCGTCAGCGAGCTGTTTGAACACATTTACGGCATCACCGACAGCAGCGGACCGGTCGAGGAAATCGTACTGTCATTCAGCCCGCTGTTTGGGCGATATGTGAAAGCCAAGCCCATTCATCAAACGCAGGAGGTGCTCAGCGACACCAATTCGGCCTGTGTAGTACGCCTCCGCCTGGCCCCCAACCGCGACCTGCTCATGCACCTCCGGTCCTACGGTGAACACCTGACCATACTGGAGCCGCAGACCCTGGTCGATGAGATGAAAAACTCGTTGCAGGTCACGCTGGGTCAGTATCAGCCGGTTGTACAATGATCTCGTTCACAGCAGAATTAATGCGGATGGGTCGGCACGGCGAAAAAACCGGCTGGACCTACTTTTACGTACCCAATGCGGTGGCAGAGGTACTCAAACCTGGTCAGAAAGCCTCATTTCGGGTGAAGGGATTGCTCGATGATTTCCCCATAAAGCTGGTATCGACCATTCCGATGGGGAGCCGAGCCGAAATCGACGACGCGTCGTTTATTATTCCCGTCAATGCCGACATGCGGCGGGGTATTGGCAAAGAGGCCGGGGCTACGGTGCGCGTCATGCTCGAACTGGACACCGACCCACTACCCCAATCCGACGATTTGTTGATTTGCCTGGCCGACGAGCCGGTGGCACTGGCCTATTTCGAGAAAATCACCCCCAGCCACCGTAGCTACTACGTGAAGTGGATCGAGAGCGCCAAAACACACGAAACAAAGGCTAAACGCATTGCCAATACCGTTACTGGTATGGCGCGGGGCCTGACCTACGCCGAAATACTGAAGCTGGGGAAATAGGGGAATTGGCGATTGAGTCAATGGTTCGTCAACTTTTAGGGGTATGAAAAAGGCGTGTTAGTTTTGGGTATCTGACATCCAAACCAAACCACGCCTTTATGCAAAGACCAGCCCTGCTGGCTACAATAGTAGCCAATCTGCCCGATTTGACAAAGCC
>JBBRMP010000092.1:0-21466 GCA_038230755.1 Cytophagales bacterium | reverse complement strand
GCCGGTGCCCTCGGCGACATCGGTTGCCACATCATGGACATGCCGTTCCGGGTGCTGGGCCTCGGCTCGCCGACCGACGTGGAATGCAGCACGGGAACAGTCTACGAAAAAGACTGGGTGGCCAACTACGTGCCCGAAGGTTGCCCACCTTCGTCGCAGGTGCAGATGAGCTTCCCGGCAACAGCCAAAAACAAGGCCCCCATCAAAGTGACCTGGGCCGACGGCGGTATTCGTCCGTTCCGCCCTGAACAACTACCCCTCGACGCGCCCATGGGTGGCGACGATGGTGGCGTGATCATGATTGGCGACAAGGGTATCATTGTCTGTGGACTCTATGGCATGTCGGCCAAACTGTACACCAAAGGCAGCGGCACTACCTACAGCCTGACCGCCGAACAGAGCACGCCCCAAAACAAAACCATGCCCGAATGGGGTCATCAGGTGCTGTGGACCGAGGCCTGCAAGGCCGGGTTCAACAGCAAGGAACATAAGGCCCTCACATCGTCATTCGATTTCTCCGGCCCCCTCACCGAGTCGGTGCTGATGGGTAACCTGGCCATTCGCAGCTTCAACCTGCGTTCGGGTAAGGTAGACGGGCGGAATTTTGACTACCCCGGTCGGAAAAAACTGCTCTGGGATGGTAAGAACATGAAAGTCACCAACTTCGACGATGCCAACCAGTTTGTTTCGCGCCAGTACCGCGACGGCTGGAAACTGGCCTAGATGACCGCAAAAAATGGGTTGCCGGGGCATATATCCTAGCAGCCCATTTTTTACTACCGTATGAGCAGTATCCAACCTTTCATTAGTCGTTGAAGCAGTGAACTCTGTAGCGAATAAAAATATACACCAGCCGGTAAGTTGCCGCCATTCCATTCACTTCTATAGTGGTCAGTGGCATAAACCTGACTACCCCACCTATTATAAATCTCTAGTCGCCAGGGCGTTAGTTCTACATTTTTTATGGCAAAGTAATCGTTTATTCCGTCGCCATTTGGCGTAAACGTGTTGGGTATCAACCCAAGGCACTCGATAGCATTTACAAGAATAGACGCGGTTTGTTTACAGGACGGTGATTCGGAATAAACGGAATAGATGCCACCCTCACTGACCACTAATTGGGGACCTATTGAGTTATCGCTCCATCGCAACGCATTGGGAGTAGGGTTATCTGGTTTGAGCACCAGCGATGATCCCTGACATAGTATCGTATCAATGGGTAGGCGCAAAGCAGGTTCGCTCACCACGCGAAACGTGTCGCTCACCACGCACTGACCGGCAGTGGCCGTTACAGCATATAAACCAGACTGACGAATAGTGTAGTGGGGTGAGGTTGCCCCATCCTGCCAGTGATACTGCACTAACGAATCAGCGGGTAAGCTGATGATTAATGGCTGGCCCGGACACAGTACACGATCACTTACTGTTAACTTGGGCAGGTTGGTCAAGTTAGTCTCTACTACCGAGACATCATCAATATAATAGTATGCCCCACCCAAAGAACTATCAAAGTACACTATATATTTTGTGTTACGGGTATCGTAAAAATTTCCAATAGTAACATAGTTAGCCGCCTGAGTGGCTTGGAAACAGCCACTTACCTTATGCCACATTCCAGGTTTGCCAACTACTTTATTTTCATTTATCTGAGGTACGTAAGGTAAAATACCGTACTGCTCATAGTTGTCTGGTTTATCGAGTACCCTGTGTATGGAATCCACGGAAAAATAACACCCTAAATTATTTGTAAAGTAAACAGAAGCCTCGTTATTAGAAACTTGTCCAAAAGGCATAACAAACATCTCAACATAATAAATTTTATTAATTTTTAGTGGTTTGATTAATTTCGATTGTATGTACTCTCGGTAATATCTGGTTCCTGCGTATGTTGGTTTCTCCAAGGCAGTAAATAAACCTGCACATACATTACCGCCATGAGCCTTATACCCAAATTTGGCTAAGTTCGCATTACAAGTGTCAGATTGAGTATTATTAACGTAGATATCACTAGTTCCTCCGGTTGGAGCTTCCCATCCAACAACCAACCGACTGATGTTATCTTTAACAGGAACTATCTTGCAAATCTTTGTTCTTACCTGTTCAAAACCTGGATTCTGAACAAGGTTTTGGCTATGGCTAGACCAGCTTATGAGATTAAAAACTAAAAAGATGTAAAATCGATTACTAAGCATTGCACGAAGAATTTGGTGACATAATTAACTGCACTATTTTTTAGCAAGAAAATCCATGTGTGTTATCCATGAATTTTCTTGCTGAAAATCAATCTAGTATGATCTGTGATTTAAATATTACATCTTTCTCATAAGCTACATGCAAAAAATATATCCCACGCGGCAATGATCTTACATCAAAGCTAATCTGGTTTGTCATGGCTAACTGATGCTTTTTGCGATTTTCATTAGCATCATGCATCCGCACAACTTCCCCTTTATCGTTCAATACAGAAACAGTTGATACTATGTCGTCAATTATTTCTTTTTGATCGAACAAAACCGTTACGGTTTCTTTTGTTGGGTTAGGAGCAATCCGATAGCCGTTACTGCCACTTTTGGCAAGGTAAAACGTATAGCTATCGCCTGCACCACATCGATTCGTTGCTTGTGCTCGAACCCGGATGAAGCCACTATACACATTGGCGTAGCAAGAGTTATTGCCACTGGAATTAATGTAACCGTCGCCATAATCTTTTGTCCATGTCCAGGTATTGGCACCAACAGAGGAAACGGTTAGTTGTGTGGTACCATTGGTTATGTTGTATGACTGCGCCGGAGAACCGTTTACCCGTGGATCATTCAGGTCTGGAAGTCCATATCAAAGTGGGGAAGAGCTTTGTGTGTCGTAACTCCCTGATACACACTGAGTATATTTAGCGAGTATAGTAACCTGTCCGGCTAAACCACGCGAAACCCCACTAGCTGGTACTATGTACATGGGAAAATCAGTACTCCCATACGTGCCAAGAAAAGGTGAATATCCCTGGCTTGGGTATGGACCCTGTGGATCAAGAATAAAGAGCCAGTTGCTCGGTCCACTCCAAAATTTATCACAGTGAAAGTAACAAGGATCGTTTTGATCTGTTGGCAATTTGGGCAGCGAAAAAATAGGGACAGACTCGCCAACAACACAACCAACAATTAACCCATTGTTTGGGTACGCAGGACTAGGTGGGTTTGGGCAGTTTCCTAGTACAAAGGAGCGTAGCACCAGAGTTTGTTTGGGTGCTACTGCTCGGTATCGTGTTTTGGCTGGCTTAACTGCATGCTTGGGCTTCGCCATTTTACGAGTGTCTTTAGGCCTATCTGCAATGACCACACTAGTATCAAAACAAATGAGCGTCAGCAATAGACCACAAAATTGGAGAAACGTAGACATTTTCATATATCGAGTCTGGTTTAATTTTGTCCTGAAAATTTATAGCTAAATAACTGCTATGCTACGTTATTAGCCAAATAAATTAGTTAACGGCAAATTCATTAAGTAATTATACGAACATTACTTACGTTGCAAGTGTCACTAAGGCGTAACATGCCTAGCGAATAGGTTGTACAGTAATCAGGCATTCAACTTTTCCCTACCTTACCTCTCAATATCGCCAACCCTATATGATGCCCTTCGTTTCAGTTATCCTCTCGCTCATTCTCTCAATCGCTCATCCACTCATTGGATTTGCCCAGTCGCAGGTGTTTGCGCATAACGATTACGAGAAGCCACAACCACTGACGGCGGCTATTGCCCAACGGGCCGACTACATCGAAGCCGACGTGTTTGTGCGCCATGGGCAGTTGGTGCTTGGCCATACCCCCGCCGAAGCCGACACCGCCAAACGAACACTGGAGGGGACGTACCTGAAGCCAATTGTGGCGCTTTTTGTACAACACAAAGACCGCGTCAGCCCCGACCGTCGCTATACGTTTAGCCTGATGATCGACGCGAAAGACAAAGCCGAGGAGGTAATTCCCCTGTTGCGGGCCTTGCTGGAACAGCACCTCACCGTCTTCAACAGGAGTGGGTCAGCAACGGCAATCCGCGTGGTCGTCAGCGGCAACCGCCCCCGCCCCGAACAGTTGCTCGATTACCCTACTTTCATTTTCTTCGATGGGCGGCCCAGCGAACTTTACGACGACGAGACGGTGAAACGCGTAGCCCTTATTTCCGACAATTTCCGGTCCTACGCCCGCTGGGATGGCACCGGCGAAATAAGCGACGACGACAAAGCCAAGCTCAAGCGCATCATCAAACGCGCCCACCAGGCTGGTTGCCCCATCCGCTTCTGGAACGCCCCCGACAACCCCGTGACCTGGAAACAACTCCGCAAATTGGGCGTCGACATTATGAACACCGACAAAGTGGCCGAATGCGTGGCGGCGGTGCGGTAATTAATGAAGATTGATTACCTCTTTTTCGCGGTCATGTAAAACGTTAGTGTGCCTCCTTTCAGAATATCGTCGTGGGTGATGACGGGCTGGGTGAGGGGTGTTCCGTTGAGCAGCACCTTTGACACATAGACGTTTTTATCGCCCTGATTAATGGCCTCGATGGTGAACGTTTTGCCGTTTTCAAGTGTCAGGAGAGCTTTTTTCACCAGCGGGCTGCCCAGCGAATAATCAGCCGAGCCGGGCGAAACGGGGTAGAAGCCCATGGCCGAAAACAGATACCACGCGCTCATTTGGCCGCAGTCGTCATTGCCGCCGAGGCCGTCGGGGGTGGGTTTGTACTGCATACGCAGAATCTGCCGGACCCGCTCCTGCGTTTTGGCGGGTTGCCCGGCCCAGTTGTAGAGATACGCAATGTGGTGGGCTGGTTCGTTGCCGTGGATGTAGCCGCCAATGATGCCCTCGCGGGTGATGTCTTCCGTTTCGGCGAAAAACTTATCAGGCAGGTGCATATTAAACAACGTGTCGAGCCGGACGCCGAATTTTTTGGGACCACCCATCACCTCGATCATCGCCGTTGGGTTATGCGGTACGAAGAAGCTGTAGTTCCACGAATTACCCTCAATAAACCCCTGACCGTCAGTTTGGTACGTGTCGAATTCTTTCTTAAATGATCCATCAGCCAGCCGCGGGCGCATGAAGCCAATGGTCGGGTCGAACACGTTCCGCCAGTTGTTCGACCGTTTCAGGTAGGTTTCGTAGACGTCCTGCCGACCCAGTTTTTTGGCTGGTTGGGCAATGCACCAGTCGTCGTAGGCGTATTCGAGGGTGTTGGACACCGATGTACCATTGGCGGTGGCCGCAATGTAGCCCCGGTCCATGTACTCGCCGATGCCCTCATACGAACGGTGCGTCGCGGTGGCGATGCAGGCGTCCAGCACCGCGTTTGGGTCGCCTTTATACACGCCCTTGATCACGGCATCGGTCAGGACCGAGACGCTGTGGTAGCCGCTCATGCACCAGTTGTCGTTGGCGTAGTGCGACCAGACGGGTAGCATATGCAGCACGCTTTGGTCGTAATGGCTCATCATCGACCGCACCATATCGGCATTGCGGCGGGGCTGCATAAGGTTGAAAAACGGGTGCAAGGCCCGGTAGGTATCCCAGAGCGAAAACGTGGTGTAGTTGGTGCCGTCAGCTTTGTGTACCTCCTGATCCAGCCCTTTATACTGCCCGTTAACGTCCTGGTACATCGTTGGGTTGATGGACGCGTGGTAGAGCGCGGTGTAGAAATTGACCTTGTCGTCGTCGGCCGCGTCGATCTGGATTTTGTTCAATTCCACGTTCCAGGCCGCCTGCGCTTTATTTTTGGCCTGCTCGAAATTCCAGCCGGGGATTTCGGCCCGCAGATTAGCCAGCGCATTTTCCTGACTCACCGGCGACAGCGCCATTTTCATCTGCACAGCCTCACCCTCGTTGGTGTCGAAATCGAAATACATTCGGAGGCGTTTTGCGGCCAGATCGGGGAAGTTGTGCGCCTGATCGAACTTACGCCAGAAGCCCCGGTACACCTGCCGTTTGTCCAGATTTTGCGACCCGTAGCCCTTGAAGGCCCTGGAAAACGTCATGGCGAAATAGACCGTCCGGGTGCGTGCCCAGCCGTTGGTTTGGCGGTAGCCCGTCACAAGCGTATCGTTCACGACGCGCACAAACGTCCACACGTTTTTGTCATCATAATTATAAATCCCGGCGGTCAGATCCAGAATAATATGCGACTGATCGGACTTCGGAAAGGTGTATTTATGGAAGCCAACCCGTTCAGAAGCAGTCAGTTCGGCCACAATGTTATGGTCGTCCAGTTTCACCCGGTAGTACCCCGCCTGTGCCGTTTCGTTGGCGTGTGAAAACGCCGACCGATAGCCATTTTTGGGGTCAGACGCCGTGCCGGGGTTGAGTTGCAGCGGTCCCTGCGTGGGCATCACCAGAAAATCGCCGAGGTCGGAATGGCCCGTGCCGCTGAAGTGCGTATGGCTAAAGCCAACGATGGTTTTGTCTTCGTATTTATAGCCCGCGCAGTATTTGTAGACGTCGCCGTTGTACTTCCCGTTGATTTCGTAAGAGAGCGTATCAGTGTCGGGCGAAAGTTGCACCGACCCAAACGGCATGGTCGCCCCCGGATAGGTATGGCCCATCTTTTCGGTGCCAATCAGCGGACGAACGTAGGGAACGAGGTTTTGTTGAGCGAACGCTGCCAGGCAAAGCCCGCACAGCAGCACCGTAACGATGCATCTAATCATTGGTTGACGAAGCGTTAAGCATGGCTTCGGGGCCAAAGATACACGCCCTACAGAAACACATACGTCAATGAAAGGGCGGGGCGGAGGGTGAGGGCGAAGTCAGTTTGGCTGCGGGCCTCTTCCGCCACTGTCGTGTTCGACCATTGGTGGCCCAGGCTACCCAACTCGGCTTCGGCAATGAACCGCTGCCCCAGCATGTAGGCTAGTCCGCCGCTCACCCGCAGGGTGTACCGCGTATTCTGCCCGCCCGCACTGCCAATCGTGCGCTCGGTGAGCCAGCCACCCTGTGCGCCTACGTAAGGGCCAAACCGGCTCCGCGACAGGTATTTTTTTACGAACGGTTCCAGCCCAATACCCTTGGTAATCACGTCGGCCCCGCCCCCACTAGTGGCCTGCGCCGACCGCAGAAATTCGTTGGTGATGGTCTGATTACGAATGGGAATGGCCACGCCAATCACCCATCGTCGCCCCGCCATGTAGCCAAAACTGGGACGCAGGCTCACAATCTGTGTGGTTTGCGATTGCACCACCTGCAACTGCTCAGTGGTTGACATTAGCTTCCGCTGCTGACTGCTCACCGAAAACGACCCGCCCACCAGCCAGTTGCCCGTCAGCAATTGGGTAGGCGTTTGGCGTGGTTCGGGGCGCGTACGCGCTTTTACGCCCGTCAGCACCACCAGGCCCAGATTCAGATTGCCAAACGCCAGCGGAATCACGCTCGACCGGGCGTTTAGGTCGAGGCCCCAATGCGGGTTGATACTGTAAAAAAGCCCCGCCTGTACTTCGGGCGCCACCTGCCAATTGGTGATCTGATTCTCCGAACCACGCTGGAATGTGTTGGCCGTACTGATCCGGTTCCGACCGTAGGTGACAGACAGTCCACCCCCAACGTAGCCTCGGAGGGCCTGTTTTCCCCAAAAATGACGCATAAACGGCACCACCGATAAGGCCCCGTTTCGCCCGTCGGTGACGGCGTCGAAGTTGAAGCCACGGCGGCTCAGGTCGCGGGTGCGGGTATAGCGTAAATCGGCCCCCACCAGCAGGTTAGTCCGCACGAAGGTGCCCTGTGTAAAGGCTACATCGAGTGTGGTTTGCTCAGAAATATCCTGGTACAAGGCCGTTCGGCTGTTGCGGGTGCTGATCCCGCCCGACCACCAGTTTACCCCCCGCTCGGTTTGCGCGAAAGCGACCTGACTGAGTAAAAGCAACAAGCTGGAAAAACGTAGTTGTGTACCCATCGTCGTTGTTGTTTCAGCTACAACGAAAAGCCCCGGCAAGTGATTACTCAGGCCGAGGCTTGTTTAGGCTACGGGAAAAGGAACACATAATCAGAGCAGTACCTACGGTTCTCAATATCGCCGTTCTTGCATAAGAGTAAGTTCTGCTTTTGCATTTCTGGCTCCTGTTGTCTCAAAAACGAACACATCTATCCCAAATCCGACCGTCGGGCTCGAACGGATGGTGAGCTTTGTTGTCTTTCCGCCTATCCATCCTCACCACCTTTTCTGAGTAGCCTGACCACAGGCTCACCCCGCCCGAAGGGATTACCAAATGGCCCTCAATGCTTGTGTGCTTCGTGTTTAGGTGGTATACTGCCGACATGAAAAACTCGTTTGCATCCTTCGGCTGGGCCGCGCTGGGCTGGGCTGTACCAGGCTGGTTACTGGTTGGTTTGGGGTTATCTGTCAAAGCACAGACAACCCCCGGAAAACCCGTCATCATTGGCTACGTCACCGGCGGGGGTTGGACGAAAGAGCAGATTGAGGTGCAGAAGCTCACCCACGTCAACTACGCGTTTGCCGTGCCCGCCGCCAACGGAAAACTCGCCCCGCTAACGGCCAAAGACTCCACAAATCTGGCCAATCTGACGGCCCTGCGCAGCGTAAATAAGCACCTTAAAATCCTGCTTTCCATTGGTGGCTGGGGTGGTTGCAAGTACTTCTCCGACGCCGCCCTGACCGCCGTCGCCCGCCAGCGATTTGCCGACGATGCCGTGGCCTTGTTGAAAAAACATCGGCTCGACGGGCTGGACATCGACTGGGAGTACCCCGCTCAGGTGGGGGCCGGCAACGTCTTTCGGCCCGAAGACAAACAAACATTTACCCTCTTTTTGAAAGCCCTGCGCAACCGACTCGACAGGCAGGGCAGGCAGGACAAACGCCCACCGGCCAACCAGTACCTGCTTACGGCGGCCACGGGCGGCGACACTGCTTTTGTGAACCACACCGAGCTGGGCCGGGCGCAGCAATACCTCGACTTTGTAAACATCATGACTTACGACCTCTACCACGGCAACGACAAGCTAACGGGGCATCACAGCCCGCTGGGGCAATCGAAAAAGGGCGATCAGTCGCGGAATAGCTCTGTCTCGGCGGTGGAAGGGCATATCAGGGCGGGGGTGCTTGCCCACAAAATTGTGCTGGGTGTGCCGTTCTACGGGCGCGGCTGGACTGACGTGGCCGACAAAGACAACGGCCTCTATCAACCCTCGACGGGCAAGCACCTGTTCATTAGCTACGACGAACTGGCCGACAAATACATCAACAAAAACGGCTACACCCGCCATTGGGATGCCGACGCCGACGCGCCCTATTTGTGGAACCCCACCACGCGCACGTTTATTTCTTATGCCGATGAACCGTCGCTGGCCCGGAAAATGGCTTACATCAAAGCCAATCGCCTGGCGGGCGTCATGTTCTGGGAATACACGTACGACCTTCGGCAGAAAAAACTGCTCAATGCGCTGGTGCAGGGCCTTTGGTAGCAGTGTATGTCAGTCCACCAGTCAAAGCTGTTCACCATCCTTCGTTGGTCCGTCGAGGCTAACACCTGTTTATGCCCGGCCCGCTGCAACGCGCTGAAGGGCAGCAATGAAGCGCGCCGCACCCTGGGCTTGCCAGGCACGAAAGCGACGGCTGGTGTCGGGCGAATAGGTGGGCAGATAGGCCAGCAGCCGGGGCAGATCAAACTGGGCAACCGCCTCACCAGCACCAGCCCGCTGGCCGTCCAGAGCATTACAAGCCTGTTCGAAGTGGTTGGGCTGGGGGCGCAACTGCACCGGCTTACCCCAATACATGGCCTCGCAGATCGACTCGAAACCCGCCGTGGTCATCACCGCCTCGGCATGTTGCATGGCCTGCTGATAGCGGGGGCCGTCGATGGGGTGAACACTAAACGTAGCGTCGGAATGATGGTCGGGGTGGTTGGCCGCCGAAAAATACTGGATCGATACGTCGGGACGGTCATTGTGGGTACGCCGCAGTTCATCGACCATACCCGGTTGGGTAGTATAGGCCAATATGTACCGGGCGGGGGCATCGGCGGGGGCGGGGCGGGCAACGGGCGTTCGCAGCAAGGGAGGCATCACCCGCAACCGTTCAGAAAGCTCGTCGGGCTGCTCGTCGAACGACAGGCCAAAACGTTCGATAGCACCCCAGGCGTTGAGGCGTACCAGCCACTTAAACGCCAGACGCTCAGCCCAATGATCCTTGGGAAACGGAAAGTCGGCATGAAAAATCAGGCACTGATGGCCAATGCACACCATGGGTGCCGCAGGTTTATAGAAGCCGTAGGTAAGCCCACCCAGCAACTCAAAGAAATTGACCACCACGTCGGGCCGGTGTTGCTCGATGCCATCGCGCAGTTGGCGCATACTTTGCCTGAACAGCCGCCAATGCTGAACAACGCCCCGCACGGTCGTGAGCCAGTCGAGGGCATTTGTGTCCGGGTCATAGACCAATAATGGACCGGCAATGGGCGTGATGGGTGCGGGAAAGGCCTCGGCGAAAAAGGAGGGCAGCGGTCGTTCGGGCGTCACGTTCACCCAGGCGCCCAACACCTCGTGCCCTCCAGACTGAAGAATTTGGGCCAGGGCAATGGCCTGGGTAAGGTGCCCGCGCCCTTCGCCCTGTACAATAAATAAAGTACGCATACTGAGTTGGTATCCTGGTTCGTCAATAGTGAACAATGTCTGTCGACTTATGTCTTTTCGCTACTGATACAACACAGATGTTTTCAACTGCCCTACTCACCTGCCAGCTTACTAAACCACTGGTGCTTTGTGACCAATTGGATGGCCTGAAATCTGGAATGGACGTGCAGTTTGGCGTAAATATTCTCCACGTGCTTACGCACTGTCCGGTCACTCACAAAGAGCTTGTCGGCAATTTGGGGCGTAGCCAGACCCTGGCTCAGTTGCTCCAGAATTTCAACCTCCCGACCGGTGAGCAGGTAGCTGTCGGGTGAGGCAGGCTTGCGTTCTTTGTCGGCGCTGGGTGGGGGTTGGTTTCGCAGCATAGCCAACGCCCGGCTGGCAATACCCGGCGACATGGGTGCGCCCCCATCAACGACCTCTTCGATGGCCGACACGATGCGGGCGGGCAGTTCATCTTTGAGCAAATAGCCCGATGCCCCGGCTTTAATGGCCTCGAAGAGTTTATCGTCGCGGTCGAAAATGGTGAGCATCAGAATCTTCGTATCGGGATGCCGGGCTTTCAGCAGGGCTGCCGCCCGGATGCCGTCGAGCACGGGCATATCAATGTCCATCAGCACCACGTCGGGTGGGGTTTGTGCGGCCAGCTCCAGGACCTGCTGGCCGTTGGTGGCCGTAAAAAGCAGGTTTATTTCACTGAAGGCACCCAGGTTTCGGGCCAGCGTTTGCAGCAGTCCTTCGTTATCATCGACAATGGCTAGAGTGGTTGGCATCCTGACGCTGATTAAGGGACGAGTAGACAAATGTGGTGCTTTCGGCTGGGTGATCCATACGGCATTTGCCGTATTTATTGACGGGGCGACTTATCCTTGGGGCGAAGCTTCGCTGATACTAAAAAAGAATGGCATTACTTGTGTAGATTTCCAACGGCCTGGCGTAACTCGTTGGCTTTCACCCACCCATGACCATCCGTTTACTGATTCTGCTGGTAGTGTCCCTCACATCCGGGGTTGCCTGGTCGCAATCATCACTGCCCGCCGACGGGTCTTTTTCGGCGAAAGGTCATCTACAATACCGCTCCGATTCGTCGGGGCGGCTCACGTTAGCACAGGTCTGGGCCGATTCAAGTCATTTCCAGTCTGTACCCGGCGATATTCCGCAGTTCGGCATGGGGCAGCCGCCGGCTTGGTTTCGCTGCTACGTAGCCAACCGATCTGACCGGGCAGATTTGCTGATTGCCCAAATTGACTATGCCCACCTGCAGTCGGTTCGTTTTTTTATGGTGAGCGAACAGGGGCACTTGCTACGGCAGTCGGCTCCACTGGGCTGGGCTACTCCGGTGGCTAACCGGCCCTGGCAACACCACAATCCACTATTTGCGTTTACGTTAGCGCCCCGGCAAGCGGCCTGGCTCTTCGTCCGGGCCGACGGTGGACACACCCGGCTGGCGTTTCCGTTGCAGGTATACCACCCCGCCGCCTTTCTGCGTGCCGACCGATTTAAGCGCTCCTTCTACGATTACATCACTGGCTTTCTGAGTTTCGCGACGTTTTTTAGCCTGCTGCTTTACGGACTGCTGCGCGACCGGGTCTATTTGTTCTACACTTTATACGTCCTGAGCGGGTTTCTTTATCTGACCGCGACGGAAGGCTACTGGTTTGTCTGGATCGATAGTCCTACATATGGGTTCATGCCCGCCGTTGACCTGGCCGAACTAAGTTTATACCTGCTCACACTAGCCAGTTTTGGCTTTGCACGCTGGTATATTTTTGAACCCGTCTTCCACCTGAACTGGCTTCGTCGGGTGTTCTGGCTGTCGGTGGGCGCTTTGCTGGTTAATAGTGTTCTACTTTTCAGCCTGTTAGGGGGACCTTTCTACCTGGCTCACAAGGCGGCGTTTCACCTGCTGATGTCGTCGATGTACCTGGTATCGGTCCTGTTGATGGCCGGGGCGGGTTTGTGGTTGGGTTTGTTGGCCGCACGTTCGGCAGCGACTGGTCCGGCCCGCCTCTATATGATGGCTATTTCTCCGGCGGTGGTGCAGGTTATTCTAGGTTATTTGCGCAACAATAACCTGATTGACGATCATTTTTTCATTCGGGAAGGCGTCGCGCTGACGGCTTTACTGGAATTTGCCATTCTATCGGTGGGGTTAGGGTTTCGCTACAAGTTTATTGCTGACGAACGACAACAACTCACCGTAGAAGCGGTCAAGCAGAAACAACAACTGCTGGTCTCGCAACTCAAAGCGCAGCAGGACGAACTGCGGGCTACGCAGGCACTGCTCTACGCCCAACAGGAAAAAGAGCGCATCTCCCGCGATCTGCACGACCACGTCGGTGCACAGCTCTCAGTCATTGCCGCCAGTGCCAACACCCCAACTAGTGAACAGGCCAGTCGCATGGGCGACTATGCCCGCGAGGCCATGCAGAGCCTGCGCGACACGGTCTGGGCCATTGACCAGCCCGCCATTACCCTGGCCGGTTTTCGGAGCAAACTGCAACAATACCTCAACCGACAGCAACAGCAGCACCCGGCCTGCACCTACACCCTGACCATGACTACCCCCGCCAACCCCGAACTCACATCGGCGCAGGCCCTAAACCTGTTCCGGCAGGTGCAGGAAGCGGTACATAATGCCTTCAAACACGCCCACGCCACTGCCATCACGGTGGTGTGCACGTTGCTGGCTAGTGAGCTACACCTGAGCGTAACCGACAACGGCCGGGGGTTCAATCCGGGAAAATTGGCCGATGGATCAGCGCATTACGGGCTACGGAACCTCCAACGCCGGGCTGATGAAATGGGTGGTACGTGCTGCATTGAGAGCGAACCGGGTCGGGGAACCACCGTCTTGGTCACGATCCCGCTGGCCGACTGAGTCGTTGCCACCCGAAACGCGGTCAGGCTCAGTCGGCTGGCTGCTGTGGCAGGGCCGCTTCGTAGTTAGCCGACAAACAGAAGGTTGTCCGTAGGCAGCAGGTAACTGATTATTTCCGAACGGGTTCCGTCGTAATGATTTCCTGCCCCCGGACTGCGCCCGTCTGGACTGCCCATCCGCCGAACCTGTCTTTATACACTTTACCCTCCCGGCCCATTCGTATAGCCCGTGTGCCTGAATCGTAGTAGGTGCGCTGGGTAAAATCAACAATAACCGGATAGATCATGCCGCCGCTGGGGAACCCCTCCACCTGCACTTCCTGCGCTGTAGCCCGGTAGGGTTGCCCGAACTGAACGGCATTGACGGTTACGGCCATTTTGGCATCTATGCTTGAGGCAGGATGTTCGCCCCCGGCCCACGTTCCCTTCATAACCTTCTCGATGTCTTGCACGGTCGGTTTCTGGGCATAAGCGGCAGTAACCGGGCGGACAGGTGCACCACCACCAGCGTAGGCCATCGTCGCCGTTTCTTCCTGAACGGCATTGCCCAGCGTGAGCCGGTTGCCCATGCGGAGTTGCCCGTTCTGCATCACCGCCATCAGGGCCGACTGCCAGACCGAATTATCACTTGGCGAAGTCATCGGGCCGCTCAGTTGCATAACCCCGTTGTCGTTGATGGCACCGGCCAGCGCACCGGCTCCTTCCAGCCCGTCGGAGTCCCGCAGATAGGCCTGAACGCTGCCATCGTTGGCAATAGATCGGATCTCCAAGGTGGCTTTGCCGGTGCCGATGTTGTTGCCGGTTTTATTACGCGCCTGACCCTGGTATTGCCCCACGCTAAACCCCTTGTAAGTCTGAGCATAGACCGTAGCCGAGTGGAAAAGCGCAACACACAATAAGGCCGTCAGACCGGCGGCAACGGCATTTTTTTGGAAATTTCTCATGAGTCAGCAGGATTTGGGTGAAGTTTTCGAGTGAAGCAACACAAAAACGAGGGTAAATAAAGAAGTCGTCATAGGGTGTTTGGGGTTAGTTTGTTAGGGTAATTGCTTGGCGTGGAGAAGAAACGAAAATCCATAAAAAGGTGGTTAAGGAAGCGTAATAAGATGGCCAGTAGCGACCTGTGCGCCCGTCATATCAATGGCGTTGGGCTGCGGCTTTATCAGATTTAGTAGGGGCGGGCGGGTCAGGAAAAAGGCGCGTTCAAACGAAATGCGCGGGCTGTCAACGTCGGCAAACGAGGCTTTGGTATCGAAAATGGCTTCGCTGAAACTAGCATCGTGCAACCGGGCATTGTTGAAATCGACGGCGTTGTGAAACCGGCAATTGGCGAAACTGCTGCGGCCCGGCAACTGGGCGTAGTTAAAATTGAGCAGACCGTGGGTGGTGCAGAGCGAGAAATCGAGGTTGGCCCGGAAGTCGGCGAGGCTAAACTGCGCGTCGGCGTCAAACGTGGCCCCCTGAAAATAAGTCGTCCCCGCCCAGATCGATTGCCAGAAATTAGCCATGCCGGCAAAACGGGCCTGCTGAAACCGTGCCTCGACGGCAAACAGAGCCTGGTCGAAATACGCCTCGGCCCCAAACCGCGCGCCGGCAAACGACACGGGCTTGTTGAACTGCGTATGGCTAAACGCTCCAATGCCCACTACTGATACCGACCGGAAGCTGGTCTCGCCGTTGAACTGGCAACCCACAAACGTCAGGTTGCGGCCAAAGGAACACAATACCGTGGTGTCGCCGTGTTGCCGGAAGGCCAACACCTTGCCGTTGAAGGTGCAGTTGCGGAAGTAGACAGGCGCGTTGACCCAGACCCGCGCCACAGTAGGGGTTTCGGGGCTGGCGGTCAGCGTGGTAAAATCCAGCTCGTCACTGAAGGTCACATTCTCGACGCGCAC
Source organism: Cytophagales bacterium (assembly GCA_038230755.1). Classification (GTDB taxonomy): domain Bacteria; phylum Bacteroidota; class Bacteroidia; order Cytophagales; family Spirosomataceae; genus Fibrella. The sequence goes on along the minus strand of JBBRMP010000092.1, from coordinate 6,069 downwards.
CGGCAACCGGGCCGCTAGCCGTGTCAGCACGGTCCGGGCCGTTATGGGCTGGCCCACAGGGGGTATACTGGCGCAGGCCAGCACCCCGGCCCCGCAGAGCAGCAACCCCCAGAACCGGTTAGCGGGCCGGCTGGACATTGGCGGATGGGTTAGCACGGGCATATTCGATTTGTTTGCGGGCAAGGCCACCGTTACGTTGCTGCTGCCGGAGAAAATCAACGATCTCGTCGGGCGAATAGGCGTTGCGGTTGGTGGGTGTAATGGCCGAATTGAACGGGCGACGCAGGGCCTTGCTGTCGGTAGGCCGCATCAGATTTTTGAACGAAAATGGGTTCGACGCTACCCCATCGGCACTTTGCCGGGCCGCATAGCCATTTCTGAACACCAACGGGTTGTCAGTCGTGTAGAAGAAATTATCGGTTTTATCATCGTCGTTCAACACGTTTTCGGGGTCGGCCAGCAGCACCAGGTAATAGGAGCCGCTGAGCGTGGCGGGCATAGTATAGCTGAGTTCTATTCCGTCTTCGGTACCAAATACCTGGTGCGATAAATTGCCATAGGCGGGTAGCGACACGTTGAAATTACAGTTGTCATTCGTGCATTGATACGTATTGGTCGCCAGCCCTTTGGTGGTAAACGTCTCATACAGCAGCAGCCCGTAGTCGTTGGCGTTATAGGCGTTATAATACATGTAGTAGACCTTCCAGGGAGTCTGCGGCGTGGCCGTCCTGGTGCCCACATTGAAAATATTCAGGTCTACAGATCGGCTCTGGGGGTTACCCGTTTTGCTGTAGGTCGAAAAATCGGAATCGACCCAGGCGAACAAATCAATGCCCGATTTGCCGACGGGGGTGGTGGGCGCGGTTGGGGTGGTGGGCGTAGTGGGTTTGGCGGTGGCGTCGGTCATCACCATCAGTACCCGATTACCGGTGCCATCAGGCTGTGCAAACGTGGTCACCAGAAACGTATAGTCGACCCAGATATAGCCCTTGCTGCCCCAGTTGGTGCCCCAGGAATTGACTACTTTAAAAGCCCCGCCTGCCCCCTTGCGGTCGTCGTAGCCCACAATGGTCAGCGCGTGGCCCGCGTGTTGGCCCACCTGCGTGTAGGTCGTGTTGGACGAGAGCACGTTATCGCTATTCCAGGTCATGAAATTGTCGGACAAAAACGCACCCAGCAGCACGGGTGTCTTGTTGGCCAGTTGCTCCTTGATGGCGTTGACGCTGGCCGTGATGGTACGGTAATTTTTGATCTTGTGCTTGGCCGCATCCGTGTTCCAGGCTGTGCTGGCGCTGGCGGCCGCGCAGTTGCCCAGGTTGCTATACGGCACAGTGGTCAGCGTGGCGGCTCCCCGATTTTGTAACACGTCAAGATTGGCCAAGAAGGAACTACCTCCGCAATTGGCGCCTTTCTGGTTGTCGGGCACAGAGGTAAATAAATCGCGCGGGCTGATCTGGTTGGCGGCATTAGCCAGTTGCGCCGCCGAGTAGTTGTTGGTCAGCCCTTCCAGGGCCGTTTTCATATAATACCCCGCCGCCCATGATACGCAGGTGCCGTAACTGCCCTGGCTGGCCACGGGTGGCAGGTAGGCACTCAGATCGACCGATGAGGGAAATGTACCCGCCGAGGCAAAGCCAAAGTTAGTCGAGACGGGAACCTTACTCAGGTCCTCGTTGCCCGCCCAGCCCAGCGCGTAGGTGGTCGTGGCAGCCGGAGGGCCAGGGGTAACAGGCGCGGGGTCATCGGCCTTTTTGCACTGGAAAAGGCCAACGGTGCAGCCAACAATAAGGGTAAATCGAATGCTATTCATGTGAAACGGGTGGTTTTAAGCCGACAGCGACCTGACTGCCGGTCTGGTTGGGAACAGGACAAAAGTGGGCCACCTATTGAGCTGGCCTATACGGCATTTACCGTATTTTGTGGCAGCGGTAGCGTGGTTTAAGCTACTTGTCGATGGGGACGTAGACGATGGAGGGGCTGCTGGTGCTGTACCCACCCGTGCCTAGCCAATCAGCCGCTAGGGTCAGGGTCATGCTTTTGCGCCCCGCCGCATCCCAGGCGACGCTGCCAAACGAACTGCGGTAACGTGTGGTAGACACAAAATAGGCCGGACCATAGAAGGTGTTCACTTGCGTCGATTTGAAATCGTCTTTCGCCGCGTTACTGGTAAGGCCACCAAACTGCCAGACACCGTTCTGATAGAAGCACCCATAGGCTTCGGTGTTCTCCAGCCGCTTGGGGTTGGCTTCCACCACCACGCCCATTTGTCCGTTAGGCCCCTGGGTGGCTTGAAAACCACTGATGCGAGATCCAGGCACCCCAAAATTGAAAATGATCGTCTTCTGACCGGTGGCCAGGTTGATGTCCCAGACCTGTTCGCTTTCGAGGGTGGTGGATGGGGGCAGAAAAATGAGGTGGTCAACGCCTTTCTCGTCGACAAGCAGTTTGGCAGGATTGTTGAACGTATTGTTGGTCGAATACTTCGGGTAGCTGTATACGACCTGCGTAGTTTTACTATTGAAATGATACACTTTTTCTACGTCATCATTCGTATCGGTTTGCTCGAAGGTAAAGTGGATCACGCCAGATGGACTAATATAGCCGTCCAAATTCTTAAAGCCCTGATGGGGCATTTGCTCATACTGCGTCTTAGGCACCCAGGGATTGGAAAAATCGACGATGGCACTTTTACTGGCACCATTCAGAGTAATGCCTCGCACATAGTCGCAGTAATACCTGTACCCGTAATTAGCTTTAATTGCTGCGGATCCCAGTTGTGCCCAGAACAAAACTAGCTGGCCTTTCTCATTCAGCGTAGCAAACCATGTAGACTGCGTTTGCTGCGTTTCGCTGACGCGAATAGGCTGGCTCCAAGTGCCGCCATTTAGCACACTGTATGTGACGGTGCCCATCTCATAGCCGCCCGGCCCTTCCAAAAGTACTTCGCCTACCGGGTATTGGGCAGCCGTATTGCCAAAGCGTTTCCAGATGGCGTAGATCGCACCGGAGCCATCTTGTAGAATGCGGGCATAGCCCGAGCCATTACCGGTATTGTCGTTGCTGATGTTGACGGGTTTGCTCCAGCTACTGCCCTTATCGGTCGAGGTGCTGTAATAAATAAAAACGGGCTTGCCATTGTCGGGGCTTTCCTGAAAGACGACGTGATACGTACCGGCTTTGTCGATCAGAAAATCGCAATAGCCCGCCCGTTCGAACTGCGAAATCTTTTTGTCGGCCACCGACCCCGTCGGCTGCGGGTCTTTTGGGTGGCACTGTTGCAGGCCGAGGGCCAGACAAACCAGGCAAAGCGGACGTAGCCAGGCTGCCAGAAGTCGGTATTGATTGTTCATCGGGTAAACGTGGCTTCCACGCGGTTGGGTGATGCCGCAAAGCTCCGGCCCGGCCACGAGGTGCCTATACGGCAAATGCCGTATTTTCACTTACGGTAGAATGATGGGCTAATAACCTGAACGGCCACACCTTCGACCAGTCCCCAAAAACAAAAAAGCCCTCTCAGCAGTGCTGAGTGGGCTTTTTAATGAATCAATATACGTGGCTTACTCCACCACAGCTTCGGGCTTTTTCACCGTGATCTGTAGTGTATCGCCTTCTCCGGCATAATCAGCCATGAGTACGTCGCCTTCTTTGAGTTCGCCTTTCAGGATCTCTTCGGCCACGGGGTCTTCGAGGTACCGCTGAATGGCTCGGCTCAACGGACGGGCACCATACTGCGGGTCATACCCTTTCTCGGCCAGAAAGTCTTTCGCCTTCTCGGTCAACTCTACGGTATAACCTAGGTTGGTCACGCGGCCCAGCAACTTACCCAGCATGAGGTCGATGATGAGGTGGATGTCTTCGCGTTGCAGCGAGTTGAACACGATCACGTCGTCGAGGCGGTTCAGGAATTCCGGCGAAAAGGCTTTCCGCAGGGCATTCTGAATCGTTGACTTCATAAGGTCGTCCTGATTCTCGTTGCTCTTTTTCGACACAAAGCCAATGCCGGCACCGAAGTCTTTCAGGTCACGCACCCCAATGTTTGAGGTCATGATGATGATCGTGTTGCGGAAGTCAACGCGGCGGCCCAGACCGTCGGTCAGGATGCCATCGTCGAGCACCTGCAACAGGATATTGAAGACGTCGGGGTGGGCTTTTTCGATCTCGTCGAGGAGTACGACTGAGTATGGCTTGCGGCGGATTTTCTCCGTCAACTGACCGCCTTCTTCGTAACCCACGTAGCCCGGAGGCGCACCAACCAGCCGCGATACACTGAATTTCTCCATGTATTCGCTCATGTCAATACGCACCAGCGCGTCGTCTTTATCAAACAGGTACGTGGCTAGCACCTTGGCTAATTCGGTCTTACCAACGCCCGTGGGGCCGAGGAAGATGAACGAACCGATGGGCTTTTTGGGGTCTTTCAACCCAACGCGGGTGCGCTGGATGGCTTTCACCAGTTTCTCGATGGCCGAGGCCTGACCGATCACTTTGCCTTTCAGTTCCTCGCCCATGTTGATGAGCTTCTTGCCTTCGTCGTTCGACACGCTCGTGACCGGAATACCCGTCATCATGGCCACTACTTCGGCCACGCTTTCTTCGGTTACGGTATAGCGACGCTTTTTGGTGTCTTCTTCCCAAGCCTGTTTGGCCCGGTCGAGTTGATCGATAAGGCGTTTTTCCTTGTCGCGCAACTGAGCCGCCTCTTCGTACTTCTGGCTCTTCACTACCTGATTTTTCTCCTTCTTGATGTTCTCAATCGAGTCTTCGAGGCGCAGAATATCTTCGGGCACGGTGATGTTGCTGATGTGTACGCGGGCACCCACTTCGTCCATCACGTCGATGGCCTTGTCGGGCAGGAAGCGGTCACTGATGTACCGCTCCGACAATTTCACGGCGGCTTCGATGGCCTCCTTCGTGTAGGTTACGTGGTGGTGTTCTTCGTACTTATCCTTGATGTTGTTCAGGATCTCGATGGTCTCATCAATCGACGTGGCATCGACCATCACCATCTGGAAACGACGGGCCAACGCGCCATCTTTCTCGATGTACTGACGGTATTCGTCCAGCGTGGTGGCACCAATGCATTGAATGTCGCCACGGGCCAGGGCCGGCTTGAACATGTTCGAGGCATCGAGCGAACCCGATGCACCGCCCGCACCCACGATGGTGTGCAACTCGTCGATGAACAGGATCACTTCGGGCGATTTTTCCAGCTCGTTCATCACGGCTTTCATACGCTCCTCAAACTGACCCCGGTATTTGGTGCCAGCCACTAAAGAAGCCAAGTCGAGCGTAACGACGCGCTTGCCAAACAGCACCCGCGATACTTTTTTCTGCACAATGCGCAGGGCCAGTCCTTCGGCGATGGCCGTTTTACCAACGCCCGGTTCGCCAATCAGAATTGGGTTGTTTTTCTTACGGCGGCTCAAAATCTGGGCCACCCGTTCGATCTCTTTCTCACGACCCACAATAGGGTCTAGTTTGCCGAGTTCAGCAAATTTGGTGAGGTCACGGCCAAAATTGTCGAGTACGGGTGTACGCGATTTCTCTGAGCCCTTGTCCTTACCCTGTCCGCCGCTACCGGCGTTACCAAACATGCCGCGGGCGGCATCGTCGTCATCATCTGTGTCGTGGGCCATGGTGGGTTTGCTTCCTGTGGATTGGTATTCCAGCATTTCCTTTATGACTTCGTAATTAACGTTGAATTTGTGCAGAATCTGGGTGGCGACGTTGTCTTCGTCACGCAGAATTGACAGCAGCAGGTGTTCTGTGCCGATAAGCGGGCTTTTAAAGATTTTCGCTTCCAGGTACGTAATCTTCAGGGTCTTTTCCGACTGACGCGTCAGGGGGATATTGGCCAGGTTTTTTACGTTGTTGGTTGCGGTTCCCTTCGTGGCTTGCTCGATGGTGATGCGCAGTTCGTCGAGTGAAATCGACAATTTTTTAAGCAGCCCCACCGCCACGCCTTCGCCCTCGCGAATCATGCCAAGCAGTAAGTGTTCGGTCCCGATATAGTCGTGGCCGAGCCGCAAAGCCTCCTCTCGACTTAGCGAGATGACTTCTTTCACGCGG
>JBBRMP010000091.1:0-21934 GCA_038230755.1 Cytophagales bacterium | reverse complement strand
GTTCGCCGTGGTCTCAAGCACCGCGTGTTTGCGACATTGGCCGAGGCCCAAGATCGGGTAGCGGCCATTTTGCGGGACTTATTTGATACCCGGAAAATGATCGTTGATTTAGCTTGTTTCCCTTACATACTAAATACGACATTGTAAATCTGAATTAGTATTACATCAATTTCTGAAACTTTATTCAACTTGTCTTTTTGGAAAGCCATATAAGAACTTTCAAATCCTTTAATAATCTCGTTTATATTTTTTGACTGGTTAGAAAATAGATTAACACCATTTGATTTATTATAAACTAAAAAAGGTCTTTTTGTTTCTGAAACGAAGCGATATGTTTTTATGAGTTCGTTTTTGTGAGATGCCCAAACTTTAACTCTTTCTGAATCGGCTGAAAGTTCTTCCAATTTCATACTGTTTCTTAAAAACAATGCAAGCAATTCATTTGGTGAGAAAAATATCCAACTTGTTTTTTGCGTAAACAGTATGTCTTTTTGAGATTGAGTAAGAGGTTTATATTCTTCTATTGAAGGTGAAATTAAAAACTTAATTCTTTGAATTAATGAAGTTGTTTTTCCTGTTCCTGGTCCTCCATTTATGATTAAAGCTCCCTCAAATATTTTTGAACGTTTTATTGATTCTTGGATTGGGTCAAGAATTGGCTGATAACGTAGTTCTGCATATTTGCGAATAAAACTTTGAGCTTTATTTAGATAGGTTTTCTTTTCTTCTTCTTTTGACGCAATACGCTGAACTAATAATTCAGCTTCTTCTGTTGTTGCACTTTCTAATTTTTGTTGTGCTTCGTCAATTTCATTTTGTAGTGAAAGAATTTTTGCAATGTCTTGGAATGAATGTGCTTTGCTATCAGCGGCAATACGTATTAGAATGTCTGTTGCATATTCTCCGTCTAACTGACTTGGTCGGTAAGTTGCCCTATTGAAAATTTCTATTTCTATTTCACCAATTGGTGCTTGGTATTTATGTTTTCCTTCGTGATTGCCAATTAATAAGCCACCCAACTTTGAATCTCTGGGAACAGTAAAGCCGTCACCTTTATAAGTGGAATTTTCAGTATAACTTGATTGCGGATTAATATTGCCATTAAAGTCTTTTTGAAATTGAACAATAGTAGCCTGTTTGTTAATTAGCCAAAACTATTTTTCTTCTTTGTTGTAAATAGTCAATGACCGTCCAACAGCATTGTTAGTCGCACCAATTGTAATTTCTAAATCTCTATGCCTTTTTATTTTTTCTGCTATTTCTTCGATTTTCTCTGTCATAAGGCTTTATGAAGGGTCAAAAATAATTTACTGTGTTGAATTGTGTCGCCATAGCATGACGGCTAACTCCCAAATATACGAAAGTTTTGTCGTACTTTCTGTATTAATTTGTACTTTACCAATAATTAATTGTACTATTAATGTTGTACTTTCTGTGTTGCTGCGCATTTCGCCCAACGATTTATTGTACGTCCGGCTGCTCCGATGACGTGGTATGCCCCCACTCGTTTACCACGGGCTTATTCCCGTCTCCGGCGCATTGTCATCGCTGAAAAACTGGCCTGTTGGCCCATCTGAACCCAATGTGGCTGCTTTCACCAACCGGGCAGCCGCATCCTCGACGGTGCCGGGGCCGCTGTGATGATTGAAATCGGTGGCCGTGAAGCCTGGATCAACCGCATTTACTTTAAACGGCGTATCCCGCAGTTCATACGCCAGCGAAATGGTGTACATATTGAGGGCCGCTTTTGAGGTATTGTACACAGCAGCTTTGACCGAATAATATTTCCACGAAGGGTCGTTGTGCAGGGTGAGCGAACCTAAGCCCGATGTGACATTCACGATCCGGGGCTGATCCGACTTTTGCAGCAAATCCACAAACGCCTGCGTCACGCCTACCACACCGAACACGTTGGTGTCGAACACGTCCTTGAAGACCGCAATATCGGCACCGAGGGCCGTTTGCGTCATCCCGCCGAGGATACCGGCGTTGTTGATGAGTACGTCCAGCACGTCGGTTTTTTGGCCGATTTCAGCGCGGGCGGCCTTCACCGATGCGGCATCGCTGGCATCGAGTTGAATGGCTTCCACCTGGGTCAACCCCTCGGCTCTCAGCGTGTCGACGGCTGCCAGGCCATTGGCTACTGTGCGGCTACCGAGGTACACATAATAGCCCTGTTGGAGCAGTTGGCGGGCAGTCTCGAAGCCAATGCTTCGGTTGGCCCCGGTGATGAAGGCTTTTCTCATGATTTGTGTATGGTGTTTGTCGCGTGATGGACGGCCATGCGCTCGGTCAGCGCAGCTATCGACGCACCCCGGAGCCGGTCGTAATTGAGTTGAAACAGCCAGGTGGCCTGGTCAGCATCTGCATCGGTGCGGATCATGAACGAGACCCAGTCGCCATGCGCCTTGCCGTAGGGCAGCGCGCTGACGAAGCCCCGTTTCAATAGGGGTAGGCCCAGTTCGCTTGTCGCGGCTAAATGCACCTCGCCATTCAGGTGAATATGCCCAAGTTCGGCCTCGTCCACGTAAAAATCGGCGCCGTCCACGCGGGACCGGTTGAATAAATCCCAGTGGGTAGCCGAGATAATGGTCGGCCAGGACTGAATGGCTTCGGCGGTTTTTTGGCCCGGCCCGGCCAGCATGGGCGCCGGTTTGATGGGGCCTTTTTCTGCTAATTTCATGCGTTGGGTGTTTTTGAATTAAGTAAGCGAGCTTCTGTCACAACGATATTCATAACGGTTTCGGTTTGGTTGCTGTGCAAAGGTCCGTACTGCAGCCTTCCCGCCTGTAGGCAAATCTCTGGTTGTTGTAGCCGTTTCTTTACTGCACCAACGCGCAGGCACCCCGTCGCCATTTTCTGCGCGTCTACCAGCGAACGACCTCTGGCCTGAAACTGCCGCACTGCCGGGTCCGATTCCTACGCCCGGAACTACCTGCCCTCACTGCTCCCGCTGCCGACCTATATTATCGAGTATCTGACAATAGACTACCGCTACCACCGGCAGCATGTGAAGAAGGCCCAGGAGGGAACCCCGCTCGTTACCTATGATGATTTTATTTGCCTCGCGCTGCTGGCCACGAACGGCAACATGACCAAAATGAGCCTCTTTGTCGGCAACCTCTCGGAGCGGGAGCAGCAAACGCTGGGAGAGCTACTGGCGAAGCTGGATCAGTTTCATAATCCCCAGTTTCTGCACGATAAGCATATGCCCCTCAGTGAGTTGTACGAAAAATTGGTCGGGGCTGAACGGCCGGTCATTACCTCCGACTAAACGAGGAAATGGTGACCGACCGGCTCAATTCAGCGTGAGCGAACCGGGTATGCCCTTGGTTTTCATGGCGAACCTTAATGGCTAAACACCGTACGATCGGACATAACGGGCTGTGAACGCCGGGGTTAGTGCCGTCCCCGCTTCGACGAGGAGGTACTCCGTGAGCGCGTCAATCGTGCGCAGCGTATGCCAATCATGATTGTCTATTCGGATGCCGAACTCGTTTTCAACCCGGATCAGCAGGTCGATGGCGTCGAGGGAATCCAAACCAACGACAACGTCGACAAACGCACCCGCCTGCTCACCCTGACTGAGTCCGGCTGGGCCACGCTCCGGGCCTTTCAGCCCGCCATGAACGTGGCCACCACGCTCTTCAAAGGCGATTGACGGAAGCCGAACAAGCGCGGACTGAGCACGTTAATGGACCCGCTGGATGCATTTCACAGCCCGATCTACCAGGCGCACCTGAATCACAAAGACGGCCCCCTGACCGAACGGTTCCAACTGGCAAACTAAGTTGGCGAGTACAAAAAAGCCTGAAGTAATCATTGCTGAACGACTATCGGCACTGCCCATTACCGGTAATGGGCAGTGCCTTGTCAATACTGACAAGCGAGCTCCTAGTCGATGATAATCATCCACTCAATTAAACTTCCAGGTAGTGAAAGGTCTTAAGCTAACGACGCTGCGTAAGTCTCAATCGCACATCCGGGTGTTGAGCGGTCGATCAACACAACCCGCTGGTTTAGTCAGTCATCTCAATCGTGTCCTGTACCCCTGGAAATGAGCCAGTGAAAAGTAGTAACTTGACTAGGACAGGAGAGGGTATTCTTACCATCAGACAATGGGAGCGAACCTCCTTCTGGGCTTGCCAACGAACGCTTTGATGAGACGTCTGCTGTACCATACACTTGGCCCGGACCAAGCCAAATAGTGTAAGTATTGTCTGATAACCAACTGATTATAAGTTGATTAAAATCACCTTGGTGAAACATTTCGTACGAATGTGAGCGCCCCCCGTGATGCGCAGATACACCTAGCCCAATAAGGCACGGAACAGGAGAAACAGCGAAGCCGACAGCACTATGGCCACGGGCAGGGTCAGCACCCAGGCAAGGGCGATGCTTTGTACTGTTTTGGCCTGTAAATTCTTAATCCCTTTGCTGGCCACCATCGCCCCCGCAATACCCGACGACAGGGCGTGGGTGGTACTCACGGGCGCTTTGAAACCCGGAATCAGACCCGACGCCAGACCGATTGTGGTGGCGGCAACCAGTTCTGCTGAGGCTCCCTGTGCGTATGTCAGGTGCGACTTGCCGATCTTTTCGCCCACCGTTACTACAATGCGTTTCCAGCCAATCATGGTGCCGAAACCCAGCGAGAGCGAGATCATCAGGATTACCCAAAACGGGGCGTGATCGGTGAATTTGCGCAGGCCTTCTTCTTCAATAGTAGCCGCTTTCCGTAGGGCCGATTTGTCCGAATCACTTAATTTAACGTCCTCACTGCCAATGAGTTGCTTCGTATTGCTGCTGATGGTGAGCAGGGCTTTACGAATGTCCATGCCGCCGTTTTGTGGGTAGGTGCCCGTTGCCACGATAGGTTGCAGATTGGCGAGGCTGGTGTTAATTTTTTGAATTCGCTCCAGGTCCGTTTTGCTCAGCAGTTTCGTGTCGATCAGGGCTACTTTCTGCTGTACGGTGGCTAAATCGGGCTGCAATTGCTTGATGTCGAGGCGTGTATTGATGGCGAAGTAGGTGGGCAGAATGCCAATCAGAATCAGCATGATGAGGCCAATGCCTTTCTGCCCGTCGTTGCGCCCGTGGAAAAAACTGACCAGCGTACAGGTGGTGATGAGCAAACCGCGCACCCACAGCGGCGGAGCCTGGCCGGGATGCGGTTCGTCGAAAAGTTGCTTGCGCAGGTTTTTGTTGAGGCTGCGGCGTAACACGAACATAAGCACTACGGCTAGCCCGAAGCCAATCAGCGGCGAGAGCAACAGGGCCAGAAACACCTTTTCCGCCTCGCCCCAGTTCACGGCGGCTACGCCCGTGGTGTTGCCCGGCAGCAGGGCATAGCCTAGGCCCACGCCCAGAATGGCACCAATCAGGGTGTGTGAGCTGGAGGCGGGCAGGCCAAAATACCAGGTGCCGAAATTCCAGATGATGGCGCTCAGCAACAGGGCCAGCACCATGGCAATGCTGTGATAAATGTTCTGATCGACAAGTAGTTCGACGGGGAGCAGGTTGACAATGCTCATGCCCACGCCCACCCCGCCGGTGACCACGCCAATGAAATTCCAGATGCCTGACCAGATGACGGCCTGGGTAGGTTGTAACGAATTGGTGTAGATGACGGTAGCTACAGCGTTGGCCGTATCGTGGAAACCGTTGATGAATTCGAAGGCACAGGCGGCTAATAAACAGATAGCCAGAAGGACAAAAACGCCGGTCTCTAAGCCGAACATAATGTATATGAGTTAATTACGATCCTGGCTATACGGATAGCCACCGCAAAGTTGCCCATACTTTAAGGGAGTTCGGTCTACGCTTTGTTAATAAATTGTTACGGGGTGCGGTATGCCCCCGTAACACGTACAACTTACTTCTAAGCCCGGTCGTCGCCTGCTTCGTCATCGAGCATATCCATTTCGGCTTCCAGCTTGGCCTCGCTCACGTTGTCTATGTCGTTGTAGAACTCGGCGGGGAGGTTGCTGTTGTCTAGACTTGTTTCCGAGACCATATCGGTCATGTCGGTGGCTACAGCGTTGTCGGTATAGAGAATAGTGTCGGTGGCTTCTTCGTCGCCGGGGTTCATTACGTCGGGTCTCCCGTCGAGGCCCAATTCGTCGTAGATGGCGTTTTCCTCGTTCACATCGTTGGCGGGCATATTCACGCGCTGCGGCGAAAGCCCTTCCTGCGGCCCGCCCGAATTTTGATCAACGCGCTGCTGATCGGGGTTATTTAGATTTTCCATAACGCATCTGTTTACCGACCTAACACTACACGGCTAACTTTTGTTGGTTGGCCCTCGGCGCTCAGGCGTAGCAGGTACATACCCCCCGGCAGGTTACCCAGATCGAGCCGGAATTCACTCTGTTTCGCCACCGACTGCCCCGCCATCACCCGCCGCCCGTCGATGCTCAATACGTCGACAAGGCCAGCGTTGGGGGCTAGAATGGTCACGAACCGATCAGTGGGATTTGGGTAGGCCCACGGCGTCGAAGGGGCCTCTATAGCCAGCAGAATGGCTTTTTCAGATGTGTTTCGCACAAAACGCAGCCGACCCGCCTGGGTACCAATCATCAGGTCGGGCAGGCCGTCGCCGGTGAGGTCGGCGGCGGCGGTGAGCACGTTCAGGCCCGGAAAACCTAAGCCCGTCAGTGAGTCGAGGCGGATGCCGGGCAGTTCGGGCTTGTCGGCGAGGCGGTAGATGCTGACCGCACCGGGGCGGCTGATGGTAATCAGTTCGGGCTTACCATCGGCGTTCATATCGGCAAAAATCAACGTCGGATTTCGCGCCGTAAAATCCAGACCGATACCCGCCAACGCCGTGGTTTGCAGGGTAAATGTGGCCGTCGGGCTGCTGGGCGCGGTAGTGTTACGCAGGTAGGCCACATTGCCCGCATTGCCGCCCACCAGCATATCGGGCTTGCCGTCGGTATCGACGTCGCCAAAGGCCAGGGCTTCGGCGGGCGACACATTGGTTGACGGTTTGATGACTTGCGCCGTTTTCCAGACAAACGAAGCCGGTTGCCCCGTGGTGCCGCCGTTGGGTAGCCACCGCAGCAGATTACCCGTTGGCGAAGCCGCTGAGATGACCAGATCGGGCGATTTGTTGCCGTCTAAATCAGCGAAGTAAGGCCGCAAATTGGTCAGCGAATCGGTCTTGCTCAGGCCCAGAAAATCGGTGTCGGTGAGCGAGAAAGTGGGTTTGGTGGCCGTGCCGGTATTGTCGAATCGCCAGAGCCGGGCGCGGTAGCCGTTTGTGCCTGCCGACCCCGCCTGCCCCACCAGCATGTCGAGGTCGCCGTCGCCGTCGAGGTCAGCAAAAGCGGGTGCGGCGTTCTCGCCCACGTCGATCATGTCAGCTTGCAAAAAATCGTTTTGGACGTAAGTGAAATTGGGCTTCGCAGTGGTGCCCTTGTTTTTGTAAAACAGCGTCGAAGCTTTGAAATCGAACAAATAGCCCTCATTCGAGGCCACGTTGGGCGTAGCCAGCAAATCTGTGACGCCATCGCCATCGACGTCTTCAAAATACGCCGCCGGAAAAACGGGGAATTTAACGGGGTTCACGGTCGGGAAATTGGCGTCGAACCGGGTGAAATTGGCTTTTTCTGAGTTGGGGCCGGTGTTGTAGATCGCGGCCAGATTGTCGCAACTGACATAGCCGAAAACAAGGTCTTTGCTGCCATCGCCGTTCACATCGAAAATAGCCAGCGCATTGCCCGAGTGTTCGGGCCGGGCGTTGGGAATGCCCACGCGGCCACCCGCGTCGCAGTTGACGCCGAAGGTGAAATCGTTGCAGAACTCCTTCTGGAAATTGCCCCAGCAACTGCCCAGCCGCTTGAAATCAAGCCCAGGAACGGTCCCGGTGGGCTGCCGCTGCTTGCTCTGATTTTGGTAATACACCGCCGTGTTGCCGCCCGCAAAGTCAAACGCCACGATGTCAACATCGCCATCGCCGTCATAATCCAGAATGGCGGGCACGTCGGTAGGCGACAGGTACAGGTTGGTTTGACCGTTGAACCCTTCGTGATAAAGTGGGTTCACCACCGACTGCCAGCTCACCACGCCCCCCTTCGAAGTGTTGCGCCACACCTGAATACCCGCCGGTGCCGACGAGAACAAATCTTTCTGCCCATCACCGTCATAGTCGCTCAGAATGAACCAGTTACTTAATTTGGGGAAGGCTGCTTCGTAGGCCGGTGCGTACTGCCAAACCGTGCTGCCGGTGGCCGTTGTTGCAGAAAGAAAGGTGCTGATTTTGTTGTTGGTCCGGTCGAGCACCACCAGGTCGGGGCGGGTGTCGGCGTTGAGGTTCATGGTGGCAAACTGCGCGGCGTTGAGGCCCCCCGCCCAGGCGTTGGCCAAGGTTCGCCCGTTGACCGTGACGATGGGTTGGGTATCATATTGCACCGTAATCGGTGGCGTGGTTTGGGCCATCGCTACCACACACACCAGCCATAACAACAGGGTAAATCCGTATCGCATACTAATTTTGGGGACTATGCATTCACTTCCGCAACTATATAACGCGTTTCTGGCCTGTCAGGGTATTTCAACCGACACGCGGCAGATCACGCCCGGCTGTTTATTCGTGGCCCTGCGCGGCGATACGTTCAACGGTAACGAATTTGCCCTGAACGCCCTCGCCGAAGGTGCCCGCTACGTCCTCGTCGACGACCCCGCCGTGGTCGAAAAGGCCCCCGTTGAGTACCAGGAGCAGCTTTTGCTCGTACCCGACGCGCTCGTGGCGTTGCAGGATTTGGCCCGGCACCATCGTCAGCAGTTTACGTGTCCGGTGGTGGGGCTAACGGGTTCCAACGGCAAGACCACTACGAAGGAACTGATGGCGGCGGTGTTGGCTCAAAAATACCGCGTCGAAGCCACCGTGGGCAACCTCAACAACCACATCGGTGTGCCGCTGACCCTGCTACGGATCGACCCGAAAACAACGGAAATCGCCGTGGTCGAGATGGGGGCGAACCATCAACAGGAAATTGCCCTGCTCTGCCGCATCTGCGAACCTACCCACGGGCTGATCACCAACGTTGGCAAAGCCCATCTGGAAGGCTTCGGCGGGCTGGCCGGTGTGCGCAAGGGCAAAGGCGAACTGTTTGATTATCTGGCCGAAACGGGCTGCACGGTCTTCGTAAATCAGCAGGATAGCACGCTGATCGAGATGGCGGCAGAGCGGTCGTTTCGGGAAGTGGTGCCGTATTACACCGGCGGTCAATACCACGTCGAACAGGAGTCGCCGGTGGTAATTTTCGAGGATGCCACGACCGATTTCGCCCCGAAAGCCCGCATTGAAACGCACCTGCCGGGGCTGTACAATTTTGCCAATATGGCCGCTGCCCTGGCCGTGGGGGCCTTTTTCGACGTACCCCAAACTGTAGCACTGGAAGCCGTTGCCGACTACAACCCGACGAATAACCGGTCGCAGCTAATCACGAAGGGGACCAACACGATCTGGCTCGATGCCTACAACGCCAACCCCTCGTCGATGGCGGCGGCGGTCCGGCAATTTGGACAGCACACCGGACGTAAAGCCGTGATCCTGGGTGATATGTACGAGATGGGCGACGAAAGCGAGGCCGAACATGCTGCCCTCGGTGAACTCGTTGCTAATCAGCAGTTTGACCTGGTCATTCTGGCGGGCCACGACATGAAATATGCCCTTGCTGCGCTGCCGAAGGCCTATTATTTTCCCGACAAGTTTTCGCTCCACAACTGGATCGCCGACAACCCCATGCAACACACGAACATCCTCATCAAAGGCTCGCGCGGTATGAAGCTGGAAACCGTCGTGCCGTTTGTGTAAGTTTAAACGTTTCACCCCCAAATCAGTCTTACATTGACAATTAACCACATAGACCATGCGAATTAAAGCGATAGCCCTGCTGCTTACCACCTGCTTTGCCCTGACGGGACGGGCACAGACGACCCCTACTTTTGAACCGGCTGTAGCGGCGTTTGAAGCCCAGGACAAAACCACTGCGCCCCCGGCCAGTCCTATTTTGTTTATAGGCAGTTCATCGATCAAGCGGTGGACGGGATTGACCGAAGCGTTTCCGGGAAAACCCGTTTTGCAACGCGGTATCGACGGTACGGAGGTCAGTGACATGATTCGCTATTCGCCACGGATAATTTCGCCTTATCGACCAAAGCAGGTCGTGATTTATGCCGGTGACAATGACATTGCGCAGGGCAAAAAAACCGCCCGTGACGTGTATAACAGCGTGTTGACACTGTACATGCTGATGCGCAAAAACGTGCCTGGCGCCATGTTCACCTTTATTTCGATCAAACCAAGTCCATCCCGTCGGCAGTATATGGCGGTGCAAACAGAGGCTAACGCGCTGATTAAGAACTACCTGGGTGGTCAGAGAAACACCTCGTTTGTCGACGTGTATACGCCCATGCTCAACGCCGCCGGACAACCCCGCCCGGAATTGTTCACCGCCGATAGCCTGCACATGAATGAGGCCGGTTACGAGGTCTGGAAACAGGCCGTTGCGCCAGCGCTGAAATAGAAAACGGTTTTCGGTTGGCCGGGCATATTGACCGCTCAGCCAGCCAAAAACCGCAAATACTGCATTGCCAGACGTCGTTAAAGTGCCTCTCCGCCGGTGAAAATGTCCTCCTCCTGGGGTAGGAGGGGATTTTTGAACACATCGGCGTTGTTCATCGTCACGCGCATCGGCTCTTCGTTGGCACGGTAGCGGTGGTGGCGATAGGCCTTTTCCGACGAGTAGTGGCACACGAACGATTTGCGCGTCTGTTCGGGGTTGCCAATGGGTTCGCCGCCGTGGGCGAGGGCCGCGTGCCAGATCAGCAGGTCGCCTTTTTTGATGAGCAGTGTCTTGCGCTCCAGCCCCAGTTGCTGGCAAACACGGTCGAGGTAATTGGCGAAATCATCGGGGTTGTGCGTCGATTCGCCGTTGAAGAAAATGCCGTTGCCAAAATCGAATTTCTGCACCTTGTGCGACCCCGGATAGTACGATAACGCGCCAGAATCGGACATTACGTCTTCCATCGCAATCCAGGCGGCGGCCAGATGACTCGGAATTTCGGACACTACATAGGCGAAATCCTGGTGGGTGGGCTGCTGACTACCGTATTTAAACAGCAGGCTCTGCATGGCCACCACGCGGTCGTTAAACACGGCTTCCAGGAAAGTGACGATATTTTTGTGCAGCATGATTTTCTTGCCCACCACCGAGGCATTGTGAAAATCCATGTACTTGATATAAGGCCCGTTGAGCACGGTTTGCGGCACGTCCTTAACGGCCATAACGGGGTTGGCTTTGTAGTCGGGCAGGTCGATACGTACCTGCTGATTATAGTCTTCGTGGTGTTCGATCAGCGTTTCCACTTCGCCCCAAAGCATGTCTATCCACTCGGTCGGGATGGCTTTTTCGAGGATGACATAGCCGTTTTTTTGCCAGAAATCGAGCTTTTCTGCCAGATCGTAGGGCAGGCTTTTGCCCGCTTCAAACTGCTGGCTAAACGCCGGAATGTTGGCGTTGGGTTTGTCGATCCAGGGCAGCGTTTTCGATTCAAACTCGGTAACGGTTTTCGGTTTGGGTTGCAGGGCCTGCTTCACCGCACCCTTAAGTTGATCAATGATGCTCATCTGTCTGGCGAGTTGTTGTGTAGCAGGGTGGTGTCCTGCCTGGTTGATTTTTGGCAAAAATAGCCAATCGCGCTGAGCCTACGCAGCCATAGGCTCATTGGTGAGAAATCCGCTTCTCCTTTAGATACCCTTCGCAAAACCCTCAATCGTCATCTCCGGCTTACCCAGCTCGGCCCAGGTCTGGGCGGCTTCAAACCGTTCGGGGTAGCGATTCAGGGCTTCACCGATGTGGTAGCCGTAGTCGGCCTGTTGCGAAAAATGCCTGCTCAGGGCCAGAAACGCCATCGGCATGGTGACGACGCGCCGTTTTGAGCTGGGTAAGCAGGCCACCAGCCGCCGCGCCGCCGCTAGTTGGTCCACGGCTTCGGGGCCCTGAATCACGTACTCCTGCGCCACGCCCGGCTGCGCGATCTGCAACGCCCGCGCCACCTGCCGCCCGTAGTCATGCGCCGCCACAAACCACGGACGCTCGTTTGACTGCCCCAATACCAGCACCAAGGGGCCTATTGCCTGCGTGGCCAGCATGGTTTCCATGAAATTCGACGGGTAAAAAATGCTGTAATCCAGTCCCGATTTTTTGATCAAATCCACTGCTTCGTGCTTAACGCGAAACACCCACCAGTCGAACCCGTTCATGCCCTGATACCGCATCACGATAGACGATAAATAGGCCACTCGTTTCACGCCGACCGCTTTTGCTGCCGCCAGCAGGTGCTGCAATCCGTCGGTTTCGGTGTGGAAATCGCCCGGTTTTTCGGTTTGTTTTACCGATAAGTTCAGGTACGTTACCTCGCAACCGGCTAACGCATCTGACAGGGATTCTGGCCGCTGGAGATCACCAAAAACGACCTCTGCTGCCGGGAAAAGGCGTTTTACGCGGGCCACGTCGCGGGCAATGATCCGCACCGCAAACCCCGCCGTGAGGAGTTGGTCGGCCACGGGGCGGCCAATGAGTCCGGTGGCACCAATGAAAGCAATATTGGGCAGGGGGTTGTGGGGCATAAGTTGGGGAGTGGTTTTGCGCCTGTCGTTACCTCACAAAGGCAGCGTAATAATGAATTCGGCCCCGGCATCAGGGGCTGAATGTGCCGCCAGCGTGCCGTTATGGGCTTTTGTGATGATGTCGTAACTGATACTGAGGCCCAGGCCGGTGCCACTGCCCGTGGGTTTGGTGGTGAAAAATGGCTGAAAAATCTTGCCGCGTACTGCGTCAGTAATACCCGCCCCGTTGTCGCGGACACGAATAAGCACCCGGTCATCGGCTTGTTCGGTCGTGACCACAACGGTGGGCTGGTAGGGGGTGTTGGCGGCCTGGGTGGCGCGTTGCTGCACGGCGTAGAACGCATTGGTGAACAGGTTCATCAGCACCCGGCCCACGTCGGGCGCGGCCACCCGGACCAGGGGTAAACCGGGGGCAAAGTGGGTCTCCAGGTTTACCGCCAGTGGGTTGTCTGTAGCCGACGCGCCAGACCGCTGCCAGCCGTGGTACGCCAACCGCAGGTATTCGTCGACCAGGGCGTTGAGGTCGGTGGGTTCGTGGGGGGGTGTGCTGGCGCGGCTGTGTTCCAGCATGGCCCGCACAATACTAGCGGCGCGTTGGCCATGCTGCCCTATTTTGCCCATATTCTGCCGAATATCGGCCAGAAGTTCTCTTTCCAGCCCGGCGTCACGCTCAGTGGTGGGCCGTTCCTGCTCCTGTTCAAGTTCGGTCAGCAATTCGACCGATACCTCCGAAAAGTTGTTGACAAAGTTGAGGGGATTCTGAATTTCGTGGGCCACACCAGCGGTGAGTTCACCCAGCGAAGCCAGTTTTTCGCGCTGAATCAGTTGGGCCTGCGTGGTGCGTAATTCGGTCAGCGACTCGCCAAGGGCAGCGGTGCGTTCGGCCACCAGGCGTTCGAGGGTTTCGTTTTGCCGGGCCAGCAACTGTTGCTTTTCCTGCTCCTGCGCCACGGTCTGCG
Organism: Cytophagales bacterium; assembly: GCA_038230755.1. Taxonomy (GTDB): domain Bacteria; phylum Bacteroidota; class Bacteroidia; order Cytophagales; family Spirosomataceae; genus Fibrella. Next base: position 8,338 of record JBBRMP010000091.1, on the reverse strand, counting down.
CCGAGAGTTTTCCTATCTCTACTACCTTGGCATTCAGTGAATTGTTTGTTCGCGCATAGTCATAAACCAGCGACAAGGACAGGCCGACGGGTACGCTCAACAGACCGAGAATGAGGGTGCCAGACGTGAAAAAGGTAACCAGGTTGCTATCGAACTTGATAGAACCGCCTGCTACAACACCCACCACAATGATTGTGATGAGCATGGCCAGGAAGCAATAGAGCGAAAATTTCAGCGAAACCCAGGGCAGTCGTGCATGCGTATCCTGCTGCCGTCGGCCCCGTAAACTCACCCGTGTGTAGTCGACCAGAAAACCGACGATAGCGGGCGTTATTATATACCAGGGCGTTTCGTTGACGAAGAGGCTACAGCCAAAGAGGAGCGTCAGCAGGCCAATAACAAGGAAATAAGGCCACCGGAGCGGCAAGTTAAGGTATGAATACACCGCCGTGAGCAGCAGCACAAGCCCCCCCAACGCCGTGGCATTACTCAGTAGTTCGAGGGCCGAGTACGCTGTTAGGGTAGCGGTGAATTCACGCAGGCAGTCAGCCCCCGTTAGGGCAAAGAGAAGGGTCTCCCAGCCGAGTAGCCGATGAATAACCTGCTGTCTATTAGCGCGGTAGAACGAAAAGTGCAGCAGACTGAGCAACGCGAATAGCCCGATAGTAAAAAACCGGATGCCATAATCACCCAGATTCTCGAACGCCGTAGACAGGCCTACCTCGTCGCGCTGGTGCAGGCTAAGGTTCATCATCCGAACCTCGAACAGCGGGGTTATAATTGGATCCCGACGGAAGCGGTAACGAATGGCCAAGGTGTGGGCACTGGTGTCGGCAATAGTGAGCGGCACCACATAATAGCCTGTCTGATTACCCGCTGTGTCGAGGCTGGCCGAACCCATTGTCGCCAGCAAACGGCCATCGAGGTAAAGTGCCGACCGCCCTATCTGACCTACATGGAAAACGAGTGGCGTGGTCAGCAGCCTCTTTCTCAGCCGGAACGAAAGCCGATACCATCCTTTTCCCGTTTGCCAGAGGGCGTCGTTGTCGGCAAACTGGTCGCTGGGGTTCTTGCCGCTGATCCAACGGAAATCGTTGTAGGCGGGACTGGCCCAGGCGAGGCTGTCACCTGCTTTGAATCGCCATAAAGTGGTCTTTAAATCACCCGTTCGGCCAAGCTGGTAGGTAGTCGAGTCGGCCTTTTGCCCAAAACCAACCGTGGTGATGAGTAGTAGCCAGCCCAAGAGGAAACCGCGCCTTTTCATAAAGGCAAGATAAGCGCAGACCGGCATGAGTTGGGTGTTGCTGCCTAAAAGGTTACTGGTCTTCGCCCACAGCGCGGCTGATGTTAGCGACCAGGTCGTCGTAGGGCAGGTAGCCACGGGCCACCAAAAATAGCTCCTCGCCCTTTTCGATGATGACCGACGGGAAGCCGTTGATGCCCATCTGGGCCACCAGGGTAAATTCCTGGGTGGTTTGGTCGATGATGGCGGCGTCGTTGAGGTGGGCCACAAACTCGTCGGGGTCAACGCCGTAGGGTTCTACCAGCGGGCCATAGTGCGCGTCGACGTTGAGGTCGATGCCGTCGCGGTAGAGGGCGTTTTGCAGCGTGGCGGCAAACTCGATGTCGCGGCCCGTTTGCAGCACCCGAAACAGGGTCATGGCCTGACCGGGTTTGTTGGAATCGGAGATGTAGGTGCCGGGGTCCAGGATGTTTTCCACATACGCCTGCCCAAATTCAACGCCCGTCTGTTCTTCCACAATTCGGAGCGCCGACCGGACGTACCCCATCGACTCGGAGATAGGTTGGCTGCGGGGGCCGGTCATCATGCCGCCGCTCATGACGTCGAAGGTAAATTGGTGGTTATACGTATCGTGGAACTGGCGGATGACAGGGCTAAAGCCGTAGCACCAGCCGCAGAGGGCATCATACACGTAGATTATGCGGGGTTGATCCATTGGAGGAAATCGGTTTATACCCTAACCGCCCAACCCCCGCCCCGGTTCTGATACACGGCCTAGGGGGCAGCTATGTAGGTGCCAGCCTGATAGTAGTCGCCTGTTAAAACGAGCTTATCCGCCGTTATGGAAACGATTTGCCAATTTGTGGGGAGGGCTTGAAGGCATGAAACGGCTAAACAATTAGCCTGTTGCACATTGGCAGGTAATGGTTTTGCCGGTACGTCGCTAAAGATCAGCGTGTTACCATTTGTCCGGAAGAACCTGGCCGTGAGACAGCAATAATCGTCCGTTCCATCTCTGCCATAAAGCACAATGCCTTCGCGCAGAAAGGTGATGTACTGCTCCGTGTTTTGTGCCTTCCAGCGTTTGTATAGCCCATCGGGAGCCGGTACAACAGGGTCGGCTTTTCGGCATCCCATGATGCAGCCGAAGGCAAGGGCGAGAAATAAATAGCTGGTTTTCATGCCCCTATGACCCGCATTTTGGGGGATGAGTTGGAATATTAATGGAAGAAAAAATACCCCAGCGCGATGCCCGCCAGTACGCCGATCAGGTCGGCGATGAGACCCGCTACGATGGCGTAGCGGGTTTTTTTGATGCCTACCGAGCCGAAATAGAGGGCCACGATGTAGAACGTGGTTTCGGCGGCACCCTGGAAAATACAGCCCAGCCGACCCACAAATGAGTCGGGACCGTACTGTTTCATGGCGTCGATCATGAGCGCACGGGACGCGCTGCCGCTCAGCGGGCGCATGAGGGCCACGGGCAGGGCATCGGTAAAGTCGGTGTTGACGCCCGTGAGGCCAATGACGTATTTCATGCCGCCCACCACGTAGCCCATCGCCCCCGAATTGCGGAACGCACCGATGGCTACCAGCATACCCACCAGATACGGAATGATGCGTACCGACGTCTCGAACCCCGCTTTCGCCCCTTCGATAAACGTGCTGAACACGTCGATTTTCTGGCGAATGGCACCGACTAAAAAGGTGATAATGATGCTCATCAACAATGAGTTACCGATTATTTTGGAGACTACTTCGAGCCGCTCTTTTGGCAAACCGGCCAATCCCCACAGGGCCATGCCCAACACGGCGGTTACGCCCACGATACCGCCCAGGACGGTGGTATTGAACAAGTTGAGCCGCTGTTTGATACCCACAATCAGGATGCTGGCCACGGTGGCTACGTAGGTGCCGATGAGGCAGGGAATGAAAATATCGGACGGGTCGGCGGCACCCAGGATGGCCCGCTGCGCCATGATGCCGAGGGGAATGATGGTGAGGCCCGACGTGTGCAACACCAGAAACATAATCTGGGCGTTGGAGGCCGTTTCTTTATCCGGATTCAGTTCCTGCAAGCTCTGCATAGCCTTGAGACCGAAGGGCGTGGCGGCGTTGTCGAGGCCGAGCATGTTAGCCGAGAAGTTCATGATCATCTGCCCGTTGGCGGGGTGATCTTTGGGCACTTCAGGAAAGAGTTTGTTGAAAAATGGTCCGATCACCCGCGCAATGGCGTTGATGGCCCCAATTTTCTCGGCGATGTTGAGCAGGCCCAAAAAGAATGTCATCACCCCCGCCAGCGGCAGGGCAATGTCCATCACCGCCGACTTCGAGGAGTCGAACAGGCCCTCGACGAGGAGTTTGAAGATTTCGGTGTCACCCAGAAAGATGAGTTTGGCGAGGGCCACCAGAAACGCAATGACGAAAAAACCTACCCAGATGTAGTTGAGGGCCATTTTAGAAGGGGAGGAAAGGAGGAATGGCGGAAAGGGAATGTTTATGTGTAGGGCATCGAGTGCGAAGCCACATAGTGCAAAGCCAACCCGCAAATCTAAACCAACATACACAGGCATCACCGTAAGTTTACGACACCAAACGGCTATGCGCAATTTACCTTCCATGATTCGCCTTTCCCTTTCCTCCTTCCTCCTTTTCTCCTTTTCTCCTTTTCAGTTTAACCAACTCGTTGACGTACAAATCGTTGACCCGCAGATTTTGGTGGAATTGAAGTATTCGACGACGGATAATTTTGTGAAGCAGGATGTGTACGGCGAGTTGACGAAGGCGTATCTGCAACCGATGGCGGCTCGGAAACTGGCTGTCGCCAGCCGGTGGTTGCAGGCGCACCGGCCCGACCTGCGGCTGCTGGTCTATGATGCCGCGCGGCCCAAATCGGCGCAGGTGAAGCTGTGGAATGCCCTGCCGCAATACACTGAACGTCAGCGACGTACCTACGTAGCCGACCCGCGCGAAGGGTCTATTCACTCCTACGGTTGCGCCGTTGACCTTACCCTCGCCACCCTCGATAGTCGTACCGGAGAACCGAAGCCGCTCGACATGGGTACGCCCTACGACTTTTTCGGCCCAAAAGCTTACCCCAAACTGGAAGCACAGCTATTGCGAACGGGTCAGCTTACGCAAGCTCAGGTAGCCAACCGGCGCTTGTTGCGGCAGGCCATGCAGGCGGGGGGGTTCATGCCCATTGCCTACGAATGGTGGCACTTCAACGCCCTGTCACGCCGGGAGGCCAAGCAGCGATTTACCGTAGTGGAGTGACTGCCACCGGCCCGCGCCGCACCTGCATTATGGCTCGGTAGGCGATCCAGACAAAGCCCGCCACAATAAGCCATTCCATGACGTATTCAGCCAGATAAAGCGGGTTTTCGAAGGCCATAAACCGGTTGTAATACGGCTGATTCATCCGCCACCAGATCGACGGGTGATTAGCAGCCAGCAGGTTGAAAATCAGCAGAAAACCAACCTGGACGCGGTTGCGAAGGTTGGTGAGGCAGAACACCAGCGGGAGCATAAACGCGTAGGCATACACGCTGATGGCACTCTGTTGCAATACCGTCATGGCCGAAAAAATGGCGATATACAACGCAGGCAAATAGCCCATTAATTTGTCGCGCTGACGTACCCAAAACGTAATCAACCCAATGACAGCCAGCAGTATAGCCAGCGTGGGCCATTTGCCTGCCTTGCCGTTATTGCCGAGGTATTCATAGAAAAATGGGTTCAGCAACGACCGCCAGTTGGGGGCTTTCAGATAGTCGCCTTCGTGCAGGGGCTGGTCCAGAAAGCGGGTGCCGGTGGTGAGGTAAAGCCAGACAAAAACGGGCAAGCCAATGAGGGCAGCCCCCGCTAAAAATGACACTTTCTTCCGCGTCAAAAAGAAAATCGGAATCAGGATTAGTACAAAAATGGCTTTGGTTACCAGCAGGCCAGCGCCCATCAGAATCCCGCCCAGAAACGCGTTTTGTGTGCGCTGCCAAACCCAGTAGGCCCCGATCACGGCGCCCCACAGCAGCACGTCTTCCTGCCCGCTGAACACGCTGAATACAAATGAAACGGGCAGCATGTAATAGATCAGGCACCGGAACCAGCGTTCGCCCCGCGACAGACTCGGCAGAAAAAGTCGTTGCGTGAGCCAGACGCACCCCATTTCGAACAGAATCAGTGACAGAATAACCATCCGACTGTTCTTGTAAATGGCCACCGGCAGGGCCAGCATGTAGCCGTAGAAGGGACTGTAGGGGTTAAGTGCCCGCAGATAGGGAATCTCCAGCCGCAGGGCCGACAACACGATTTTGTAGAAATACTGTACGTCCGACTGTGGCTCGAAGCCCAGCACCACGTAGGTAATCAGAAAGGGAAGGAGCCGAAGTATCCCAAAAAAGACCCCATTCCAGGGCAATTTCGACGAATCCAGATACCGCTCGACTTGTTTTTGCCGACCGAGCAGGAGCAGAATACCAACCGTCAGCACCAGCGACGCAACGGCTTTAACCAGAAGAATGAGCATGTAGTGAATTGGGGGCGGTGGTGTGGCCCAACGGCAAAGGTAAAGATTACGACAGCGGCGATGTTGTCGTAGTGGGCGTTTGGTCGGTGGGGCGACGGCTGGAGGCTACCACGGCAAACCGGTCTTTAAACCGCAAAAATGGCTTTTCAAAATAGGTGTATGACAGCCAGGCGATCAGCGTGGTACCGGCAAAGCTGAGCACATATAGTAGTACCACAAATAGCGGGTTGGCTACGCCACCAACCTGCGGCGCGGCGGGCCAAACACTTATCAATATATTCATCACCAATGCAATAGCCAGCGGATGGTACATGTAGAGGCCGTACGAAATGTCGCCCATGAAGCGCGTAACGGGGTTGTCGAGTTTCACCAGCGACTGGGGATTACCCGCCAGATTCAGCAGCATGAAGCAGAAAAACGTGGCGTAGAACTCGTAGTTGATGCCCGTGGGCCGGAAGCTAAGCGCAATGCAAATCAGCAGTACGGCGTAGACCCCCAGTTGTACGTTACGGCGGAAGAGGGTGGGGACAATGGCATTTTTTGAGAACAACAGGTATGCACCCAGCCCGCCAATGGCCATGCACCCAATGCGAAACTGACCCAGAAAAAAGGCAATGAACGAGAAGAATGGGCTGACCTGACTACGGTCCAGGTAGACCGGACGCACAATAAACCGCTCGTAGATAAACCAGGCGGCAAACACGCCGATGATACTCAACGCAATGGTTAACAGGCGTTTAGGATTTCGGCTCATCACCAGCCACGGCCACATCAGGTAGAACTGTTCTTCTACGCCAATAGACCAGGTGTGCGACACCAGCGGCGTGTTGTCATACATGGCCAGGGCCACGTTGGGCAGCACCAGGCCGTAGAACAGCAGCTTGCCGGCAAAGTTGGCGTAGACATCGCCGAGTTCGGCGGGGGTATGCAGGAAGGGTATGTGCGGAAAAATGAGCAGCCCCGACCCGACCACCAGAAAATACAGCGGCCAGATGCGCAGGATTCGGCGGACATAGAACTTACGGATGGCGATCTTGCCGGTCTTCTGCTTTTCGGCCAGCAGCAGGTAGGTAATCAGGAAGCCGCTAAGTACAAAAAACAGCGACACCCCCAGTCGGCCCAGTTGATACACAAAAGGCCGCGCCCAGAGATCGTCGCGGTTGAAGAGGTAGACGGATTTAAACTCTTCGATGTGGTGAATAACTACCGCCGAAGCCGCAATGAACCGTACTCCGTTAAATCCTTTAAAGTAAATCGCAGCCATAGAGGGGAAGGGTGAACCCCCAAAATTACTTCAACACCGCCAGCCCGGCGTCGATGAAGGCGAAGTTTTCGGGTTGGTAATGATGCACCGGTTTCACCACCGTTGAGTTACCGAGCCGGACGATGACCGCGTTTTTTTCGGGAATGATGTAGACGTACTGCCCAAAGAGGCCATTCATCTGCGGTACTTTCATACCGTTGGGGTGGTTCACGATCCAGTATTGAAAGCCGTAATAATCAACGGGTTTGCCGCCGTCGGTGGGGTCGTGGAGGTAGCTGGCGGGGGTGAGAGCCTGCTTCAAATAAGCTTCCGATACCAGTCGTTGCCCGTTCCAGGTGCCTTTGTTCAGCACCAGTTGGCCAAAACGGGCGTAGTCGCGGGCGATGGCGTTGAAACAGCAAAACGCCTTTTCGTGCTTGCTGGCCCCGTCCAACAGCCAAACCGCGTCATGCTCGAAGTGCATGGGTTTGGCAAACCGCTCCGACACCAGTTCGGAAATGCTTTTGCCGAAGACTTTTTCCACCACCAATCCCAGCACCTGCGTATCGCCGGAGCGGTATTCCCAGTTTTTGCCGGGGGCTTCTTTCACCGCCAGTTGATCCACCATATATGCCTCATCGTCGCCGTAGTAGCCCGCCGCGTTGAGGCTGAAATAACTCTTGTCGGATTCCTTCCAGCTCAGGCCGCTGCTCATGGTGAGCAGATCGCGGAGGCGGACTTTACTCAGATCGCCTTCCTTGAAATGATCCAGAAAATCACCCACCGGCTGATCTACGCTCTTGATCTTCCCCTCGTCGATGGCCGCGCCGATTAGGAGCGAAATAATGCTTTTGGCGGCTGAAAATGAGCCGCTTAACGAGTCCTTACCGTGATTCCAGTACCGTTCGTAGCGGAGCTTGCCGTCCTGAAACACCAGAAACGCAATGGTCTTTTGCTTCTCGATACTGTCGATCAATGCCTTAGGTGGCTCCTGTTTGTTATAGGCCGAATCGAGCGGCCAGGGTTGGGGTACGTTGCCGTTTTCGACTACCCGCGTGGGGTGCGTCCGGAAGTCGTAAATCGTGTGCGGCCCCCAACTCACGAAATTCCGCAGGTGCGAAAAGCGATTCGTATAAGTGGCGGCGTAGGCCGTCAGGGCCAGCAAAGCGATGATTAGTAGCGTGTTACGGAGGAGTTTCATAGGGTAGTGTTTGTAGGGGTGGGGCGGCCCGAATCGGTCGTGCCCGCCCGTCATGCGTCAGCAATATACAGTGTCGATTATTATTCCAGTATCTGGCTGTCGCATTGCGGGCGGCCACGATGGGCC
>JBBRMP010000090.1:0-22071 GCA_038230755.1 Cytophagales bacterium | reverse complement strand
AGGTCGCCGTAGTAGGTGGTGATGCCCTCGGCCACGAAGCAGGTGACGAAGTAGTTTTCGCGGGTATAATCATACGGCAACAGTTCGGCGGGGCGGATGCGGCAGATGTTCCAGGCGTGAAACAACTCGTGCGAAGCCACGCCCAGCAAATCGACATACAGTCCCTCCCCTTCCGTATCCGGCCCCAGCACCAGGTGCGTACTGTTCCGGTGTTCGACGCCGTGGTAATACGCCACCGGCAACACGACCGTCAGAAAATGGTAATCGGCGGGCGGAAATTCGCCGAAAAGTCGGATTTGGGCTTCCGAAAAAAGGCTAAAATCGCGGACCATCCGGTTGGCATCGAACACACCCGGCCAGTTCTGAATCCAGATGGTCATGGGCACGTTGTCAGCCTCATAATGCACCGCCCATACCGACCCCGATGCAATAAAGGGCGCATCAACCAGTGAATGATAGTCACTGGCAGTCAGTACGTTAAATTCTGATTTTGGCAATCCACACGCCACATGCCACCGGTCAGGAATGGCTACTTCGAGGGTACATGCCTCAGCTAGACGACCCTCGGCGTAGACGCATAAATTGACCGGGTTCACGCTCCAGAAACGTTCGTCGGCATAGCTGCTGCCCGCGTCGAGTTTATGGTCGCCGGTCAGGGTTCCGTAGTAGTTATAACGGGCTTCAATGGCGGTGGCCCCTTCCGTTTGCACCTGCCAGCGGTCTTTAGTCAGCTTCCGAACCGGCAACGTCCGTCCATCCTGATCCACGACCCCAAACGCGCGGATATTTTTGGCAAAATGCTGTAACTCATACCGCCCCGGTCGCCAGGCGGGTAACTGCACCTCAACCGTTTCGCCCGCCACGTCATCGACCCGGCAGGTCACGTCAAACGAGGCGTCGGGAAGGGCGGTGAGGGTGTAGTGCATGTTTTGCGTTTAATCCATATCGATATAATACGGTTCCTCGGCCATTTCGTCGAGGGAAGCTTTGGCGGCCACGGCGTCGTTACCTAATTTGGTAACGTCAGCTTTTGCTTCCTGAATGCGTTGCACGAAAACCCCGGCGACGGTGAGGGCCAATGCCCCGGCAACGCCCGCTACGAGGTCATTTCGGCCATATTGCTTGGCCGCTACGCCCGTAAACCCCGCCACGAAGGGCAACAAATAGTAGGGATCGTTCAGCTTTTTCGACACCACCAGCCCGATACCGCCCAGGATGCTGAGCAGCCCCACGGCATAGGGTTCGGCCCGTTTTGGCCCCAGACCGTAGCCCGCCTCGATGAGCAGATTGGTGGTGGCCACGCCCGTTGCCACGGTGATCCAGCCGGCGTAGATACCCGCCGTGCGCTGAAACGTTTTTTCAGGTTCCGACACCTCCGTTTTACCCACTTCGAGGGCTTTGTGCAGGGCTAGCACCGTAGGTAACTGCGCCACCGTGATGGCATTGGCGGCTACGCGGGCCGACTTCTCACCGTGCGAGAAGAAGTAGCCAAATAAGGCATTGAGCAGGTAGTTAACCGCCAGCCACGGGGCGGCTTTTTCGTAGCGCGGGTTGTTTACCTGCGACGGCAACGCCTGATGCACCGCCAAACCCAGTGTGCCTGTATAGATCACCGGCCAAACGGCGGCAAAGGTGACGTTGATGGGCGTGGCCAGATTGGTATCCAGTTCACCCTTGAAGGCGGGCACCACGTCGGTGCGTTTTTTGCGGTTCCGGGGGCCGGCGAAGAAGTATGTCCCCACAATGCTGCCGATCACCAGCGCCGCTGTGGCTAGGCGGCTCATTTTCGTGTTTTCCATATGCGTAGTCGAGTAGGTTATTGCTTAAACTAACCCGCCCAACCTCGCAATGTTGTGCGGTGGTGGAAAAAGAAGAAGCTACTACACCAACTCACCCTTCAGGTATAACTGCACCTGCCCCGAAATATCGACCCGGCTACCGGTGGGCGTTTCGTGGAGTTTGCAGAGGAGGTAGCCACCCCGCTTCGAGAGTTGGCGGGCGGTGAGTTCAGTTTTGCCCAGCCGCGCACCCCAATAGGGTGCCAGCGTGGTGTGCGCCGAACCCGTCACGGGGTCTTCATCGCCCCCCGACTGCGGCCCGAAAAACCGCGACACAAAGTCGACGTCGGTGCCGGGCGCGGTCACAATAATGCCCCGCGCAGGCACGTTGATCAACTCCCGAAAATCGGGATTAAGTGCCTCCACGTCGGCCTGTGCCGCATAGACGACCATGAAATCGGTTTTGCCCCGGTGAATTTCCAGGGGTTTGGGGCCGCCCAGCCCACTGGCCAAAGCGGGTGGCTGTACGGTTGCTTTCAAGATCACGTCGGCGGGGAAATCGAGCGTGAGCCAGCCCGCTTCACCACGAAAAACCCGCAACGGTCCACTCCGCGAATCGAGGGTGACGTAGTCAGCTTCGGGTTTTTCTTCGAGGAAAAAAATGACGTAACCCGTGGCGAGGGTCGCATGGCCGCAGAGGTCTACTTCCACCGTGGGCGTAAACCAGCGGATATGGTAGCCGGTGGCGGTACGGATGTAAAAAGCGGTTTCGGCCAGGTTATTTTCGGCAGCGATGGCCAGCATTTTCGCGTCGGGCAGCCACTCGTTTTTGTCGGTGAGGGGCACCACGGCGGCGGGGTTTCCGGCGTAAAGCTGGTCGGCAAACGCGTCTAATTGGTAGATTTTCAGGGCAGGAGTCGGTGTCATTGGAAGGAAACAGAAAGGGTTTGTACCGTGGGATTAAGTTGTTGCAGGGCCGTGTTGTTCGACAGAAATTCAACGTCGCCCACAACCGCCTCGTAAAACGCCTGCTGATTGTCGGGCACGTCCTGGTCAAAGCCAAAGGTGGCGCTTATGAATGTTTTACCACTTTTAGCCTGTAAGCTACCACCGCGCCAGCCCGCCGATTGCCCGCCGTAGTCCCACTCGAACCCATACAGCGTAAACGGTTTGCCGTTGATCGCTTCAACGTCGCGGAGGGCGCTGCCTACGCGCAGGCCGTCGGCGGTGGTCCACTGCGCGGTCTGGCCAGAGGCACCGGGCAACGGCGCGTTGTTTTCGTCGCGGGCAGGGCGGATCAGCACCGTTTCGGGGTGGGCGAACCGTTTTTTGTCACGCCAGAGTACGTGGGCCTGATCGGCGGTGTTTCGATACAGCGTAGTGCCAATCTCGAACTGACCTTCGACGGTATAAATCGTGTCGCGCACCACATTGGCTTTGCCCAACGTCTGCATCAGACTCGCTTCAGACGCATCGGCCCGGATGGGACCGACCTGTTCGCCGGGAATGATCAAAAAATCAGCCGGGAGTTCCTTCGTCTGCTCGATTTCTTCGGCTATGTCATCGTCACCAGCAACCGCCAGCAACCGGACCGTATCAGCCGTACTGGCCTCGGCAGGGGCATCTTTCCGGGAATGGCAAGCCCACACCAGCACCGATAAGGCAAGGAGTGTATAGGTTAGTTTCATGGAGCGACCACCGCCTGCCGGAAGGGTTTGATGTCGATTTTTTTCCAGACGCCGTGCTGAATATAGGGCTCATGGGCCTGCCAAGCTTGTAGTTGCTCTTTGGTCTCGAAGTCGAGGAGCATCATCGAGCCAATCATCTGGCCATCGGGACTTAACAGGGCACCACCAATAATAAATTGCCCCCCGGCTTTCAGGCGGGCGGCTCCGGCGAGGTGGTCGGCCCGAACGGCCATGCGGCGGCTGAGGGCGTCGGGGTCGGTGTGATCGTAGGCATGAACAAGGTATTGCATAAGTAGCTGAGGGTAGGACGGTTGGCAAGATACTGATTTCGGTCAATGCCCTGAAACGCGTTTTCATAAATGACCCTATCTGGGGTAAGGTTGGCAGCATATAGCTTTGCATACTATGAAACACGTCTTCGCCAGCCTGCTCCTACTGGCCACTACCCTACCCACCCTGGCCCAACCATCGCCACAACCGTCAACCAAACCGTCGCTCACCGTTGAAACCATCATGCAGGACCCCAAAAACTGGGTCGGCACGGCTCCTTCGGGGGTGTTTTGGGGCGACGATTCGCGGACCATTTATTTCAACTGGAACGGCCCCGGTGTGGATGCACCCGAATCCAGCGGAAAGGCACTGGGCGATTCGCTCTACAAAATCAACCTCGCCGGCAACCGGACACCCGAAAAAGTGAGCATTGCCGAACGGCGGATGCTGCCGGACGGCGGATCAGACAAACCCCTCTACAACCGCGCCCGGACCGGTCGGCTCTACGAAAAATACGGCGACCTCTATTTGCTGGACCGCCAAACCGGGCGTATCCGCACCCTGACCAATACCGTTGAGCGGGAGACGAATCCCGTCTTTTCGGGCGACGAAACCGCCGTGATGTATACCCGCGCCAACAACCTGTATCACCTCGACCTGGCCACGGGCATGGTGAATCAACTGACCAATTTCGATCCGGCCAAAAAACCCGACCCGGCCAAAGCCAACGACCAGGAATCGTGGCTCCGCAAAGACCAACTAGCCCTGTTCGACGTACTCCGGCTGCGCAAAACCAAGCGCGAACAGGCCGACCGCAGCACCAAAACCGAGCAACCCCACCGCCCTAAAACGATCTACACCGACGGGCGCACCGTGGCCAACGCCAGCCTCAGCCCCGACCGGCGCGTGGTAACGTATGCGCTCATGAAGCCCGCCACGGGGGCCAAAACCACCATCGTGCCCAACTACATGGCCGAATCAGGCTTCACCGAAGACCTGCCCGCCCGCACCAAAGTGGGTGCGCCCCTGACGGCGATGGAACTGATGGTCTACGATATTGCCCGCGACACCGCCCTCAGCGTAAGCCTCGCCAGCCTGCCCGGCATCACTGACAAACCCGATTTTCTGATGCCCGCTGCCATCACCAACGCCCCGGCTACGGTGGCGGGGCAGACCTCGGCGGCACGTAGCGAAAAAGCAGCGGGTCAACCCTCGGCGGTGGACACGACGAAGCGAATTTCGGACAAAAAAGGGCCAGCCGTGGCCAACCGGGCCATTTTTGTCAGTGCGCCAGTCTGGGCCGAGGGTGCCAACGCGCATTATGCCGTGCTGGTGGTGCGGGCCATCGACAACAAAGACCGCTGGATTATGCTGCTCGATACCTCGACACCCACCGCCCTGAAACTGCTGGACCGGCAGCGCGACGAGGCCTGGGTGGGCGGTCCCGGCATTGGCGGGGGTAGCGGCGCAGGCACGCTCGGCTGGCTCGATGCGCAAACGATCTATTTCCAATCCGAAGCCGACGGGTATTCACATTTATACTCGATGAACGTGGTAACGGGGGCAAAGACGCAATTGACGAAAGGTGAATTCGAGGTGCAGCAAGTGGCGCTTTCAGCAGACAAAAAGACGTTTTACCTCACCACCAACGAAGTTCACCCCGGCGAACAGCACCTGTACCGGATGGCCATAACCCGTGGCGAACGCACACGCTTGACCACGATGACGGGTGCCAGCGAAGCCACCTTATCGCCCGACGAAACGCAGATTGCTTATCGCTATTCGACCAGCAACAAGCCGTGGGAGCTGTTTACCGTGGCCAACCAGCAGCCAACAGTGAACAGTACGTCGGCGGGTAAGCGCGGTCGCGGCGCGGCGTCAACTGTGGAATCGGGTACGCCCGTTCAGCTTACGACCAGTACAACGGCGGGGTTTCGGGCGTATGGGTGGCGCGAGGCTGAGGTGGTGACGATACCGGCCCGCGACGGCGAACCGATTTACGCCCGGCTCTATAAACCGGCGGCTGATGCGGCTGTGAAAGCCACGGGGAAGGCCGTCATTTTTGTGCATGGGGCGGGGTATCTGCAAAACGCGCACAAATGGTGGAGCCAGTATTTTCGCGAATACATGTTCCATAACTTACTGGTAGACAAGGGCTATACCGTGCTCGACATCGACTACCGGGGGTCGGCGGGCTATGGCCGCAACTGGCGTACAGGCATCTACCGGTTCATGGGCGGCAAAGACCTCACCGACCACGTCGACGCGGCCAACTGGCTGGTAAAAACGCAGGGTATCGATGCTAAACGGATGGGCATCTACGGCGGGTCATACGGCGGCTTCATTACGCTCATGGCCATGTTCACCACTCCCGATATCTTTAAAGCCGGCGCTGCCCTGCGCCCCGTAACCGACTGGGCCGCCTACAACCACGGCTACACGAGCAACATTTTGAACGAACCCTACGCCGACACGCTGGCCTACCGCCGGTCGTCGCCCATTTACCACGCCGCCGGGCTGAAAGGGCACCTCCTCATCTGCCACGGCATGGTCGACGTGAACGTGCATTTCCAGGATGCCGTACGCCTCACCCAGCGCCTCATCGAGCTAAAAAAAGAGAACTGGGAACTGGCCCCCTACCCCGTCGAGGACCATGGTTTTGTGGAACCCACAAGTTGGATGGACGAGTACAAGCGTATCCTGAAACTGTTCGAGGAGCGATTGTAAAAAGTTCATCGGCAAAATTTAACTACATCCTAACTCAACTTTCATAACCATTGGCGGGATGGGTCGTTGAGTGGAAGGTTGGCCTACTCCCGCCACCACAACAATTGTGAAAAAGACCCTGTTGATGCTGGCCCTCGTGGCCACCGCAATGACCTTCGCTCAGGCGCAGGACGTGAAAGAAAATGCCAAAGCTACTGGCCGTCAGGCAAAACGTACCATGAACGCTGCCGGCAACAAAATGGACCGTGAGGCCACCGAAGCCAAGGGCGACATGAAAGAGGCAGGCCACGAAGCCAAGATGAAAACCAAACACGCCGCCAACAAGACCATGAACAAAATGGATCACGGTATGAAAAAGGCGGAGAAGAAAATGAACAACTAGCGAACGCTTCGGCAACCGAGTAGTGATAAATAAAAAGGCCAGATTCTACTGAATCGGGCCTTTTTGTTGTTACAGCCGTAAATCAACCCATTTACGACTTAGGCCCCCCTGTTGCCTGAGCAGGCGTTTACCCGTTTCTTTGTCATCATGTCGCAACCCCATAACGTTCTTCTTTTTGGCATCACCCGCGATCTGGTTGGGCAAAACCGACTGACTGTTGATCTCCCCGCCAACAGCCGCGTGGCCGATCTGATGGCCTCGCTACACCAGCAATACCCTGCGCTGGCCGGCATCCAATCAATGCTGATAGCCGTCAACAGTGAATACGCCGACACGGATCTGATGCTGAAGCCCACCGACGAAATCGCCCTCATCCCCCCCGTCAGCGGAGGTTAAGACAATGATTTTCCTTACCGAAGACCCCATCGACATCAACACTGCCTACGAGCACGTTCAAACGGGCGAGGCCGGGGCGATCAATTTTTTCTTCGGCGTAGTACGTAACAGCACGCAGAACAAAGCCGTCGAACTGCTCGACTATGAGGCCTATGGCCTAATGGCCGTGCGCGAAATGCAGAAGATTGCCGATGAAGCCTGCCGCCGGTGGCCAGTGCTGAACTACGTGATCATCCATCGAACGGGCATCCTGCGCGTTGGCGACATGGCCGTGCTGATCGGTGTAGCCACTCCCCACCGGGGCGACTCCTTCGAGGCCACGCGCTACATCATCGATACGATTAAACAGACGGTGCCGATTTGGAAAAAAGAACAGTTTGAGGACGGAGCCGTTTGGGTGCAGCCGACGCCCTGACGGGGAATTAATGTACATTGTGCATTATGCATTGTCCATTAATTCCGTCCACTGATCTTTGTCGATGCTCCGTAACGTCCTACTCTTCGCTTTTCTGATCAGTGCGTCTGTTGCCTGTCAATCGCCAGACAAGCCCCATCCGAATACACCCAACTGGACCACCGAAATCCCCGGAGCCATTTCCCTCTCGTCGCCCCGCACAGCCGACCTCACTGGCGACGGTGTGCTGGACGTGGTACTGGGCGCGGGCGGCAGTGAATGGGTCCACTCCGACACGGCGGTAGTGGCCCTGAACGGAGCCGACGGGTCAGTAATTTGGCGTAGGCCGGGGCGAAACCAGTGCTACGGATCGGCGCTGTTTCAGGACATTACCGGCGACAGTATCCCCGACGTGATTATTGGCGGTCGGTCGGCGGAGCTGCAGGCCATTGATGGCCGCACGGGTGATCTGGTCTGGGAATTCCTAAAAACCGACGACGTGATGGGCCACAAAAAAGCGGGCTGGTACAACTTTAGCAGCGCCGTATCCATTCCCGATCAGGACAACGATTACCGGCCCGATCTGCTCATTGCCAACGGCGGCGACGCCACCATTGCCGACAACCAACGCCCCCGCCCCGTTGGCCGACTACTGATTTTGAGCAGTGCCACGGGCAAGGTGTTGCACGAAGCCCGGATGCCCGATGGCCACGAAACCTACATGACGCCCGTCCTGATTCGGCACAAAAACGCCCCGTCCGCCAACTGGACGCTGATTTTCGGTACGGGCGGCGAAGCCATTGGTGGACACCTTTACCGCGCCACCCTCAGTGATCTGCTCCGCCACGACCTGAGCCGCGCCATACCTCTGGCCGAAGAACGCTATAAAGGTTTCTGCGCCCCGCCGGTAATCTGCCAACTTACATCCGACAGCGTTTCCGACTTTGTAGTCAGCACAGTAGCAGGCCGTACAATCGCCATCGACGGGCAAACCAACCATCCCATCTGGACATTCAGCCACCCCAACAGCGAAACTTTTGGGTGCCCCACGCCCGGCTATTTTGTGGGTGATGATACCATCCCCGATTTCTTCGTGGCCTATGCCCTGGGCGTGTATCCCTACTATTCCGAAGGCGTATCCTTCCTGCTCGATGGCCGCACGGGCAGGCTGGTCCGGCAGTTCAAAACGGGTGGGTTTAGTTACGCCTCGCCCCTCACCGCCGATGCCAACCACGACGGCCACGACGACGCCATTCAGGTGGTTAATGACGACGAAGAAAAGGGCGGTCACTGGCGGGCCTTCTCGAAGCTAATGGTCTACGATTTCCACCGTAACCGGCAGTATAACCTCACCGATTCGCTGGCCGGGGCCAATTTCGCCATTACGCCCTGGCTCGGCGACCTCGACCACAACGGACGAGTCGACGTACTTTTCGGCACGTCGGCGGCGGTGACGAAGATTTTTCCGGGACGCGACCGCCACGATCAGTTTCCGCTTATGCTCCGCGTAGCCCGCCGCGAACTACCTACCCTCACGCCCAAAAACATAGGCTGGGGCCAGTACATGGGCAGCCAGGGCAATGGTATTTTTCGTTGAAACGAACCCCAATCAGATGCTACAACCCTACGTTTTTATTCTGCTAAGCTGGGTCTTCTTCGGCACCGTTCACAGCTTTACAGCGTCTAATCAGTTGACAAATAAACTATTGATAGACAGTCGTTTATGGGTAAATTATTATCGCCTGATGTACAATGGCGTGGCCATTCTAACCTTCATACCCGTGTGGCTGGCGGTGCAGGTTGCCCCGGTTCAACTAGTAGGCAACTGGCACGGAACCGCCTGGGCCGGGGGCTTTCTGGGAGGCCTTGGGTTAGCGGTTGTGGTCATGGCCCTTCGCCAGTATGACCTGGCCGAATTTGTGGGCTGGCCGGTCAACTCGCCATCGGCCAGCACCGGTACGCTCCGTCGGGCGGGCTTGTTGCGGTACGTTCGGCACCCGCTCTATTCGGGTATCTTGTTGGTAGCGAGCGGGCTGATTGTAGACGAACCCAGTTGGCGGCAACTCCTCTTCGGGGCCTGCGCGTTCGGCTATATCCGCACTGGTATCTATTTTGAAGAATGCAAACTGGTTAGGGTATTTGGCGACCAGTACCGGCTTTTCCGGGAGCAGGTGCCCATGCTGTTACCTTCTTTTCGCCCAAAAGTACGAGAAGCCGCTTAAGCCGAACACACCATTTCGGGGCGGAATTGCGTGATTTTTTCGTTGCTTCGTGTCAACTATTCCCTGCCTATGCCCCTACCTAATAAAACTTCGTCTGCCCGTGGATTAACCCGATATGTCCGGATGCTAGCTGGGTTGTTAGCTGCCGTCTGCTTGTCGGGCATCTTGATGAGCCTCCGGTGGCAGCCAGCGAATCCAACTGTCGCTATCCCAGCGAACGGGTTGATTGCCGCCGAAGACACCAACTTTGTGAACCTTTGGACGGCCCCGTCCAGCCGACGCATGGCCCAGCTACCGGCCAACGAGCGGGCACTGGTACGGTATGGCCGCGACCTGATTGCCCACACCGCCAACTACCTCGGCCCGAAAGGCTCAGTGGCGCAGCTATCGAATGGGATGAACTGTCAAAATTGCCACCTGAAGGCCGGTACGCAGCCCTGGGGTAATAATTACGGGGCGGTGCAGGCCACTTACCCCAAGTTTCGGGAGCGGTCGGGCACGGTGGAAAACCAGATAAAGCGGGTGAATGATTGCTTCCAGCGAAGCCTGAACGGTCGCCCACTTGACTCGACCAGCCGCGAGATGCAGGCCATTCTGGCGTATATCAACTGGCTCGGCAGCGACGTACCCCGCAAGACAATACCACGGGGGGCGGGGCTTTTTAAAGTAAAAGGCCTGGACCGCCCCGCCGACTCTACGCGGGGGTTGGCGGTGTACACCCAAAAGTGCCAGAGTTGCCATCAGGCCAACGGCGAGGGCGTTTTGGCCATGGGCGGACGGAGCTACGCATACCCGCCGTTGTGGGGCAAGAACAGCTACAATCAGGGCGCGGGCTTATTTCGGCTGTCGAATCTGGCGGGCTACGTGCGTTACAACATGCCGCTGGGAGCCACCTACGAATCGCCCCAACTCACCGACGAAGAAGCCTGGGATCTGGCGGCCTACATCAACTCGCAACCCCGTCCCAGTGGCAACATCAGCCACGACTGGCCCAACCTGGCGGGGAAACCGTTCGACCATCCCTTTGCCCCCTACGCCGACCCCTTCAGCGAACAGCAACACAAATACGGTCCCTTTAAACCCATCAAAGACTGGAAACCAGCGCATAAATGAGTTCAATTTTTAATGTTTAATGTTCAAGCAAGTATGAAAAACACCCTCTCAACTCTCCTGTGCCTGTTTTTTCTGGCCTCGCCCATGTTGGCGCAAACGAATTCATCGGTCAAACAGCACCGCATCGTGTTTCACCTCGCCTCTGCCGACACCGTGGTCCATCACACCCTGACGCGGCAACTCAACAACCTGCTCGACGTTTGGCCCACGGCCAAAATTGAGGTGGTTATTCACGCCTGGGCGCTGGGTTTCATGCGGCAGGACCAGTCGGTGGTAAAATCGGAGATTCAGGCGCTGGCCGAAAAAGGTATCGTCTTCGCTGTCTGCGAAAACTCGATGCGGCGCAGCAAACTCACCAAAGAGCAGATGCTGAAACAGTCCAGCTTTGTGCCCGTCGGCCTGGCCGAACTGGTAATGAAGCAGGAAGACGGCTGGTCATACATCAAAGCAGGGTACTAAACTAGCTCCCACTATGCCATCAAGACGTGCTTTTCTACAAACCGGCTTGCTGGCTGGTGCTTCTGCCACGGCAGCCCTACCGACCGCTGGTCAACCTGTTGCGCCTGTAATTTCGATCAAAAACGAAGCACAAACCAGCCCCGGTAGTGGCACCATTACGTTGCTACAAACCACCGACGTACACTGCCAGCTACACGCCCACGACGAGCTATTTTGGGAGAATAACCAGCTCACTTTCCGCAAAGCCGGAGGATACGCCCACCTGGCCACAGCCATCGACAGTATCCGGCAGAAGAACCCCACTAACACGGTCCTTATCGACACCGGCGATATGTTTCAGGGCAGTATGCTGGCCGTGAAAACACAAGGCGAAGCGTTTGTGCCGCTGCTCAACGCCCTGAATTACGATCTGTTTCTGCCCGGCAACTGGGAGGTGGTCTACTACAAAAAGGCCATGCAGCACCTGCTGGGTGGCCTACAGGCTCCCAAAGTATGCACCAATATGCACCACGACAAAGGCGACGGGGTTAAGGGCGAATTAATTTTTCAGCCTTACCAGACTATGCACCGTCTGGGCGTGAAAATTGGTTTTCTGGGCTACACCGACCCACTGGTGCCCATCCGGCAGTCGCCGCTATATAGCAAAGGTATTGTTTACACCAAGCCCGAAGAGAGTATCAAATACTGGGTCGATGTGCTGCGCAATCAGGAGCAGTGCGCCGTGGTCATTGTGTTGTCGCATTTGGGGTTATCGCAACAAATTGCGCTGTCAAACCACCCCGATGCCGAGGGGGTCGATTATATTTTCGGGGCTGACACCCATGAACGCGTGCGCAAACCCATTCAGGGCAAGTGGACTAAAGTGGTGGAACCCGGCGCGTTTGGCTCCTTCGTAGGGCGACTCGATTTGACGGTGAAAGAAGGCAAGGTGACGGGCGAACGTTATGAACTGCTGGAAGTAAATCCCAAAAAATATCCCGCCAACCCCACCGTGCAGGGGCTGGTTGCGCAACTCGAAGCCCCCTACAAAGCCGATATGGACCGGGTGTTGGGCTACAGCACCGAACCGCTCTACCGAAATTTTGTCGTCGAAAACACCATCGACACCCTCATCACCGACGCCCTGATGTGGAAAATAAAGCCCGACGTAGCCCTGTCGAACGGTTTCCGGTTTTGCCCCCCGCGCACGCCCGGCCCCGACGGACGCGTAGCCATTACGGAGGGGTATCTCTATGATATGCTTCCCGTCGATTCGATAGTACGAACGGGTAAAGCCACTGGTAAACAGCTACTTGACTGGCTGGAACGGGAACTGCAAAACGTCTTCGCCGACGATGCTACCAAACGGCTGGGCGGCTGGGTGGTGCGCTTTAAAGGCATGGAAGTCGATTTCAAGGCCTACGCCCCATCGGGTCAGCGCGTACAGGCCGTCCGCATCGGCGGCCCACCCCTCGACCCGGCCCGTACCTATACGCTCTCGGCCTGTGAACGTGAGGGCGACCCCGCCGACATGCTTTGCCGGATGAAAGGGGTTCAGGACGTACTGACCACCACCGTTTCGCTGCATATAGTAATGAAGGAATATCTGGCGGCCTCGTCGCCCGTCAGCCCTAAGGCTCCCCGCGCCGCCCACATCCTCGACGGTCCCCAAACGTTGCTGACGCAGGTATATGGTGTTGATTATCAGTTCACCTGACCAAAGGCTGTCATCAAACGGCTCTTTTTGTTAATAGATCTGTTAACGAAAACGGTCTAAGAACAAAAAACCGCCTAATCTTTCGATTTAGGCGGTTTTTTTGGTCGGGAAGGCGGGATTCGAACCCACGACCTCTTGCACCCCATGCAAGCACATAATGTTGATAATCATATATTTAACTATTCAAAGTAACACAAGAGTAACATATCTGGCGATTTTATCCTGTCAACTTTTTTGGTACCATTTTTAATAATTTTTGAGCCACATAGCTGCATCTAAGCTTCACCAACTTTCCTTTACCAGCCGCATCTAGACGATATCTGGTTGGTAAAGGCCTCAACTCAGGGCTATTGGCAGCGTATGCTTGTGATTGACACGGTAGTCTATCCAAAAGCCCAAATAAGAAACCGGTAAAGCCTAAGCGGTAACAAATCTTTACAGAAAGTCGCCCCCAAGAGCTCGTAAAGCTATTGGATTACATATGTATGACAATCAACGTCAAGCTCTGCAACCACTGAGTCACTATAGTAAAGTAGTGAAATCATTGTCAAAGTCAATAACTCATTGATAGATCAACCGAAGTATACCACAATTTAACTGTGACGAATACCGTAGGATTTACAGTAATCGCCTACCCATCTATACCTTCAGATACACTACGGAGTAGTTAAGGCCAATTCTATAATTGATTTCCCGCCTAATTCCATAACTTAGATTCAGTTTACCTATATACATTTATCGACTACATCTACATTGACAACCTTTTCTATTGGCTCCAGAATTACCGTCCGGGGCGAAGACTTCCTGATTACCAACGTTAAAGCCTCAGGTCAACAGTATTTGCTCGACGCTGAAGGGCTAAGTGAACTGGTGCGCGGGCAGTCGTTTAGTTTTGATACGGCCCTCGATGCCGATGTGGCCGAAATAGACCCGGCTCAAACCATACTCCGGCCTGACCAGGAAGGCGGTTACCGGTTGACTCGTTTATTTTTGGAGACAGCTCTTCGACAGGCCAGCCAGACATCCGACCGCATTACACTCGCCCACAAAGGGGCATTCAATCTCTCCGATTATCAGTTAGAGCCGACGCTTAAAGCCCTTCGGCTTCCCCGACCCCGGATCCTGATTGCTGATGGCGTGGGGCTGGGTAAAACCATCGAAGCGGGGATTCTTCTGACCGAACTAATCCGGCGCGGACGCGGGCAACGCATTATGGTACTGGCCCTTAAATCTGTGTTGGGCCAATTTCAGCAGGAGCTTTGGCACCGATTCTCGATCCCACTGGTGCGGCTCGACTCCGACGGGCTTGCCCGAATCAGAGCCGATTTGCCCCTAAACAAAAACCCGTTCGACTACTATGATAAAACGATCATCTCAATTGATACGCTCAAAGACAATGCCCGTTTCCGGTATTTCGTGGAGCGGTCACGCTGGGATATCATCGTGATCGACGAGTGCCATACGGTTACTAATCAGGGAAGTCTGCGGGGCGAACTGGCGCAGCGGCTGGCTAATCAGTGTGAATCGCTGGTGCTACTCTCGGCAACGCCCCACAATGGTAAGCCCGAGAGTTTTGCCAACCTGATCCGACTAATTGAACCCACAGCTATTCCGCGATCAGGTACGTATGGAAAGCCCGACGTAGAACCTTACTACGTTCGACGGTTCAAACATCATATTCAGGATGCCGGGGTACGGGCCAACTTTCAGGAACGTGAAGTGGTCAGATTGGGTACTAAACTTTACCCGGAAGAAGTTGCTTTCCTCGAAAAACAGCAACAACTCAAAATTCAGACTCTGCACGACGACTCCCGTACCGACAAGCTCTTTGCCATTGGGCTCTTTAAAGCCTATCTGTCATCGCCAAGCGCGGCTAGGGAAACCATTTCGAACCGATTAGCTAAACTAAAGACTGCGACGAAGCCAAAGCCCGATGCCATCGCCGATCTTCGAGACCTGCTGGCCGACTTAAACCAACTGATCGTTAACCAGCGCGATGCCCGCTTTGACTGGTTGGTGACGTTGCTGAAAAGCCTGAACTGGCGCGGCAAACAAGCCGACGAACGACCGGTGATTTTTGCCGAGCGCATCGACACGCTCACGTACCTGCAAAAACGACTCACCGCCCTTTTTGGCATTGATGAAACACGGGTAACGCTGTTTAGTGGTAGTTTGTCCGACGTGGAGCAACAAGCGGTGGTCGAGGATTTTGGCAAGAAAGATTCCCAGATTCGGCTGTTGCTGGCTTCCGATGCGGGCTCGCAAGGGGTCAATCTGCACTATTTCTGCCATCAGATGGTCAACTACGATATTCCTTGGTCGCTTATTACGCTCGAACAGCGCAACGGCCGAATAGACCGCTATGGACAAACCCAGCCACCCTACATCTACTATTTAGTGGCCGAAGTGGATGGGTCTAAAACCGGCGATGCAACGGAGCAAAAAAGTGGGCTGCGAACCGATCTGACCATTATCGACAACCTGACCCGCAAGGAAGAGGAAGTGTACCGAACGTTGGGCGATGTGGGCTCGGTCATGAAACTCTACGATGCCAAACAGGAAGAAAAAATAATTGAAAACGCCCTGCTCAACAAAGACACCGCCGTGTTTGAGCATATAGAGGAAGCTGTTGTCGAAGCGGAGCTGGATTTTAGCAGCCTGTTCGCCGATGAGGACGATAGCACCCCCGCCCTCAGTGCCGTGTCGACGATGGAACCGGCTATCCTGCAACCCACCACGTTTTACGTGTCCGATGGCACTTTTTACCGTGAACTAACCGACCAACTGGTGAGTGTTGGCCAATTGGCCGACCGTGAAACAACTTGGGTCGATAGCACGTACCTGGAATTGACCAACACGCCCGACCTGAACCGGTTGCTCTACGACTTGCCACCCCAGGCCAAACCCGACGTAAACGACTATTACCGGCTAACAACGAACCGGCAGAAAGTACAGGAAAGTATTGCCAAATCGAGAGACCGGCGGGGTGAATGGGCCAAATTCCAACCCATGTTCGATCAGCATCCGGTGGTGCGCTACCTCATGAATAAGCTGGCGGTCAGCGTCGACAAGGCACAGGCATTAGTAGCCCGGTTGCGGCAGCTACCTGCCCAATCGGCCTCGTATGTGCTACACGGGCAGGTATCGAACCAGTTGGGGCAACCGGTACTATCGGAGTTTTTTGTGGTTACGCTCCGCTACGAGGATGGAGCCCTGCGCGAACGGCCCGAACCGCTATCATCGTTTCTGACCCGCTATCGGCTGGCGGATAGGCTCTACACCGAACTTATGCCCGATGAGCAGCTAACGCACCTGCAAAGCCTGCTGCCCGATGCCATTGGTTTTGGTCAGGAACTGTTTATGCAACAGCAACAGCAGCAGGAAGCACTACGCAGGGAAGGGCAGTTGGCGGTCTATCAACAACACCTCGACCGCTGGCAGGCCAATGCTACCCAGCAGCTCCAGATTCAGTTCGGTGATGCCTCTACATCGGGCTTCCGAAAGGTACAGCGTGACAAAAGCGAGCGGGAGATTACCACCATTCTCGATCAGTCGGGACAGTATTACCGCGATCTGAGTTCGCTTAAGAATGACTCCTATTTGCGTGTACTGGCCGTTTTTTATAATCCAGACCCTGTATAGACCTCCGATTTTCATGCAATTCGATACACTGATAGCCTCTCTCGAAGGGCTACACCACCAACTCAGTCAGCAAGCGGCCCGGCAGTCCGATCAGCTGATGACTCTTCGTAACTGGTTGTTTGGCTTGTACATCGTTGAGTTTGAGCAAAATGGCGAAGACAGGGCCACGTATGGTCAGCAACTCCTGAAAAAATTATCCGTCGAATTAAAACGACGAGGTATAAAAGGCATGGCAGATCGTACGCTGCGTCAATACCGGCAATTCTATTTAACCTATCCGCAGATTTGGCAGTCACTGACTGCCAAATTACAACTAACTAATCTTGAGCTATTTACAAAAATTCCAGTACCTAAATCATCGGCTAAAGAAGATGACATCCCAAAGCTGGATATGAGTTTGTTGTTGGATCGACTGACGTATACGCACTTTGCAGAACTGCTCCGGGTAGACGACCCGCTCCGTCGTCGGTTCTATGAGGTGGAAGCGTTGAAAAACAACTGGACCGTGCGCGAACTGACGCGGGCAACGACTACGCTGCTGGCTGAGCGGACGGGTCTGTCGACCGATAAAGCCGCCGTCATTGGTCGGGTAAAAGAAGACAAACCGGCGGGATTGTCCGACTTAATCCGGAATCCCTATCTGCTGGAATTTCTGGGACTGGAAGAGCGCTCCGAATATTCCGAGAATGACTTGGAGACCGCTATCATCACGCATCTACAGGATTTTTTACTCGAACTGGGTCGGGGGTTTTGTTTCGAGGCACGTCAGAAACGAATTAGTTTCAACAACCATCATTACCGGATCGACCTCGTTTTTTACCACCGGATTCTTCGTTGCCACGTACTGATTGACCTAAAAATTGGCCGGTTCGACCATGCCGATGCGGGCCAGATGAACGTGTATCTCGACTACTTATAAAGCCAATGAGATGATAGAGGGCGATAATCCGCCCGTGGGCATCATCCTTTGTGCCGATAAAGATTCAACCCTGGTTGAATATGCTACCAGTGGCATGAGCAATGAGTTGTTTGTGTCAACCTACATGGCCCAACTACCCGACCGGGAGCAACTGCTCAACTTTATCCGGCGCGAAACCGGCCAACTCCCCACCACCCACTGAACATTACGCTGAAGTCCATACAGAACACCGGCGAGTTTTTTGCCGCCAATTACTTCGACGACGAGTTTGCCCGCAAGGTGCTTCAGAAGTCGGGCTACGAGGCCGATGCACTGAAGCCCATTCAGGATAAACTGGCGGGCCTAAAAGCCCGCTATTTCGCCTATAAAGATCAGTACCTCAGCGGCTCAATGCGGGCCAAAGACCGCATTACCGAAACGCACCGATTTCATAGGGTGTTGCTCGATGCGCTGGGCTACCCCGGCGCAAAACCGGATTATGCCGAGCTGTTTCACCTCTCTGAAACGGAGGTGCTGCCCGTGCGCCATACCCTGCGCCGGACCGATGGACGACCAGCGCTTATGATCCTCGAAATGCAGGCGCTTATTCGGGATGGCGACAATGAGCCGCCCGGCCTGTTTGAGCAACGCTATACTAGCGAAGAGGAGGAGACCGCACCTGCACAACGATTCCACCGCTCGCAGTGGGATAATGTGTTCCAAGTACCTGACGGCCTCAAACTATCGCCCAGTATTATCAATGAGGCCGTTTCGACCCTGTTCCTGCTCGAAGCCGACCGTCGACCGCCCTATATCCTGTTGCTGGCGGGCAATGTACTCTACCTGCTCGAAGGCGAAAAGTGGTTTCGTGGGGCGTATCTGACGTTCGATCTGGAAGAACTCTTTGCCGAAGCGGCCCGCGACCGCACCCTGTATAGCCTTTTCTGGTGCCTGGTGGGTCGTGATGCGCTCGCCCCGGATAGCCATCAAACCGCTGGGCGGCTCCTGCTCGATCAGTTGGACGAAGATAGCCACCGCTCGGCCTATGAGGTGACCAAAAACCTGCGCGAAGGTATTGTGAAGGCCGTGGAAGGGCTGGCCAACGAAGCGGTTTGGTTCCTGCAACAAACGGATGAAGCCGTAACGCCGGACCGCCGTAACGCCGATGCCCGGCAACTCAAAGATGAATGCCTGACGCTGGTGTATCGGCTGCTGTTTCTGTTCTACGCCGAATCGCGGCCCAAACTCAATATTCTGCCGACCGACGATCCGGTCTATGCCAAAGGCTATTCGCTCGAACGGCTGCGCGACCTCGAAATGGTGCTGCTTACTTCCGATTCGAGCCGAAATGGGTATTTCTTCGACGATTCGCTGCGGCAATTGTTCCGGCTACTGCAGCAGGGGTACGTACCGGCCGACGCCGAACGCTCGTTTGGGGTGCGCCCGCTCGACTCGCCCCTGTTCGATGAGAACCGGATTCCGTTGCTCCGTCAGGTCAGGATTCGGAATGTGGTCTGGCAGGAAATTATTCAGCGGCTGTCATTATCACGTCGGGGTAATGTCGCGAAAGGTGGCGCAAAAGGTAAGCGCAACGTACCCAGACGGGGCCGCATTAGCTACGCTAATCTGGGCATCAACCAGTTGGGGAGCGTGTATGAGAGTTTGCTGGCCTACCGGGGCTTTTTTGCCGAAGAAGACCATATTCTGGTCAAAAATCCAACCGCCCCAGATGCCGATGCCGAAGTGGTGCCCCGCCGTCGACGCGACGATTTTAAAGACAACGAAGTGGTGCGCGAACGCAGCGAAACCGGTGGTACGGCATTCCGGGAAGAAACTCACCGCGAAGTCATTATCCCGAAAGGGCAGTTTCTGTACCGGCTCAGCGGGCGCGACCGGCAACAGTCGGCCAGTTACTACACGCCGGAGGTGCTCACGCAGGCCACCGTGCGCTATACGCTGAAACCGATTCTGGAACGGGTGGGCCACGACCGAATCCACGGGGGCCTGAAAGCTACCGACCTGCTGAGTCTGAACATTCTGGAACCGGCCATGGGCGCGGCTGCTTTCCACAACGAGGTCATTAACCAACTGGCCGAAGCCTACCTGCAACACCGGCAGGCCGAACTGAACCGGAAAATTGCGCCCGACAGATACCGGGAGGAGTTGCAGAAAGTAAAGGCGCACCTGGCCACCAACCATGTGTATGGCGTTGACCTGAACCCCACCGCCGTGGAGCTGGGCAAACTCTCGCTCTGGCTCAACGTGATTCACCGCGATATGCCCCCGCCGTTTTTTGGCTACCGGCTTGGGGCGGGTAATGCGGTAGTGGGGGCGGGCCTGCGGGCTTATGCCTACAAGGACGTAAAGCTGACCTACACCAACAAAACGCGGACAAAGTGGGAACCCCGAGAGTGGTGGGAGAAAGTGCCCCGCCCGTTGGCCTGGAAACTGCGGAACACGAAACCTGCTATTGACCGCAAAGCCGACGAGATTTACCATTTTCTGCTGCCCGATAAAAACATGGTGCCATCGGGCGGTATCAAAACGCTTTGGGAACCCGTCGACTCCACCGATGCGCTGGCCGTGCAGCAGGCCGACGACCGGAAGCGGGCCTTTGGCGACTGGAAAAAGGCTTTTTACAAACCCATTGATGCCGACGAGTACCAGCAGCTACAACGCATCTGCCAGAAGATTGACAAACTGCTCGAACAGCACGACCGGTTTCAGCGACGGGTGGCCCGCGACACCCGGCAGGAAGAAGCTTTCTTTGGCTACCAGCCCGACGAGCAGTGGCTCCCGATGAACTACGCCGACCGCGAACGGCTGGCGGACAACCGCGAACGCACCAACGCGCCCTATTTCATTCTGCGCTCCATTATGGATTACTGGTGCGCCCTCTGGTTCTGGGATGTGCGCCAGGCCGACCAGCTTCCCACCCGCAGACAGTGGTACGCCGATGTGGCTACGCTCCTGAAGCTGGATTTGGATAGCCCGAAAACGCCCGACCGTACTAGGGCAGGAGATACCATCGCCACCGGGCAAGCCACCGAAGCAACCCAACTGAACGTATTTGGGCCTACCGCAATACAAACGCGGCTGGACTTTGCACAACCGACGCTGACAACCTACCGGCGCGAGGCCGAACAGACGCTGGTAGAGGAAACGATTGTCGAATATACCGACCGGGCAGACGAAGACCTGTTTGGTAACAGCCGCCTGCGGGTGGTACAGCAACTAACCAGACGCTACCGGTTTTTTCACTACGCTCTCGAATTCTCGGAGGTGTTTAGCGAACGGGGCGGCTTCGACGTGATTGTGGGCAACCCGCCCTGGCTCAAAATGGAGTTTGCAGAAGCCGACATTGTGGCCGAACGTTTCCCCGAAGTAGCCATCCGGGGGGTTACGGCCCCGGAGGTACGCAAAAAACTGGCGGGCTATTTTGCCGATGCCCCCGGCCTGAGCGACCTCTACCTGAGCGAGTACGTGGCCGCCGAAAGCACCGCCAACTTCATGAACGGGCAGCAGAATTACCCGCTATTGGTGGGGCAGCAAACCAATCTCTACAAATGCGTACTCGAAAACACCCTCGGTATGCTGGCCCCGGCTGGTTTTGCCGGCTTGATTCACCCCGAAGGCATATACGACGATGCAAATGGGCAGCCTCTGCGCCAGGTATTGTATCCCCGGTTACGGTATCATTTTCAATTTAGGAATGAGTTGATACTATTTGCTGAAGTAAGCCATACAAGGCCTTATGGTATAAGTATATATTCAGGCTCAAAGCAAGCAGTAGATTTTCTGTCTATTAATAACTTGTTTCATCCAGCTACTATTAATGGCAGTTTTGATCATGACGGATTTGGCTTTGCAGGCGGTTATAAAATGGTTGATAGTACTGGACATACGTCTTGGAATATTAAGCCTCATCGCGACAGGATTGTGAGGTTTCGTGAAGGCGAACTCTCAATTCTAGCAAGAGCTTTC
Source organism: Cytophagales bacterium (assembly GCA_038230755.1). Classification (GTDB taxonomy): domain Bacteria; phylum Bacteroidota; class Bacteroidia; order Cytophagales; family Spirosomataceae; genus Fibrella. Next base: position 422 of record JBBRMP010000090.1, on the reverse strand, counting down.
GAATCATCAGACGAATGGCGAGCAGCCAAACTCGTATCTGTACATAGTCGTCAAATATTGAGCGTACTTGAAAAGCTAAGTATGTTTAGATCAACTGTGAAAGACGTTGAACGTAGAATAAAGTTGTTTAGCCTGATTATCAACAAGTCGATTATATTTGTACCCTTTCGCCATTAATATGACTGCTAAGACATTGTCTGCTCGAATCAGTATCTTCCCAAACGCCAAAACAGAGCGCGTTTATAAAGCGTCAACAGGTTTATCAATTGGCGAATTTACGAACTTGGCACACTCATTTGCCAAATACTATGATCCTATTTTACCAGAACAAGTTGTTGAACCCTATGGAACGCCCAGCAGTATTTGTGACCCTAAAGAATTATTATTCCTCGTGCTGTATCATCACAAAACAGCCGTCACTT
>JBBRMP010000089.1:0-22222 GCA_038230755.1 Cytophagales bacterium | reverse complement strand
GGGCCTGCGTACGGGAAGCCAGTCTATCTTCACCCCATCACCAGGCATCACTGATTTTGACCTGACCAACCGGATTGGTAACCATTTAGGCTCAGTCGATGTGGGGCTGGAGATCGATCTGCGGCGGCACTCGCTGTTTATTTACCGCCAGAACCCCTACGATTCGGGTGCCTTGTTCTACCTCACCAGCATTGCCGACGGGCTGAACGGCATCCGGCTACGCAGCAATGACCCGGACGCCGTGGTACGGACCATCTTGTTTGAATTTCTGAATACGGCCAGTCAGGGTGGATCCGAGTTTGTGATCGACGACCCACAGCGGCGGGGGCGGGTCAATTATTTTAACAACGCCCAGTTTCGTGACGGCTGGGCCTACCAGCGGCTGACCATTGGCACGCCATTTATCACCCCCTATTACGACCGCAACGGCAACACCTCGTTCGGCGGGTACACCAACAACAACCGCGTGTATACCTGGCACCTGGCTGCTGCCGGTACGTTGCCCTTTCGGGGGCATGTGTTACCACGAGGGCTTGCCTACCAAACCAAGCTGTCTGTGAGCCGTAACCTGGGTACGTATGATACGCCCTTCCGAACGCCGGTTTCACAAGTGTCCTTATTTGGTCAATTGTCGACGGCTATTCATGCTCAGGGAAATGTTGGCCAGTTTTTTGATGGTACCGAACTGATTAGCCGGATAGCCTATGATAGCGGTGGACTATATCCAGATTCGTTTGGCTTATATGTAGGCATTCGTCGGCAATGGGCTAAGTAGCGTCTACTTACAAACCGACTACTCAAATTCATAGCCTGTTTTGTGCCTCCTCTGTTAACTTTGCGCACAAGCGCACACGTCCGTTCCCTAAGATACGGAACCTGACGGGTGAGAAGCGTGTATATTTCGGTTGCTGTTTGGCTCCGTTTTCATATGAAGCATCGTTACTCCGTATTGCTGTTCCCCTTGCACGTCTTCTTCGATTTCGTGTGCCTCAATGCATCGTTCGTAGGTGCGTATGGCTGGGCATTCAGCACTATCGACGACATTGCCCAGCCCCCCTACCAATCGCTTTGGATTGCCTTTAACGTGGCCTGGGCGCTTATCATCCTGCTCACTCAGCCCTACGTTTTTCCTCGTCAGTTGTTCAAAGCCAGGCCGTTGCTGACTAAGCTGGTGATGCTGACGGCTCTGCACATGGCCGTTATTGCGCTGTTCTGGATGTTTTTTCAGGAAGTGTTCTTCTCAAGAACCCAACTACTTCTCACCTATCTGCTCTTTCTCGTCACAGCTGGCCTGTTTCGGTTAGGCGGGTTACTTTTTTTACAGCAATACCGGGCACGAGGGTATAACAGCCGCCGGTTTGTGGTGGTAGGCTACGGTAAACTGGCCCAGACGATCACCCGCTTCTATGACGTACACCCCGAAATGGGTTTCCACTTTCAGGGCTATTTTGACTGGTCTACCCCCGAAAATGCCGGTCAGCTAGTTGGTGATTACTCCCAACTAGCCGCGTTTGTGAAGCGCGAAGGAATCGACTGCGTATACTGCTGCCTGCCTTACATCGATAACGTTCAACTGAAACAACTGGTCGATCAGTCGGAGCGGCTCGATTTTCAGATCAAATTGCTGGTCGATTTCAGGGGCTTCCTCACCAAAGGTGCCTCGGTCGAATACCACGATTTTTTGCCCGTCCTGAACCTGTCGACCAAAGAACTGGACGATTTCCGGGTGACCTTTTTGAAGCGTTCGTTCGACGTGCTTTTCTCGGCGGGAGTATTACTGCTGGGATCGCCGTTGTATATGTTGGTAGCGCTGCTTACGCGGACGACCTCAAGCGGCCCGGTGCTGTATAAGCAGGAACGGATTGGTCGGCATGGTAAGCCGTTCATGATCTACAAGTTCAGAAGTATGTACGTCGATGCCGAGAAAGAAGGCCCATCGCTGTCGCAGGGGTTGCTCGATAATCGCATTACGCCCTGGGGTCGGTTTATGCGTCAAACCCGCATCGACGAAATTCCGCAGTTTGCCAACGTCCTCAGAGGCGATATGTCGGTGGTGGGGCCACGGCCTGAGCGGCAATATTTTATCGACAAAATCGTCGAGGTGGCTCCTGAATACACCGACCTGCTCAAGGTGAAGCCCGGTATCACCTCCATCGGCCAAATCCGGTTTGGCTACGCCGCCACGGTCGAAGAAATGGTGCAGCGTCTCCGGTTCGATCTACTTTACCCACAACGCCGTTCACTGGTGCTCGATCTCTGGATCATTATGCAAACGTTGCGCGTGATGGCGCAGGGACGGGGTCGGTGATCCAGGCTACTGGTTAAAATTCACTAATGCAGCGCGATTTTAAGCATCCCGGTCGTTAACAGACCGGAGCGATGGCTATTTTTGTCGTTGATGAGCTACGCGCCTGTCAACCGCCTCTTTCTTTTCAACCTGACTAGTGGTCGCATTGAGCGACTGGATTCGTGCCGATGAGCCTGTTGTTGTATCGCCGTTGGGCAGCTATTGCCACCGTAGTTATGAGTACCGCCGTTGGTTTGTCGTGCGGGCAGTCGACCCAAACCACCAACCGCTCTGTTGTTGAGCTTCGCAACTGCGCCGAAGAGCAAATCCTGTCGCCAACCGAGGAGCAAACCATCCGCAAATCGATTGGGGCCGACGAGAAAACCCGGCAGATCGAGGCCATCATTCAACAGAAAGTACGTGGTGGGCTAAACGGCAATGTGCTGGTAGCCCAAAAAGGTATTGTCCTCTATAAACACTGTTTTGGCCTGTCCCATTTCGAGAAAAGCTGCCGCGATTCGCTGGTGGAACAGTCCAAATTTCAACTGGCCTCGCTGTCGAAAACGTTTACGGCGGTGGCGGTGCTGAAACTACAGGAGGCGGGTAAACTGGCCTTTACAGACTCTATTCAGCAGTTTTTCCCCGATTTTCCCTACCACGGCATCACCATCCGCGACATGCTGAGTCACCGTAGCGGCCTGCCCAACTACGTCTATTCGTTCGACGACAGTATGAAGGTGAACTACTACCGCAAAGAACCGCATCTGCCCACCAACGCCGACATCATGCATTGGTTTGCCACGGTATCGCCAACGCCGAAAAAATACAACGTGCCGGGCCGGGGGTTCTCCTACAACAATACCAACTACATGGTGCTGGCGGCTATTGTAGAAAAGGTGACGAAGCAACCCTTCGACGAATACCTGCGCCGCACGATCTTCCTGCCCCTGGGTATGCACGATACGTATGTGACCACCACCAAAAACGATTCGATCAATCAACACCGAACGGCGGGGTATCAGATGAACCACCGCATTCCGAAAGATTATTTCGACGGCGTGGTGGGCGATAAAGGCGTTTATTCGACCGTAAGCGACCTTTTTCGCTGGTATCGCGCCCTCAACGGTGACTGCCTGCTCGCGCGCAAGACCCTGGCCGAGGCCTTTATTCCGCGCAGCTTCGAGCGGAAAGGTGCCCGCAACTACGGCTATGGTTTCCGGATGCAACTCGACGCGCTCAATCAGCCCGAATTTATTTACCATACCGGCTGGTGGAAAGGGTACAACACCATGTTCTGGTTCAGCCCCAAAGACGAATACGTGATTATCATGCTGGGCAACCGGCTCAACTCAACCGTGTACCGGGTGCAGGAACTGATCGACATCCTGCATGGCGGGGCCAAAACGGGCGCACCCACCGCCGACGGTGAAGTAGAGATTTAAGTTGGGTCGCTTATTCGTTGGTCATTTGCCAATGAATAACCAGCTATGCACACTCGTTTCGCCACCGGATTGGCCCTCTCGGTCTGTCTGCTTACCACCGCCGCAATGGCCCAACCTGTTCTGCCCCTTTGGCCCGAGGGCGCTATTCCGCTGGCCAAATCGGGAGCCACGTTAACCGAAAAAACGACAACCGAGGGTGGCATCCTGCGCATCAGTGACGTGACCACGCCTACGCTCACGGTCTACCTGCCCACTTCCACAACCGCTTTAGCTACCAAAACCGCCGTGATGATTTGCCCTGGTGGTGGGTACTCCATTCTGGCATCGGGCCATGAAGGCGCTGACATCGCTAAGTGGTTCACAGACAGGGGTATCACTGCCTTTTTATTGAAATACCGACTCCCCGACGACCGCACGCAGACACTGCCGCGCGAAGTGCCCCTCACCGACGCCATGCAGGGAATGCGCATGATCCGACAACAGGCCGGTAAATATGGTATTGACCCCAACCGGATTGGTATTATGGGATTTTCGGCGGGCGGGCATCTGGCGTCTACACTGTCTACCCACTACGACAAAGGCCCCAAAGCTGATGGACAGGCCAAACCTGACTTCGCCATTCTGATGTATCCCGTTATTACGTTTGGCCCCAACGCCCACGGCGGTTCACGTGATAAACTCCTGGGTGCCGACAAGGCAGACCCCGCCCTGATCGACTTTTATTCCAACGAAAAGCAGGTTTCGGCCAAAACACCCCGCACGTTTCTGGTCCATGCCATGGATGATAAGGCTGTGCCGGTCGAAAACAGCATCTTGTATTACCAGGCTTGTGTCAAGAATGGTATACCTGCCGAAATGCACCTCTACCCTACCGGTGGTCACGGTTTTGCCCTGCGCACCAAACCCGGCGAATCGGTTTCGGGGTGGCCCGCCGCCTGCGAAAACTGGCTGCGGAGCCTACAGAAGTAGTGTCTGGATCAGACGCTATTTTTCTTCCTTCAGCGAGGCATAAATAACCTCGTGGATACGACGCCGGAGGCGGGTGGTATTGATGGCGTTATTGCCACCGGTGGGATAAAGCCGGTTCGAGAGGAACACGAATACCAGCTCTTCGGCGGGGTCAACCCACACCATGTTGCCCGTGAAACCCGTGTGGCCGAATGATTGGGCCGATGCCTGTGGGGACAAGTAACTACTACTATTACTGTCGGGGTTGGGTTTGTCCCACCCCAACGACCGGTGACTGCGGTTGCTGATTGTCTGCGTGAAATAGGGCAGTGTCTGCGGCTGCAAAATGCGCTGCCCGCCGTACACACCCCGTTGCAGGTCCATTTGCAGGATTTTAGCAATATCGTGGGCATTGCCAAACAGACCCGCGTGGCCCGAAATGCCGCCCTGCACCGCCGCCATCTGATCGTGAACGGTGCCCACCAGCAACTGATTTCGGAAGTACGTATCCTGCTCGGTGGGGGCGCAGTGGGGGTTTGTCAGTTTTTGTAACGGGGTAAATGTCAGGTATTTAAGCCCAAGCGGCTGGTACACTTCGCGCTCCAGAAACTTGTCGAGTGATTGCTTGCCTACGCGCTCGACAACTTTTTGCAACATCAAAAAACTCAGGTCGCTGTATACGAACGAAGGTTTGCCGTCGGCATCTACTTTGCGCGACAGCGGCGACTGGATGACCCATTTCCAGACCGAGTCTTTCACCGCCGGTTTGGCCCAGAGCGTGGGGGCTATTTGTAGCGTGTGGGCACTGTCGGGCTGATTGCTGTAATAAGCAGGATTCAAACTACCCGAAGACATGCGGGTGCGGTCCCAGAGGGTGGGGTAAAACGAGATCAGCCCCGCCTGATGCCAAAGCAGGTCCTGCAACGTCATGTTTTGCTTGTTACTGCCGCGCAATTCGGGCAGGTAAAACGACGCTTTCTGGGTTATATCGATCTTTTTTTGGTCGTAAAGCACCATCACCGCCTGGAGTGTTCCCAGCACTTTGGTCAGCGACGCCAGGTCATACATAGTTTGGTCGCTCACCTTTTCGGTGTTACCCGCGTAGGTCAGGCCACCAAAATTACGGTCATATACGATCTTACCCTTGCGGGCTACCAGCACCTGACAGCCCGGCACCACCCGGTCATGCACGGCCAGTTCAACCATCTTATCGATCCTGGCCAACTCGGCAGACCGCATACCCACGCTCTCTGGTGTACCCGGCGAAAGTCGGCCCGACGGGTCGGCAGAGAGGCCCAGTCCAGCCTTGAAATCGCCGGTCGATACGGGCAATGCGCCTTTCGGCAACAGGTTGCCAAACAGCACTTCGGCCGTGGCCTGCTGCATTTCGTCGAATTCCTGGTAGGCACACACCAGCGCGTCGGCGTCGGTGAGTTTGTTCAGGCTGTAGGCCGACCCGAACGCCGCCACGACCACCAGCTTGCCTTTTTCTTTGAGTCGTTTGATGAGCGATAACGACGGCTGATTAATGCCATACTGCCGAAACGCCGACTGATTCATGCCGTGGAAGCTCACAATCACAAGGCCCGCATCACCTACGTTAGCCAGCAGTTCATCCACGTCAGCCTCGCTCTGAGGCCGTTCGGGCGAGGCGATTGGGCGGACGGGTGCCAGTGTGGCCAGCGTTTTCTGAAACACGTTGCCCGGCATGGTTCCAATGGCGACAGAAACTACTTTAGCCGTATCTAATCTACTCAGCGGCAGCAGCTTACGTTCGTCGCTGACCACGGTTATGGCCTGTTCGCATAGTTCGCGCTTGAGCTGTTTGGCCTCCGGGCTGCTCAGGTCCTGCGTCAGGTTGGCCAGCACAATGGGCTTATATTGGCTTAAACCCGACCAATATTTCGCCCGCAGAATCTTCTTTACCTTCTCGTCGATAAACGACTGCGACAGCGTACCGTTCTGGATGGCTTCGAGAATGACCCGCGTGGCTTCCCGGATATTTTCGGGATACAACAAAATATCGTTACCCGCCGCCAGGGCTTTCAGATTCACCACTTCCGACCGTTGCGACCGGCTCACACCACCCATATTTAGGGCGTCGGTGAAGACGATTCCCCTGAAACCCAGCTCTTTCTGCAACAGATCCGTTACAATTTTACCCGACAACGTGGCGGCTATTGCCGGCAGTTGGTTGTCTACGCCCGGTACGTGCAAATGCCCCGTTACCACGCCCATGAGGCTGTCGGCAATGAGCCGGCGGAAGGGATACAGATCAATGTCGTGGAGTTGCTCGTTCGACCGGCTGATGAGCGGCAGCGTGTGGTGCGAGTCGGTACTGGCGTCTCCATGGCCGGGAAAATGCTTGGCCGTGGCAATGATGTGCTGGGCCTGCAACCCGCGCATGTAGGCCGATGCTTTGCCCGCCACGTTTTCTTTGCCTTCGCCAAAAGAGCGGTTGCCAATGACGGGGTTTTGGGGGTTGCTGTTGATGTCGGAAACGGGGGCGAAGTTGATGTGAATGCCCAACCGGCTGCACTGACGGCCTATTTCGGCCCCCATACGGTAGATAAACGCATCGTCGCGGATGGCCCCCAGCGTCATTTGCTTTGGAAACTCCATCGTGCTGTCGAGGCGCATACCCAGCCCCCACTCGCCGTCGATGCCAATGAACAGCGGAATTTTTGATGCGGCCTGGTAGCGGTTGGTCAGTATGGCCTGCCGATAGGGGCCGCCCTGAAAGAAAATGACCCCGCCAATGTGGTTATTGTGAATCAGCGTTTCGATATACTGCCGGTGGCTATCGCTGTGGTTGGACCAGGCGGCGACCATGAAAAACTGACCGATCTTCTGGTCGGGCGTCATGGTCTGAAACACACTATCGACCCAGTGTTCACCCGCGAGGGGCATTTGCAGCACATCGACGGGTTTGGGTAACGCCATCAGCAACCGCCGACGGAAGCCCCGTTCGCCACCATCGTTGCCGGGCCTAGTGGCTGGTTTCGAGGACGTTGCCGCCACCAAAGCCCCACGCCAACCCGCTGGGTGTTCGTTCGTATTTCGTGAGAAACCGTGCCCGTTGATGCCCAGACTTGTCAAATAGGTTGCTGTCAGCAGGATGCTGGTAGCACACAGCAGAAGAATACGTTTCCGCATAAGCACGCACATAGGTCAGTAAAATCGGACAATCTTACGGTGGTCAGTAGGTTTATAGAAGGTGTCGGGAACCCTAAATTTAGCCCTTGAACGGGTTAAACCATAGCTTTACTGGAAATTAAGGCCTATGATCCGTCTGTTTACCCGTTTTTTAATGGTTTCTCTTTTACTTATCAAACCCGCTCCGGTGCAGGCACATACCTATCCTCACACGGCTGTCTGGCTCCGGCTGGCCCCAACGTATTCCCTCACTACGCAGTGGAGTTTGCTGTGCGATTTATATTATCGCCGCCAAAGCGCCCCTGATCATTACCTGCTGAACCCGCTTAGCTCTACACGATTTATCCGGTTTCGCATTTTTACACCTACCCGGCTTTGGGCAAAGCCGCCGACTTCCGCCGTCCGCCCGTTCCCGATTGGCGGCCCTCGGTGCTGGCCGAATGGACTATGGAGTTGCCGCATAAATCATCGCTGCGGTTGCGGGCGGGTTACGAATACCGGATTTTCCCCAACCCTGACCTACCCGACATTAGCCGGTTTCGGGCGCGGGCTGCCCTGCGGTACGGCATAGGGTTTCGCGCCTACGCACAGCTTTGGAACGAAACGCTGTTTGCGGCCCCACCCTATTAGGTCAGTACGGGCAATTGGTTCGAAATTAACCGCACCAATCTGGCAGCGGGCTACGCGCCCTCGAACCTGTCGACGGTAGAAGTGGGTTATCAGTTTACCCACCGCCAACGCCGTAGTGAGATCGAATTCGACCACGAAAACGCCCTGATGCTACACTTTACCTGAAACTTGCCAAATGAAAATCGTCCTTTTTATGGCCCTGACGGCCTTTTCGTTACCCATGCTGGCCCAACGCACCAACAACAAAGCCTTTGGCATGATGGTCGACGTGCTGATTAAGGAGTCGGTGCCGGTGGTTACCTGCAACGAGTTGAAACAGATGCCGCAGGCCGTCCGGCTTGACGCCCGCGAACGAAACGAGTTTGACGTGAGCCACCTGCCCAATGCCCGCTGGATTGGCTACACTGATTTTGACCTGAAACGCGTGGCCGATTTGCCTAAAACAACCCCCATTGTGGTCTACTGTTCGGTGGGATACCGAAGCGAAAAGGTAGGCGAAAAACTAAAGGCGGCGGGCTATACCAACGTACAGAACCTGTATGGCAGCATTTTCGAGTGGGTCAACCAGGGAAACCCGGTGGTCGATAGCATCGGCAACCCTACCCAGCGCGTACACGCCTACTCACGCACGTGGGGCATTTGGCTAAAGCGGGGCGAGAAAATATACGAATAGCGGCTGATGTCGCGCAGTTCCCGCACCGGCTTTGTTTCGGGAAACGTTGCCGCCCGATTGGCAGCAGTGGCCGCACGGCGTTCCAGAATAGCTTTGCGGGCGGCAAATAGATTGTGAGGGCGACCAATGCCGTAGCTGCTGAGGCTTGCTGCCCATAAAATGCCGACTAATAGTGCCGTTTTCATTACCTGCGCGGTTTATGTCCATTCGCTAACGACACAAACATACTACATGACTATGTACTATGCAATACAAAGTACCTGTCTTTATTTTTAACGTTCATAGACCGTTCCCTCAATATAACCTACCATCCACTTGTAGAGGTCGTTGAATACTAGACTATCAAAACGATAGACATTAAGGCTAAACGTATGAAAAAGGTAATCATTTTTGGTGCTCTGCTAATCGCGGGGCTTACCATCGGCGCTCAGGCGCAAACGACACCCTCAACGCCGTCGACTCCAGCGGGGTCACCTACGGCCATACCAGCAACCGGCAACACCGGTACAGGTACTTACAACAATTCGACCAATACGTCGACCAATTCAGGAACGTACCAGACCCAGCCCACAACGGGTACGACACCGCAAACGGGCACCATGCAAAATGGTACTATGCAGAATGGCACCATGCGCAGGGGTTCTTCGTCGACGCAGTCTGACCGGACTATGCAAAACGGAACCACGCAGAATGGCAACCGGACGCGTACCACAGATCGCACCACTACGGACCAAATGGACACGACGTCGCCAAACGGACAAGGTAGTATGAACCGCAGCAACTCGCGCAGCCGGTCAACGCGCAATTCGTCGAAGACGACAAGCCGTCCTAATTCGACAACGAATTAAACGGGATTAGCGCGGCATGGTGCTGAGTGGTCACTCACTGGCCATGTTTATATGTCTAGCGGGTTTATATACAACGCCGTCCGGTCAATAAGTTTTATTGATGACCGGACGGCGTTGTATTTTTGCTCTCATATTAACCTATGAAAACCGTAACGTCCTTCATGAATAGTTTATCTAAAGCTGGCTTGCTTGCGTGTTTGTTGCTTGCAGCCAGCCCCTCGCCAAGCGTTGCGCAGTGGCCACAAGGTCCAGTCAATGGCCAGACCGCTCCGGTCGGCAGCCACCCATCCAGCACAACGGTACTCCAAAAAGTAGATACGTTGAACCGACGTTACCGGGCAAACCCGTTTGATTCGGCACCCCGGCGGGCAGGCATGAGCCGGATAGATACCGTTAGGGGGCGGCGGTAAGCAGGCTAACCAGCATATTGGATCGGAAAACGTATGCGGATCAGTGTACCGGCTCCGGCGTGCGATTCTACGTCCAGACTGGCGTTGAGCAATTCGCAGAGGCGTTTCACAATGTAAAGGCCTATTCCTTCGCCGTCTGGTTGAACGGTTTTATCCGTGCTTACCTGTACGGCATGGTGCGAAGGCAAATTTTCGTCGAAAACAGCCGCTGACTCAGCCACGGGGCGTAACTGTTCCGATAGCCAATTTGCCGCCGCCGACGACAGTCCCGATCCCGTGTCTTGAATGCTCAGAATCCACCGAAATTGGTTCTCGCGCGACCACGATACCGATACCTGCCCATCGGTGGTGTTTTTCAGGGCATTGGTCAGCAAGTTCTGGGCAATGCGAAACACCTTGGTCGCATCGCCCAGAACAAGCAACGCGGCGGGACCGTCACCCGTCAGAAAAATCGACCGTTCCAGGGCCAGCGGTTGCGTCGAATCGATTAGTGAGCGGAGCAAATCAGCGGCATCGAAGGGGTTCACCTGCATACGTTCCTGCCCCGCTTCCAGCCGCGCCAGGTCCATCAGCTCGGTGAGCATTGTGGCCAACCGGGGGAAATTGCGGTTCAGAATTTGCAGCATTTCCGTCCGTTCCTGCGCTGTATTATCAGGCATATCGAGCAACGACGCCGCCCCCTGAATCACGCTGAAACTACTACGCAGGTCGTGCGAGGCCACGCGCAGCATAGCGCCACGTTGCCGTACAAGTTCATTCACATCGTCGAGGGCGCGTTGCAGATTTAGGGCACGTTCGGTAGCCTCTGCCTTCTGAAACTCATCATATTGGGTAATGCTTCCGCCAATGGCTTCGTGGATGAGTGTGCCTATCAAGCGGTGCGCCATCAGCAGCACATCGAGGCCAGTTTCGGCATATTGCCCCCAAAACATACGCAACTCACCCAGTAACGTTTCGTGCAAGTGCGACAGTTCGAGCAACAACTCGTGCAGGGCATAGCCCTTATGCCAGCGGTGCCGACCATGTTCGCGGGCAATCTGATGGGGCAGTACACCATCGCTTTCCTGACGTATCCTTTTCTCAAATACAGTCAGCAGCATGGGTACCTGATCCGTAAATTCTTCACGGGTGAGGCCTGCTATAATGGTCAGGTTAACATCATTTTCGCAGGTTGTTCGCCAGTTGGTGAGGATGGCCTCACGACGGCTGAATAGAAAAGTAGCAAGTTGAGCCAGTTGTATACCAGTTGTGGATACTCCTTTTGGCATTTTGGCAGAGAGATCGGGCATGATACGGTAGGTGGTGAGTTTGCCAAACCTGACCTACAGAGAGGTGAGGAAAACTACTCAATATAAAGAATTTCTGGTAGTTAAGCACCACGCTTACGCGATTTATCGTGTTACTAACTGCTAGACATTAAACAAATTTCATACTTGAAGCCAATGCACAGGTCTTATATTTGCTAGAGAGGCTGGCTTGTGTTGACGTGCTACACGCAAAATAAGCAGCTATTGTGCTTAAGACTCTACACGCCTACGTGAACATCCCCGCCCGCTCGCAGACTGTATTGGTGGTTGAAGATAACCCCGACCACCAGGTGCTGCTTCGCTATGTCATTCAGCGTAGCCTGACCAATACGACGCCTGTTTTTACCGATTCTGCCGATCAGGCAATGGCTTATCTGACTAGTTGTGTCAACAATAATCTGACGCCCCCCAAGCTGGTCTTGCTGGATTTATATTTGCCCAAAGCCGAACATGGGTGGCAGTTTCTGCGGCATGTGAAACAGATGCCCGCCACGATGCGTCCGCCCGTGGTGGTGCTGAGTGTGTCGCGTGAAGAAGATGACATTGCGCAGGCCTACCAGCTTGGAGCCAGTTCATTTATTTCAAAACCCATTGGCCAGGCCGAGTGGCTCACCTACTTCGAAACCATCCGCCGCTATTGGTGGGAAACGGTAACATTACCCAATCAGTAGGCCGTTGGCCATGCGCTGTTCCCATGAAAAAACTCGTTCTCTTCGCCTGTCTGCTTGCGGCTGCTTCCTGCCAAAGAAGCTTTCATGTAGCGAAGCAACAAAGCAGTCGTCTGGCAATCGATGCCGACGTACCTGCCGATAGTAGTATGCTGCGGTGGCTGGCTCCCTACAAGCAACGCCTCGACGCTACGATGAACGCACCGCTGGTCACGATGGGCGAACGCCTCGAGAAAAGTGCCCCAGAATCACCCCTCGACGATTTATTGGCCGATGCGCTGCTGGTGCAGGCGGGCAAAAAATACGGCAAAGCCATCGACGTATCACACCTCAACTACGGCGGCATTCGTAGCGGCCTGCCAGCCGGGGCGGTCACTACCGGCAATTTATTTGAGGTGATGCCCTTTGATAATCAGCTCGTTGTACTCACACTAACGGGCACTCAACTGATGCAGTTTCTGAACCACTTCGCGGCCAACGACAATGCCCTGGTGGTGGGTGGCGTACGGGTGAAAATCCACGAGAAGACCGTCACTGCGGCCACACTCACTAACGGTCGCGCTATTGCTCCCGACCAGACTTACACCGTGGCCATGAGTGATTATGTGGCCAACGGCGGCGGCGGGGCCGATTTCCTGAAAACCGTTGCCCAACGCGATAATGTCAACTACCTCATCCGCGATGCCCTCATCGACTATTTCCGTGAACAGGGCAAAGTAGGCAAACCCCTAACGCCCCAAGCTGATGGACGTATTACACTCGAATAGACGCCAGTTTCTCAAGCACATCGGCGCGGCAGCCGTGGTAGGCACCCTGCCGCTACCCAATCTGCTGGCCGCACCAACGCCTGCCCAGATCACCATCCTGCACACCAATGACGTGCACAGCCGCCTCGATCCATTTCCGATGGACGGCAGTCGCAACGCCGGGCGTGGGGGTATTACCCGCCGCATGACCCTACTGCAGCAGATTCGGAAGGAACAGAAAAACGTGCTCCTGTTCGACGCTGGGGATATTTTTCAGGGAACGCCCTATTTCAACCTTTACAAAGGAGAACCCGAAATTCTGGCTATGAACCGCCTCGGCTACGACGCAGGCACCATTGGCAACCACGATTTCGACGGAGGAATCGACAATATGCGTGACCAGTTTGGTAAGGCCAGTTTCCCGTTTCTGATGGCCAACTATGACTTCAAAAACACCCTGATGGATGGCCGGACAAAGCCCTGGCAGGTGTTCAAAAAAGACGGCATCCGGGTGGGTGTGTTTGGCTTGGGCATTCAACCCAAGGGATTGATACCCGACAACCTGTATAAAGAAACCCGCTACCTCGACCCTATCGAAATCAGCACGGACGTGGCCCGCCGGTTGCGGCAACAGGAGAAGTGCGACTACGTGGTTTGCCTATCACATTTGGGTTATAAATACCAGGAGGTAACCGTTTCAGACATGGTGTTAGGAGCTAATAGTCAGGACATTGACCTCATCATCGGCGGGCATACCCACACGTTTCTGGATGCCCCCGTGACCGTCAATAACGCCAACGGAAAGCCCATGCTGATCAATCAGGTAGGTTTTGCGGGCATCAATCTGGGCCGCATCGACGTAACGTTTGAACCGGGCAAAGCCCCCGTGGTGGGTGGCACACAGGTAGTGCCGGTAGGGTAGAACCCTTATCTTTGCCTTATGAAAGTTGGTGTTGTTGTTTTCCCCGGTTCCAACTGCGATCAGGACGCGGTTGATGCAGTTGAGTCGTTTGCCGTACCTGTAGTGAAACTCTGGCACAAAGACCACGATTTGCAGGGTTGCAATCTCATCATCCTACCCGGTGGGTTCTCCTACGGTGACTACCTCCGCACGGGAGCCGTGGCCCGTTTTTCGCCCATCATGACCGAAGTCATTACCCACGCCAACCGGGGTGGCTACCTGATGGGTATCTGTAACGGCTTCCAGATTTTGGCCGAAGCGCACTTGGTGCCGGGTGTGTTGCTACGGAACACGAGCCAAAAATACGTTTGTAAAAACATCTACCTGAAGCCCGAATCGACTAGTGCGCTGCCCACGGCGGGCCTCGACCACAACCGGGCCTACAAGATTCCCATTGCTCACGGCGACGGCTGCTATTTTACGGATAATGACACACTTGCCCGCCTGAACGACAACGATCAGGTGCTGTTTCGCTACTGCGATGAGGCCGGTAACATCACCGATGAGGCCAACCCCAACGGTAGCCTCGGCAACATTGCGGGTGTCTGCAACGATCGCCGCAACGTGTTTGGTATGATGCCCCATCCCGAACGCGCCGCCGACCCCGCCCTTGGCAATACCGACGGCCGGTTTATTCTGGAGCAATTGCTTACGGCAGTGCTGGCGTAGATTCGCCCGTCTTCTGCTGCTAATTCGCCTGGATAGCCGCGCCGAATTTAGCCCGACTGTCATAAGCTAGGCCAAGGCCAACACTGGACAGCTTATTGTCGTCGGCGATGGCCGCATGGGGAAACAGGCGCCTAAACTCAGCCTGGATGGAATGAATTTCCGTTGAGCCGCCGGTCAGAATCACCAAATCAATGGCCTCGCGGGTGACGCCCGCTTCGCGCAGGCACTGCTGCGCCGCCGCCGAAATTGCATCGACTTCTGCCCGGATGGCGGCCTCAAATTGCCCGCGCTGGATAGGGATCACGAAGCCTTCTTCAATGAAATCAAAGTTGACCAAACAGGCTTCCTGATGGGTGAGGGCAATTTTAGCCCCTTCCACGCCTGAAAGCAAGGCATGGCCGGTTTCGGATTCCAGCACCTGCACCAGTCGGCCATAGCGCTTTTTATCGTGCGATTGATAGAGCAACTGGCGGGTCTGCATGATAAGTTTGGGCGTGTAGAGGAAGTTTACCTTGCTCCACTCGGCCAGATCATGATACGGTTTCAGGGGCACGGTCAGGTTCTTTTCGCCGTAGGTGCTCCGGTAACCCAGTTCAGGCATAATCACGTCGAGGCTCAGGTCTTTGTCGAAATCATTACCCCCAATCCGAACCCCCGTATTCGCCAGAATATCCGATGATCGGTCGGGTTTGTGTACGGACTGGTTCGAGAGCCGGATCACCGTGAAATCAGACGTACCGCCGCCCAGGTCAGCCACAATGGCCAGTTTGTCGCCCGTCAGGCGAGTTTCGTGGGCAAACGCCGCCGCGATGGGCTCAAACTGAAACTCGATGTGTTTAAATCCCGTCCGTTGGGCAATCACACGCAATTCGGCCTCGGCGCGGGCGTCGGCGGCGGGATCATTGTCTACGAAATGGACTGGTCGGCCCATCACCACACGGTCAATTTCCTGGTCCGCTGCCGCGTCGGCCTTGGCCTTCAGCTGTTTGAGAAAAGACGAAATAATGGTCGTAAAATTCATCGACGTGCCATTGACCAGCGTGCCGTGGTTCATCAGCGACGTGCCCAACACCCGCTTCAGGCTCCGCATAAAACGACCCGGTTCCCGATCCAGAAACGCGTTGACTGCCGCGCGTCCATACAGGGCATTGTTGTCAGTGTATTGAAAGAAAATGGCACTGGGGATTGTTATGGACCCATTTTCGACGGCTATCAGGCTGATATTGCTCGGGCTGGAAACGGCAATACTTGAATTAGACGTACCAAAATCAATACCACAGGAAATAGGTGTCATTCAACGCGTTAGTATAGCTGCGGTCTTTAGTTTATTTTCGTTTTCCGTATCCAATTCGCTGATAACCAATCAATTGGTCAGCGCGGGCGGCGGGGGGACGTTGATAAACGAAGATTTCGTAGTCATTTTCGGTCTGCGAAAAATCACCCTCGATCAAAGACTCGTTGCCGATGGTTGGTCCCACGCCCGACCGACTGATGGGTGGCACCACGCCCGTGACGGCGTAGTCGTAATTGTACACCCCTTGTTTTAGCCAGATCGCGCCCCGGTAGCCCCCCAAAGCGGCATCATAGGTGAGGCGATTGCGGTCGTTTAAGGCCCAGAAATTGAACGCCCCGTTGGCATAGACCGACACGCCGGGCAGTTCGTCGATCAGCAGCGTAAAGATCGTTTCGGCATAATCGGCCTCGATAGCCCCGTTGTGCGATTCGAGGTGGTCGATGACAAACAGGCCGTTGAAATCATCGAACTGGGTGTAGGCCTGCGTGCTGCGCGGTCGCCCGGCCTGCACGTAGGCCACGTTTCGGTCGGCGAGGCGGCTGATTTTCTCGACATAATTGGCCCGTGAAAATAGCGTCCTGGTGTCGAAAAAGCGGTATTCGTTGCCGCCGGGGAAGGTATTGCGCAGGTCGAGCGAGCGGTATTCGAGCACCTGATCAAAGGCCCGTACGTTGGTGGGATGCAGGTCGGTTACGGCCCGGTCGTCGCGGTAATTTTGGCGGATGACCACCTTAAAATCATCCTGCGGCGACGTTACCTGTGCCTGATAGGCTTTATAATCGAGCGAAAGTTCAATCTGCTGATCATTGTATTGCCGACTGATATCGGTCGAGAAACGTACCCCCGCCGCAATGCCAATCTTCTGCGTATAGAGCCGAAACCGCCTCGTCAGCAGGACCTGTTCGCGGTTCTGTTCGTTATACACCACCAGCACATAGTTGCCCGGCAGCTTCATGCGGGGCACCGTGTAGCGGTAGTGATAGTAGGGAATCTTGGTGCTGATGGAGAGTTGATACTCCGTAATCGGGTTATCGTTGTATTCGTAGGTAAACTCCACATCGTTGAGCACAGACCGTTTCCAGTTGGCGTTGCAGTGAATCACCTTCGCCCGGAAGTTGCGGTATACAGCCGTCAAATCGTCGAATTCAAGCACCAGGGGTGTATTTACCTGATCGTCGACATTAATGATCGGCACGTTCAGCGTCCGCGCCGCATTATCAACCGTACTGCCAATCTGCGGGTAGAGCAGCACGGTAGCCAACTTCGGGTCAATAATGGTATCGACGGTGGGTTGGGCTTCTAGAATGGAAAACGAACAATGAACAATGAAAAATGTGAGCAGGCAACGGATTAACGATGGTTGCAAAGACGGACCGACTGTTTTCCATTTTTCATTATACATAATACATTTTTCATTTCAGTTTCCCCTCCAACTCTTCCGCTTCCAGCATGGCGTTTTCCCATTGTTGCTGAAGGGCGTCGAGGTCTTTGGTGAGGCGTGTGTAGTCCGTTTGTCGGGTGTGTAACGCCCCGTTGGTGCCGTATGTTGCGGGATCGGCCAGTTCGGTTTCGAGCTTACGCTTCTTTACTTCCAGCGTACCAATCTGGGATTCGGCCTCCGATGCCTGCTGCGTGGCTTTCTTCAACGCCTGCTGCCATTCTTTTCGCTGCCCGTCCGACGTTGCCGTCTTCGGTACGCTGTTGGCCGAAGGAGCCACGGCGGCGGGAACAGGTTTTGGCGGGGCTACCTGCCCACTGCCTACTGTCGGCTCCTTTTCACTCATCCACACTTCGTACTCATCATACGTGCCGGGGTATTCCTTGATCTGTTCATCTTCGATATACCAGATTTTGTTGGCAATCTGCGAGACAAAAAACCGGTCGTGCGACACCACCACGTAGGTGCCCTCATACTGGTCGAGTGCCTGAATCAGGATATTCACCGACTGCATATCGAGGTGGTTAGTCGGCTCATCGAGCAGCAAAAAGTTGGCCTGTGAGAGGAGCACCTTCGCAAGGGCCACCCGCGATTTCTCTCCGCCCGACAGCACCTTAATTTTCTTGAACACTTCGTCGCCCGAAAATAGGAAACAGCCCAACACGCCCCGCAACTCGCCTTCCGACTTGGTGGTGTTGGCCGATTTCAGCTCTTCCAGCATGTTGTCTTCCACGTTCAGCGACTCCAGTTGGTGCTGCGCATAGAAGCTGAACGACACGTTATGACCCAGTTGGCGTTTGCCTTCACTGACGGGTTCTGAGCCGGAGATGATCCGGAGCAGCGTTGACTTACCCCGTCCGTTGGCCCCAATAAGCGCCACTTTATCGCCCCGTTCCAGCCGGATGTCGGCTTTGGTCAGAATCCGTTTGGCACCGTAGGCTTTCGTCACATCATCGAGGTGGAGGATGTGCCGCCCCGGCTGGGTAGTGAACTGGAACTTGAAATTCACCCGCGCCGACTCGTCAATGACGGCATCGACGGTTTCCATCCGGGCCAGTTGTTTCACCCGGCTTTGGGCCTGCTTGGCTTTCGAGGCCGTGGCCTTAAACCGTTCGATAAACCGCTCCGTCTGCCGGATTTTGGCCTGTTGGTTCTCGTAGGTGCCCTTCTGAATCTCGTTGCGCTGGGTTTTCTCTTCCAGGTAAAACGAGTAGTTGCCGGGGAAATAATTCAGTTTTCCCTGCGCCACCTCCACCGTGGTATCGATCACGTTATCCAGGAATTCGCGGTCGTGCGATACCACGATCACGGCACCTTCGTAGTTCTGAATGTATTTTTCCACCCACTGAATCGAGGGCAGGTCAAGGTGGTTGGTCGGTTCGTCGAGCATGAGCAGCGACGGCTTTTGCAGCAGCAATTTGGCCAGCATCACCCGCATCCGCCACCCACCCGAAAACTGTTGCAGCGGTTTTTGAAGATCTTCGGTGCTAAAGCCCAGGCCCTCCATAATTTCTTCCGCTTTCGACTGCACCGAATAGCCGTCGAGGGCTTCAAATTCTTCCTGCGCTTTACCCAGCTTATCAACCAGATCGTCGGTATAGTCGGTCTCCATCTGGTGCAGAATGGCGTCGATCTGCACCTGGAGGGCATTTTGCCGCTCGAACGCCTGCATGGCTACGCTCAGAATGGAGTCGTGCGTTTGGTACGAGAGCAGGTCTTGGTTGAGGAAGCCAATGGTGACGTCGCCCGCTTTCGAGATCGTGCCCCCGTCGGGCTGGTATTCGCCATCGATGATGCGGAGCAGGGTCGATTTTCCCGCGCCATTCAGCCCGATGAGGCCAATTTTCTGGCCGGGTTTGATGTGCAGTGAAGCGTTATCGTAGAGGGCACGGCTGCCCAGGAAGTACGAAAGGTTGGTAATGGAAATCATGCCGCAAATTTACGAAAAAACGCCCCGGCCTCATTGCGTCAGTATAAAGTTTGGCCCTATATTTGCGTCCTCAAAAGCATTATCCCGCCTCCTTAGCTCAGTTGGTAGAGCAATTCATTCGTAATGAATAGGTCGTAGGTTCAAGTCCTATAGGAGGCTCCCTGATAATCAGCCAGTTACGCTAAATCGTGACTGGCTTTTTTGTTGGGGTTGCAATACAACTTGCAATACATTTTAGTGGGTTAGCAGTTGGATAGCCACAAAACAGATCAGGCAGTATGAAAATCACCTGGACGCGTTACCTGAATTATAAAGAAGCCTGTGATAGCACCGGCGTGGTATATCTGCATGAATGGGATGGTGAGCCCTTTTATTGGGGGAAGGCTCATAAGAGCTTCTTTGGAGGAGGTTCGCGTAAGTACGAAGAAGCAACAAGGAGTGGTCGCTACAATGCTGGCTATAGGCATTGGATTGAAGGCTGTCTGCGGCACGGTGCGAAACTCTACATTGGTAAGCTTGACGCGGAGGCTTTAGCTATGATTGATGAGGTCGAAAACTTCCTGATCTGTACCTATCCGGGGCCGCCTGATATGAACAAGCGTAAACGGCCTGTGCAAAACATCGACCTGATTCACGAAGGTGATTTACCTGATTGTCTCTTGCCTAAACAACCCCCGGTACCCCAAGCAGGGGGGTGAAAAAAGGGGGTGTCACTAGGGCGAGCACTGGGTGGTAGTCCCAGCTATAACAAGCGGTGTGATCTAGGCGACATATGGTCTCTATGCTGATTGGATCTACTTTCTATCATGTGATCTATTGACAAGATCCCGGTTTCCATGAGTGCCCCATACCATTAGCCGTAGCCGCGTTAATGCACTCGTTTTCAGTGACGCCATCTTGCTGCCCTTTGCTGCCTTGTGGGCTTTTTAGAACACAGCATCCTACTGTTTTAGCGTGGGGGGCGGCTTCGAGTGGTTGATTTTGGCTAGCCATTTTCTTTAGTGTGTCCAGCGCCCGTTTCAGCGCGTCGTCCTGGTTGTGTTTCATGGGTTTCATTTGGTAAACGTGAGGGAAATACGGTTTCTGACGCTGGCAATCTCAGCCGTGACATACACCTGCTTGGGTATCGTATCGGCTTTGAGTAGGGCTGTTGCGTAACGGTAGGTGCCATCACTGGAGTCGGCGTAGTCCTTAATCTCAGACCCACCTGAGAAAACAAACGTGCCGCCAGTAGTCGTAAAAGTGACGTCGACTACCCCGGCATCATGAGGCAGACGCGCCAGTAGGTAGGCCGTGTCTTTGCCATCGGCCTTTATCTGACTTTTAATGGGCTTCGTTGTGAGTAAAAGCTTATCGGCCAGTGCAACATTATCCACCTTTTCTGGTTCAGTACAGCCAGCATTCCATAAGAGTGCCAAACTACAGGCAATGATTTTTTTCATGGTTATCCTCCTCCAAATAGTTTAGCAATGGGGCCCAGCAATGAGGTTAAGCTTAAATCATAAGTTAGACCCACGTAGGGTGTTATTTTAGTCCGATTGCCAACGATAGCCTGATTGGCCGACGCCTGTGAAAAAAAGAACAGTCCGGCATTCAACCGCATGGCCTGTAACACAAACTTGCCCCGGATACGGGTGCTGGCAGGCTTGCCATTTGGCCAGTAAAAAGGCCCCCTGAAACCTATGCCAGCAACCAAATTGCCCACGCTGGTGAGTGGCCTTATGTCCTGTTCTGTGCCCGCCGAAAGGGTTACGGGAGCAATGCCAACATACAGGCTGGTGCGAAACCGAATCTGACGCCAAAACCCAAATGTTTCGGCCAGATCTGTGTCGTCGTTAATAGCGATGGTATAGCCGTGAATGGCAATTGACGCAAATAGCGTACTAACATTGGGCCGGTAGGCATAACCAAGCCCGAAATCGAGCTTGACATAATCGCCGAATTTAGATGCCGTGCGCAGGGCAACCGTTTGCTGATACATATCCTCCTTCTTTGGGTCAGAAAAACGCCTTACCAACAGGCAATAGAGTTTGTTGGATTGCAGGTACTGGCCGGGTTTTATAAACCAGGGAAACATAATTTCATCGTTCTGCCCAAACAAGGTTTTGTTAGGTCGATACCAGTTTGCAGTCGTGACAGGAGTAAACGACACAAGACGGGAATTTCCTTTACTGTCTTCTAGGGTTTTACTCGTGCTGCCATTGAGCCCGACGGGGCAGGGCCCTTCCAAATAAAACAGGCTTAGCGAATCGATTGATTGCAGACCCAATGTGCCATCCAGCTTTTCGGGCAGGATGGCCCTAAACAACGGACGCACGTTGTACGGCACCAACGCATCATCTTTGATTCGTCCATGAAGCAAATCCATCTCGACGTACTGCGAGCCTGGGTTACGGGCCGGTAAAGGTTTGTCCTGAGCATTGGCAGAAATGACCCCTAACAGCAGTATAAAAAGTGAACCAACGCGCATGGCAGAGATGGGAGACTTTGTAAACGATGTGCCAAAACTACAAACCCGCCCGCCACCCGCTACGGGGAAATTCCCCTATCTGCTTGGGAAACTCGCCTTTTTATTAACCGTAGCGGCGTGTACAGTAACCTGTTTCGTATTTTCACAGCCCTGAAATCATTCAGCCTGTTTACGCCTTGCCATGATCGTTCCTGATACCAGTGCCCTATTGGCCAAACTCAACGCCAACCCCGACCTCTCCGATATTGAAAAAGCGTTTCTGCGCGAACAGCTTACCGCCAAAAAGAAATATGGCTTAATCTGGGAAGATAAACCCGAAGCCGTTGAACAAGAGCTGCTTACCGG
>JBBRMP010000088.1:0-22230 GCA_038230755.1 Cytophagales bacterium | reverse complement strand
GAAGGGGGAGCCATTTGCTGACTCCCCCTTCGGGGCGGTCCCGCGTCCGGGTTGGGGGGCTGTTAAAAAATACGCTGATCAACTTAACCCGCTTTCGTTCCTCCTTGACCGGATTGAGGCCGAACTGCGCGATGAGCCGCCGGTGCTGAGTAATCAGGGCAACATGATCCGCACGGGCATCGACGCGGAGCTGGACGAACTGCACAAACTGGCCTATTCGGGCAAAGAATACCTACTGAAATTGCAGGACCGCGAGGTGCAGCGGACGGGTATAAGTTCGCTCAAGATTGCCTACAATAAAGTCTTTGGCTATTATCTGGAAGTGACCAACGCCCACAAAAGCCGCGTGCCCGACGACTGGATCAGGAAGCAGACGCTGGTGAACGCCGAACGCTACATCACGCCCGAACTGAAGGAGTACGAAGAGAAAATCCTGAACGCCGAAGACCAGATTTTCGCCATCGAATCGCGGATGTTTGGCGAACTCGTTGCCGCCACGGGCGAATATGTCGCCGCTATTCAGCAGAATGCCCGCGTCATTTCGGTGCTCGACGTGCTTGCCTCGTTTGCCAAAGTGGCCGTGCGCCATAAATACGTCCGGCCCAATATCAACGACTCTAAAGCCCTGACGATCAAGGACGGACGCCACCCAGTCATTGAACAGCAGCTACCCCCCGGCGAACAGTATGTACCCAACGACGTGCATCTGGACGACGAAACGCAGCAGATTATCGTGATCACCGGTCCGAACATGGCGGGTAAATCGGCCCTGTTGCGGCAGGTGGCCCTCATCGTGCTGATGGCGCAGGCGGGCAGCTTCGTGCCGGCATCGTCGGCGGACATTGGGCTGGTCGACAAGATTTTCACGCGGGTGGGTGCCTCCGATAACCTGTCGCGGGGCGAGAGCACGTTTATGGTCGAGATGACCGAGACGGCCTCGATCCTCAACAACCTCAGCGAACGGAGTCTGGTGCTGATGGACGAGATTGGGCGCGGCACGAGTACGTATGACGGCGTGTCTATTGCTTGGGCCATTGCCGAATACATGCACAACACCGACTGCCGCCCCAAAACCCTCTTTGCCACCCACTACCACGAACTGAATGACCTCGCCGCCGAACTGCCCCGAATCAGGAATTACAACGTGGCGGTGAAAGAACTGGGCAACAAAGTGATCTTTCTGCGGAAACTGAAAGAAGGCGGTTCGGAACACTCGTTCGGGATTCACGTGGCCCAAATGGCGGGTATGCCCGGCAGCGTGGTCAAACGCGCTGCCCACATCCTGACTCAACTGGAGGCATCGCACCAACGCGAAGGCAACAAAGAAGCCATCCGCGAGGCAGGCCCCGGCAACGAACGGGAACTGGCGCTCCGCATCATCGAAGCGGGCGACCCCAAATCGGAGGCCATCAAAGACAAACTCCGCGTTATCGACGTGAACCGCCTCACGCCCATCGAAGCGTTGCTGAAACTGAACGAATTACTGAAAATGCTGGAGTAGATAGCCGACTATAAAATAAGAATTTTTATGAACCAACCCTTTCACCCTCAATACATTACCGACGAGCAGGGTCAGCGCGTTTCGGTGGTACTACCCATCCTGCAATGGCAGAAAATGCTTGATGAGCTTGATGAGTTGAACGACATCAGGCTCTATGATGAGGTAAAAGCGCGCAACGAACCGACCATTTCGCTGGCTGATTACAAGAAACAGCGGCAGCACCCCAATGGCTGACTATACTGTTGTTCTGACGCGCACGGCTCAAAAGCAGTTAGATAAACTGCCTACCTTAACAGCAGACACGTTGTTGTCGGCTATTGAATTATTGGCAAGCGACCCACGTCCTGATGGCTGCAAGAAACTGAAAGGTCGGCCTGGTTATCGAATTCGTAAGGGTGACTACAGAGTTTTGTATGATGTTCAGGATTCTGTGCTGGTTGTTGAAGTCATTGCACTTGGACATAGAAAAGATATCTATGAATAAACCTCGGAGTAGAAAGAAAAAGCTTGCTGGTTAACTCTTGACTTTGTATGAAATCGCTGATAATAAGCTTGTTAACTATTTGTGCGGTTCTGCCCATCTATGCTCAGACAGCCGTGGGTGCTTTTGAGAACCATGCCGACATTGGTAACGTGCGCCACAAGGGAAATGCCAGCTATAACGCCGCCACCCGTACGTACACTATTAACGGATCGGGTGAGAATCTCTGGTTCAAAAAAGATGAGATGCACTATGCCTGGCGGACGATTACCGGCGATTTTATTGTCACTACCCAGCCTGCGTTGGTTGGCAAAGGTACCGACCCGCACCGCAAAACAGGCTGGATGGTGCGCACTGGACTGGATACCAGCGCAGCCATGGTTACGCTAACCGTACATGGCGACGGGCTGACGGCGTTTCAGTACCGTAAAAAGAATAATACGAACATTGAGGAAATAAAAACGCCCATTCTGCACCCCGATATCCTGCAATTGGAACGGCGGGGACGCAGCTACTTCGTGTCGGTGGCGAAACTAGGCAACCCGTTTTGGACGGTCGAGATTCCTGATTTCGATTTCCCCGCCGATTTGATGGTAGGGCTATTTGTCTGCGCCCATAATAAAGATGTGGTGGAAGAAGCAAAGCTGACGGAGACGCGCCTGTACACCGGAATCAGACCGTAATTTGGCTAACAGCCAATGCAGGGTAGCGGAATACATCCCCTCGGGCTGTAAACAAGCCTAAGCAAACAATCGGTGATTACACTATGTTGATTATAGGCATAACCGGGTGTGGGTTAAACCCTTTGCCCGGCTGGCTGTCGAACCTGTAGTACA
This sequence comes from Cytophagales bacterium, assembly GCA_038230755.1. Lineage (GTDB taxonomy): Bacteria > Bacteroidota > Bacteroidia > Cytophagales > Spirosomataceae > Fibrella. The sequence continues at coordinate 19,412 of JBBRMP010000088.1, read as the reverse complement.
AGGTTTTTGACACGCTTATAAACCAACGTTCACCATGAAAACGAATCAACGTTTGATCACTTTAGCCCTGTTCGCGGCCTTTTTTCTTAATTCATTCGCCCATGCCCAGGAAAACCAACCTATCCTCAAGCGCAAATGGAACCCCGAAGCCAAAGGCGTAGCCATCGGGGCTGGTGCTGGTGGTGTTGTTGGTGCCGTACTTGGTAAAAATAACCGGCTGAAGGGAGCTGGCATCGGTATGGCCGTCGGGGCCGCGGCTGGTTATGGCGTGGGTAAAGTAATCGACAACCGCCACAAACGGGCTGCTGCCGCTGCTCAGGCGGCTGAACAACGCGAATATGCTGCCCGCACTGCTCCTGCCTACCATACCGAAAGCCGCTCACACCGGGTTGCGCACCATGTAGCCACACCAGTAGCTGCCGTTGCTACGCGCCATGCTCTTGTGGCATCAACTGTGGCCGAAGCCGAAGTGCCCGCCACGCCCGTTTTGACCAAAAACGGCTACCTGCTGAACACATCATATGGTGATCCCAACTCGGCCTATCCTAACTCAGAATATCGCCGTAAAAGCTGGTAACGTCCTCACTGGTATACAGTTAAAAAAATAAGGAGCAAGAATTTATTGCATAATTCTTGCTCCTTAGCATTTCTTTATTTTCACTTAAACACTCACGCACTATGAAAACGATCATGCCCTTTTTGGCCCTTGTGGCCCTGTTCTCTTCGTCTTGTAAATCGAGTGAGAAAGCCGACGTGGCTGCAATGGACCAGCAGTTTATTCAGGCCTGGAACAACAAAGAAACCGATAAGGTCGTCGCTATGCTCGACGATAACGTCCAGTTCTCGCAGGGCGAAAGCCGCTTCACCGGTAAAGCAGAAGTGGCCGAAAAATGGGTTCGCGCCACCGTGCCGACCATTACCAATCTGAAAACGAGCTCGTTAAGTACGGGTGCCGACGAAAAAATGGCCTACGAAGCGGGTACGTATTCGGTTGATGTACTCCCTGAAGCCCCCGGCGAACCGCGTGGCATTGGCGAAGGCAACTTCACGCTGCTCTGGAAAAAAGCCGCCGACGATACATGGAAACTGAGTTACGCCCAACTCGAAGGGTTGCCCGTACGGCTGAGGCAGTAGTTTTATACTACGATCAAGGGGATTAAAGAGTAAGGACGAAAGAGGCTAGACCAAGTAAACCAGTCTGACATCTTTCGCCTTCACTCTTTAATCCCCTTAGTTTATTCCCGCCATTTTGCCTCCAACGCTTCCGCGCGTTTGCGGCCCGACTGGTAATTTGGGTCCAAGGCAATGGACTGATCGAGGTAAGTTAATGCCTGCTGTCGGCGCTTTTTGGCCTGATGCTGATTGGCCCACGCCCAGTACGTGAAGCTCATGATTTTGGCATCGGCATAATCGGGATGCTGGCGCTGCTTGTCAATAATCGATTCGAAGTCGTGGCTAGCGGCTTTGCGTTTTCCGAAGAAGAACCATGGTAAGTTTTCGGCTACGCTGCCCCGCAAAAATTCTGGTGCCGCCGACACCGCCGCGTATGTCGAGACGGCTTCGCTAAAGAGCGCAAAAGATTGCCCTAGCAGGCTTGTTTTCTTCGTTTCGGCCCCTACCAGTGCCAAAGCTGAAGCGCGATAAGCCTGTATAACCGGCATCGCTTCGGGGGTTGTGCGAGTGTCATTGGCCAGTTCGGTCAGTAGGTCGAAGCTCTTTTGGGCGTAGCCTCGGTAGCCCTTTTTCGTCAGAAACGCCAGATTCAACGTTACCTCGTGATAGATGATGCCTAGCCGGACCTTGGCCAGTTCATTCGGGTTGTGCCGGGCCTCAGATTCGACGGTAACGAGCTTGTTTTTCAGATACGTCGTGTCGATGATTTCGGTAACGTCGAGTAGTTGACGTTCGTACGTTCTGACGGCGGCAAGTTGCAATGGTTGGGCCATTGCGGCGGCGGCTGGGATCATGAGCATGATGATTGAGCAGGTGATTGCGTGTCTCATTTTATATCGATATTGATGAGACAAAATTCACCCCTGTCACCTCTGCCACTCGTTGACTATTGTTAAGATCGCTCCTGGGTGGCTACCCTTTTTCTGATCCGGCTCAGGCTTTCGGGGCTGATTCCCAGAAAGTTGGCGATATATTTTTGCTGCACCTGCTGAAACAGATCGGGGTGCTTTAGCATCAGCTTCTTATACCGCTCTTCGGGTTTCTCTGACGACAGCGACATAGCGATTTCGGTAGCCCGTTGCGCCACAGATTCGGCCACCAGCCGACCAATGGTTTCATATTTTGGGCACTGCTCGTATAGGTTTAGAAGGTCCGCTTTTTTGACAAAGAGTACATCACAATCATTCAATGCCTGAAACGCATAGCGGCTCGGAACACCCTTTGTGAAACTGGTAAACTCAGTGATAAACGTATCTGGAAACGACAGATCGCAGGTTTTTTCAACGCCTTCTTTAGTGTGAAAATGACGGATAATACCCTGATCAATAAACGTGATGAAGTCGCAGATATGCCCCTCTTCGAGCAATAAACCGCCTTTTTTTACCTGTTTGGCGAGAAAACAGGTATCGACCATTGCCAGTTCGTTGGGCGTGAAGGCTACCAGTTGCTGGCAGTATCGTTTGAGGCGTTCGGTGGTCATGAGCGCCTCAAAGATACCGCATCTTAATCAGGCAGCGTTGGGCATCGAGCCAAGTCTGAATCTAAACGCCGTCAGCGGCGCAGGCGCGAAAAAGCTGGAATAATCATCAGGGCGGGAGAGGAGTTCTTTGTAGAGCAGCACCCGGAAGAGGTAATAACGCGTTTCGCGGGGCAGTTTCATCTGGTAATAATCGCAGTTGGCTTTTCTGGCTAACTGCTTTTTTACGTAGCCCGGTCCCACATTATACGCCGCCGCCACCAATGACCACGACCCGAAAATGTCGTATAGTCGCCGCAGGTATTGGCAGGCGGCCACGGTGGCTTTCTGGGTATTGAAGCGTTCGTCGCGTTTGCCGCCCACTTTCAGGCCCAGATCGCGGGCGGTGCCGGGCATCAGTTGCCAGTAGCCCCCCGCCCCCTTTGGCGAAACGGCTTTGGCCTTCACCCCGCTTTCGGCCAGCGGAATGTATTTGAAATCGGCAGGAATATCGTAAGCCGCCAGCGTGGAGTCGATGAGCGGAAAAAACGCGTCGGCTCGTTGGCGCAGATCACCGATGCTGGCCGAGTGTGGCCGAAACAGCGTAAACACATGCCGCCATCGGCTTAATACATCGGCCTGTCCGAGTGGCATGGATTCGCCGCAAAAATCAACGTTCAACAGGGGTAATTCAACGTCGGTCAGGGTACGGCCTAACGGCACTAAAGCAGCACTGGTAAGGCGTAATGGCTGTTTTCGAGCGTCGCTTTTGGGCACCAGCGGTGCATGAGAAAGCTTGGTAATGGCGGCTGCGGCAGGGCGGGCGACGGCCATCAAAAGAGATAATCCAACACGTTTAAGCAAAACAATAGCAACTTGGTGATAAGTCTATAACGGCAATAGACAATGTTTTCGTGCAAGAGTACTGAAAACTCATTTTTTTAATACCGTCGCCAGTTTCCGCTCCAGATCGAGTTCCAGTTTTTGTAATCCCGTCGGCGTGGGTTGGTAGGTGAGGGCGCGGTGGTGCCGGAGATCGAACGGAATATCGTCTACCGATTGGGTAATGGGAACCACCAGTTTGCCCAACGTGTGGGCCACGCCAGTTTCGTAGAACACGTTCGGATTGCGACCCGTGAAATCGGTGATGACGGCGCGGCTCGTAAAGATCAGGTCGAATACGTCCTGCATCAGAATGCTATTATCCCAAATGTCGTCGGCGCGTTTGCAAAGAATGCCCAGCCGGGCGCACACTGAACGGATGGCCGTATACGTACTCGCAAACCGGACATCGAATGGCATCATCACCGACAGTACGTTGGCATCTACGGGCTTGTCGGGAATCTGAAAAACGTTGGGCGCAAACCGGATGACGCGTTCTGGCTCACTACGCCGTTTAGTCGACACAAAACTGGCTACTGGCTCAGCGTTGGCTGTTTTCGCCTTTTTTTCGGCCACAAACTGCTCAACAATGGCCAGCCGTTGCTCGTTGCCGTCGGTCAGTTTCGAGAGTACGTGCAGGCAGTTTCCCTCGTAATCCTCATCGTCGAAATCGAGGCTGCGGAGCAAACGCGGATGGTCTTCCACCACGTCGAGGCTGTTGGTGAGGTAGGCCACTTTCAGCCAGTCGGCCTTAGTAAAGTGGTCGTGGATGTACTCATGCAACGCAAAAAGGCGCTGCGTTTGAACATGGCTGAGGCGGATCATGGGTCGTTGGATTATAATACAGATATGATATATAGCGCAAGTATATATTTTACTTGTATTATAATCGCCAACACCCCAGAAATTATTTTACATCAACTGTCGGGCGATCACCAGCCGCTGAATTTCGCTCGTGCCCTCGCCGATGGTGCAGAGCTTGGCGTCGCGGTAGAATTTCTCGACCGGGAAATCTTTCAAATACCCGTAGCCGCCCAGCACCTGAATGGCATCATTAGCCACCCGCACCGATACTTCCGAGGCGAATAATTTGGCCATTGCCGACGCCTTCGTCACGGGCTGATGGTTGTTTTTTAGTTCCGATGCATGCTCGATCAGCAATCGGGCTGCCTCAATTTCGGTGGCCATGTCGGCTAGCTTGAACGAAATTCCCTGGAAATTCATGATCGACTGACCGAACTGCTGCCGCTCTTTGGCGTAGGCCAACGCAGCTTCATAAGCGCCCATCGCAATACCCAGGCTTAAAGCTGCAATAGAAATACGCCCGCCGTCGAGCACCTTCAACGACTGCACAAAGCCTTCGCCCACGTTACCCAGCCGTTGCAAATCGGGGATAACACAATCCTCGAAAATCATCTCGGCGGTTTCGGAGGCCCGCATACCGAGTTTGTCTTCTTTCTTGCCACCCCGGAAACCGTTGGTGCCCCGTTCCACCACAAACGCCGTAGCATTGCGGGGTGTGTTGGGCTCACCGGTACGGGCAATCACCACGGCCACGTTGCCCGAAATGCCGTGGGTGATAAAGTTTTTGGCTCCGTTCAGCAGCCAGTTGCCGTCTGCTTGTTGCACGGCGCGGGTGCGCATATTGCCCGCGTCTGAGCCGGTGTTAGGCTCGGTGAGGCCCCACGCGCCGAGGTGTTCGCCCGAAGCCAGTTTGGGCAGGTAGTGCTGCTTTTGTTGCTCTGTGCCAAACATCAGGATATGGTTGGTACACAGCGAATTATGTGCGGCCATCGACAGGCCGATTGCCCCATCTACTTTCGACAGTTCGACAATGGCGGCTACGTACTCATGATAGCCAAGGCCCGAACCGCCGTAGGTTTCAGGCACGAGCATACCCATCACGCCCAATTCGCCCAGTTGGTGAAATACGTCGGCGGGGAAATGCTGTGCTTCGTCCCACTCACGGACGTGGGGCGCAATGGCGCGGGCGGCAAAGTCGCGGACGGAGTCGGCAATGAGTTGAGTCATGGCGGGGGCGTCGGTCGGTGAATGGGCGTGGACTTGGTTTTCTACAATTTCAGTAGTCATTAATTCGGGGCCGTTTGGGGCTTTTGCTGATGAAGTGTTGGTAATCTATGCAATTATAACGACGATAGAAAGGGGGTTGTTATTGAAGGAGATAGATAATAAACGGGGCAAAATGCCAACCAGCCACTGTTCAGAATTTTATAGTTCTATCTGGATAAAATGCCATAGATAAAGGAGATGTGTGGTGCTTCGACGGGGCATAGTGCCAAAAAAATTGGTGCCAAAGGCCCACTTAATCAGTGTCTTTGCCGGTAGAGCGGGCTTAATATGAAAAACGCCTATTTTTGTACCCGTCAGCGGCCATACCCGAAAAGTACAAATCGGGTGGTGACTGACCGGTCAATTGCACGTCCATTTGGTATAACTCATTTATATGAAAATTGCAGTAGTAGGTACGGGGTATGTAGGGCTGGTTACCGGCACCTGCTTCGCCGAAACTGGTAACCAGGTTACCTGCGTCGATATCGACGAGCGTAAGGTTGAAAAACTCAACAACCGCATCATTCCTATCTATGAACCCGGCCTCGACGTGCTGTTTTACCGCAACGTAGAAGAAGGTCGCCTCAAGTTCACCACCAATCTGGCCGAGGGTATCAAAGGTGCCGAAGTCATCTTCCTGGCCCTGCCAACCCCCCCCGGCGAAGACGGTTCTGCCGACCTGAAATACATCCTCGGCGTGGCCAATGACCTCGGCCCCATTATGGAACAGTATGCGGTCATTGTTGATAAAAGTACCGTACCTGTTGGCACCGCCGAGAAGGTACACGAGGGTATCGTGAAAAATGCCAAAGTCGATTTCGACGTGGTGTCGAATCCCGAATTTCTGCGCGAAGGTGTTGCCGTGGAGGACTTCATGAAGCCCGACCGCGTGGTGATCGGCACGAAATCAGAAAAGGCCAAGGCGGTGATGAACCGGCTCTATGCGCCCCTCGTGCGGCAGGGCAACCCCGTCATTTTCATGGACGAGCGTTCGGCAGAAATGACCAAATACGCCGCCAACGCGTTTTTGGCAACCAAAATCACGTTCATGAACGAGATTGCCAACCTCTGCGAAAAGGTGGGTGCTAACGTCGACGATATCCGCAGGGGTATCGGTACCGACAGCCGCATTGGCAAGCGTTTCCTGTTTGCGGGCATTGGCTACGGTGGTAGCTGTTTCCCCAAAGACGTGCAGGCTCTGGCCCGGACGGCGCAGGATTACGACTATGATTTCAAGGTGTTACAATCTGTAATGGACGTGAACAACGCTCAGAAAAAGCGGCTTATGCCCATGATCAAGAGCCATTTTGGCGACGACCTGAAAGGCAAGACCATCGCCGTTTGGGGTCTGTCGTTTAAACCCTACACCGACGATATCCGGGAGGCCCCGGCCCTCGACAATATCCGCGATCTGCTGGCGGCGGGCGCCAAAGTAACGGCCTATGACCCCGAAGCGATGGACAACGTGCGGCAGATTCTGGGCAACCAAATAAACTTCGCCCATACGTCATACGCCGCCCTCGACGATGCCGATGCCCTGGTGATCATGACCGAATGGCCGATGTTCCGCACGCCCGAATTTGAAAAAATGAACCTGTTGCTGAAAAACAAAGTCATTTTCGACGGTCGTAACGTCTACGAGCTGGACCAAATGCGCGAGATGGGGTATACGTATTATTCTATTGGAAGAGAGGTAGTTACGTCTCCTGTTGAACAATAAGCCTAATTAGCCATGAAAAGAGTTTTAATCACGGGTGGCGCGGGCTTCCTTGGGTCACATTTGTGTGATCGGTTTATCAAAGAGGGGTATCACGTCATTGCGATGGATAACCTCATCACGGGTGACCTGCGCAACATTGAACACCTGTTCAAACTGCCCAATTTCGAGTTTTATCACCACGACGTTTCCAAGTTCATCCACGTGCCGGGCGAACTGGATTATATCCTGCACTTCGCTTCGCCAGCCAGCCCAATCGATTACCTGAAAATTCCGATTCAGACCCTGAAAGTGGGTTCGTTGGGTATTCACAATTGCCTGGGCCTGGCGCGGGTGAAAAATGCGCGGGTATTGATCGCCTCTACCTCAGAGGTGTACGGTGATCCAAGTGTACACCCACAGCCCGAAGAATATTGGGGCAACGTGAATCCGGTGGGTCCGCGCGGGGTGTATGACGAAGCCAAACGGTTTCAGGAAGCCATCACGATGGCCTACCACACCTACCACGGCCTGGAGACGCGCATTGTCCGCATCTTCAATACCTATGGACCCCGGATGCGCCTCAACGATGGTCGGGTGTTGCCCGCGTTCATTGGGCAGGCCCTGCGTGGCGAAGACCTCACCGTCTTTGGCGACGGCTCACAAACACGCTCGTTTTGCTACGTCGATGACCTCGTGGAAGGCATTTACCGCCTGCTCCTGAGTGATTACGCGCAACCCGTGAACATTGGTAACCCGGTGGAAATCACGATCAAGCAGTTTGGCGAAGAGATCATTAAGCTCACGGGCACGTCGCAGAAGTTGATTCTGAAACCCCTGCCCGTCGATGACCCGAAACAACGTCAGCCCGACATCACGAAGGCGAAGGCGATTCTGGGTTGGGAGCCAAAAGTGAGCCGCGAAGAGGGCCTAAAGATTACGTATGATTACTTCAAGAGCCTACCCGAAGAAGAGCTTTACGCGGCGGCGTACAACCGCGAGTTCGTCAAAAAGTAGGTTGTTATACGGCAGTACCTATCTTTGAACTGGATTTGGCACACAGTGCCAGCTCCCTTAGCTGTCTTTAGAAAACCTGCAAGCTTCTCGCTTGCAGGTTTTTTGTTTTAACCCATATTGTGGTAGCTCATCGAAACGAACAGTATATTAGAGGTCGATTAGTTAACAGTAACTACATGAGTAAAGTAAAGTGCGCTCTTTCAGTTTTTCTGCTATTTGTTCTGTTCACATCCGGTTATGCACAGGGACGGCGATACCGGCGATTTCTGCCCTATTCGTCGGTGTCAATTGGCGCAGGCACATCCACTTATTTTGGTGATTTAGCCAATTATAAACATCCGTTTCGGTCATTAACCACCTTACCCCGCTGGAATATAGGCGCTGCTTATTCGCGGCAATTGACGGATCGTTTTTCGGTTCGGGCCATGTTTACGTGGATACGCATTATAGGCGACGATTATACATACAGTAAAAGCGATATAACTAAATTTTCTGCTGAATATATTCGTAATCTTCACTTCCGAAATGATGTAAAAGAATTATCAATCAGTGGCGTTTATAATTTCATCGCTGATGACCATAATTCAGATAATCGCGCTGTGTTTACGCCTTATATTTTTGGTGGTGTTGCGTTGATTGTGCACAAGCCTGAGGCCTTAACGCCCACATGGGTCAATAATGGGGCGGGTGACTATCCTGTTCAGCAATGGGTTTCCCTTCAACCGTTGCATACAGAGGGGCAAGGGCTGGCCGAGTATAAGACGCCTTATTCGTTGGTGTCAGTGGCTGTTCCGCTGGGTTTTGGCGTACGTTATCGATTGTCTGATGCTCTGAATCTAGACGTTGAAGTGGGCTACCGGTATACATTCTCCGATTATTTAGACGATGTGGCTGGTGTGTATGCGCAACCCGGCGATTTGGCTGGTTTATCAAAAATAATGGCCGATCGCCGTTTCGACACAGAGGCTATATTTACCAACAGTAGTCGTTTGGGCGCTTTGCCCCAGCTTTATCAGAATGAACCGTCTCTATTTACGACCGACAGACGAGGTGGAACGGGTAAATTAAAAGATAGCTATTTATTGACCAATCTGTCTATTCATTATATTTTCCCCGTACCAATTAAATGTCCTTGATTTGGCTCACTCATTAAATTAGTTTGCTGTTTGGCAGGTTAAAAATTACCCGTTTAGAGGCTAAATATCAACCAAAAAAAGCCCATTCCTGCGCGGGAATGGGCTTTTTTTGGTTGAAAAATGGAGCAGTCTACACCACCATGATGTCGCGCTCTTTAGCGCTGAAGGTGTCGTCAACTTTATTGATAAACGCATCGGTCAGTTTCTGAACGCGCTCCTCACCAATCTTCACGGCATCTTCCGACACACCTTCTTTGGTCAGTTTCCGGATGGAGTCGTTGGTGTCTTTGCGGATGTTGCGGACGTTGACTTTGGCCACTTCTACCTCTTGCTTCACGCGCTTCATCAGATCGCGGCGGCGTTCTTCGGTGAGGGGTGGTACACTGAGGCGAATCAGTTCACCGTCGTTGTTGGGTGAGAGGCCAATATTGCTGTTGCGAATGGCTTTCTCGATTTCACCAATCAGCTTTTTCTCGAAGGGTTTGATGGCCAGCGTCCGGGCATCGGGGGTGGTGACAGAGGCTACGCTGGTGAGCGGCGACATGGCCCCATAGTAGGCCACCATGATCCCGCCGAGCATTTCGGCGGAGGCCTTACCCGCCCGTATTTTGGTCAATTCGATGGCGAGGTGCTTCAATGCCTTCTCCATCGTATCTCTGGCATCATCGAGATATAATTCGATCTCTTCCATGTTTTAATGTAGTCGATAGTCGTCAGTCGATAGTCAATAGTCGCTGCCGCCTGAATAAGCGAGAGCGGAGTTATTCGGGCGGCAGCGACTATTGACCATCGACTGACGACTATCGACTCACTTTTCAGTTTTCTGGTAAATCAACGGTTATTAAGGTGCCCACGTCTTCGCCCTGGGCAAGGCGCAACAGGCTGCCTTGATCGTTCATGTTGAAGACAATAATGGGCAGGTTATTTTCCTGGCAAAGCGTGAAGGCTGTGAGGTCCATTACGCTCAATTTCTTTTCGTAAACGTCTTTAAACGTAATGTGCGTGTAGCGCGTGGCCGACTTATCTTTCATAGGGTCGGCGGTGTACACACCATCCACTTTAGTACCCTTCAACACCACGTCGGCTTCGATCTCATTGGCCCGCAGGGCGGCGGTGCTGTCGGTGGTAAAGTAGGGGTTGCCCGTCCCGGCGGCGAAGATGACGACGCGCCCTTTTTCGAGGTGACGGATGGCCCGCCGACGCACGTACGGTTCGCAAATCTGCTCCATCTTGATGGCCGACATCACGCGGGTATACATGCCCTGCCGCTCGAATGCGCTTTGCAACGCCATGGCGTTGATCACCGTGGCCAACATGCCCATATAGTCGCCCTGGACGCGGTCGATACCTGAGCGTTCGCCCGACACACCCCGGAAAATATTGCCCCCACCGATCACCACGGCCACTTCCACACCCATGTCAACCACCTGTTTAATCTCGCTGGCGTACTGCTCCAGAACGGCGGGATCAATGTTATAGCCGCCGGGACCGGCCAACGCTTCGCCGCTTAACTTGAGCAGAATCCGTTTGTACTTGTGGGGTAGAGTCATAGGAGAGGTGCCTTTTTTGCGGGGGCAAATATAGGGAGAAAAGGAGGTTAAAACTCCACCAATACCTGCCCCTTCTCGACGCGGTCGCCTTTCTGGATTTTGACCGATTTCACGGTGTCGTCGCCGGGGGCTTTGATTATGTTTTCCATTTTCATGGCCTCCAGAATCAGGATGGTATCGCCTTTGGCCACTACGTCGCCGGGCTGAATACTGATGCCTACGATGAGGCCGGGCATGGGCGCTTTGATGTTGTTGACTTTGCCCGCCGCCGCATTGCTCATGCCCATTTTTTCGAGCAGCAGGTCGAACCGGTCTTTCACCTGAACCGCGTGAATATGCCCGTTTATTTTGAGCCGGACCGTCTTCGTTTCGGCATCGACCGATAACACTTCGACGGAAAACGACCGGTTATCTTTCAGGATATGATACTGATTAGGAGCCAGTTTGGCCAAATCCCAGGCATAGGATTGCTCGTTGAGCGTGATGCTCGCAGGCGAAATGGCGACGCTGACCGGTGCGGCGTTGTTGACGGAAGCTTTGTACATAGGAGAAGAGAAAGAGCCCCCCAGCCCCCAAAGGGGGAGGGCTGACGCGAAATATACTGCGGCAACACTTCCCCCTTCGGGGGTTAGGGGGCTTGTTTATTTACCAGATAGATGCCCGCGAGGCTAATGGTGAGACCGAGGTATTGGTAGCTATGAATAGTCTCGCCGTCGAGGATGCCCCAGATTACGGCCACTACGGGGATCAGGTACGTAACCGAGGCGGCAAACACGCCCGATGCCAGTTGCACCACCCGGATAAACAGCACCGACGTGATGCCCGATGCCAGGATGCCCAGAAACAAAATGGCCCCCAGCGGCTCCCATACGCCCGGCTGCGTGGCCCGGCTGATGAAGTCGGTGGAGAGCAGGAAAACCCCGGCAATTGGTCCAACAAAGGCGAACGTCCAGGGTGTGGCTACCAGTGCGGGAAGGTGGGCTATGTATTTGGCAATCAAGTTGGTATTGGCTCCGTACATGAGCGTGGCCAGCACGACCAGCAGGGCATAGCCGTTGATGGCAAACGAGCCGGTGGCGCTGAAAAACACGAGAATCAGCGACCCGACGAAGCCCAGCAAAATACCCCAAACCTGATTGGCTTTAAACCGCTGCGCGAACACCAGCGTCCCTACCAGCAGCACAAACAGCGGGCTGAGCGAATTTAACGTGCCTGATAGTGAACTGCTTAGGTGCGCACCCGCTTCGGCAAAGAGAAACGCAGGTAGCAGAAACCCCAGCGTACCCGACCCCAGCAAGGCCAGCCACCGGTGCCGCAACGCCTGCCGCACGTCGGCCTGCCGAATTTGCACGACCATGAACGGCACAAAAAACAGAAACGCAAAAAATATCCGCCCCGAAGCCACCTGTTGCACCGTGAACGCCCCCAGTGCTTTTTTCATCATGATAAACGAACTGCCCCACACCAGGGCCATGCACGTAAGCAGCACCCAGGCCAGCAGTGGCCGTTTTTCGACTTTGACAGTCGGTTCAAGAATAGGGGAGGGGGTAGTGGTTTCGGTCATATTTTTTACATTAATACACTCTCATACGTCTCGCTCACTTCATCCAGAATGCCCAACAATTCATCGAGCGAGTCGGTGAGGACGAAGCGCATGCGGAAGGGTTTGAAATCGGGGAGGCCCTTGAAATAGTTGGCGTAGTGGCGGCGCATTTCCACAATGCCCGTCCGTTCGCCTTTCCAGCGGATGGAAAAATCGAGGTGCTTGCGGCAGGCGTCGACGCGGTCCTGCACGGTGGGGGCGGGGCGGTGGGTGCCCGTGGCCAGAAAGTGCTTGATGTCGTTGAAAATCCAGGGGTAGCCAATGCTGGCGCGGCCAATCATGATGCCATCCACGCCGTAGCGGTCGCGGTATTCCAGCGCCTTTTCGGGCGAGTCGATGTCGCCGTTGCCGAAAATGGGGATCGTGATGCGCGGGTTTTCTTTCAGGCGGCCAATCAGCGTCCAGTCGGCTTCACCTTTGTACATCTGCACACGGGTACGTCCGTGGATGGTAAGTGCCTGAATACCAATGTCCTGCAAGCGTTCGGCTACGTCCAGAATATTCTTGGTGCTGTCGTCCCAGCCGAGGCGGGTTTTCACCGTCACGGGCAGATGCGTATTGTCGATGACGGCTTTGGTCATCCGCACCATCTTGGGAATGTCCTGCAACAAGGCCGCCCCCGCTCCCCGACAGGCCACCTGTTTCACGGGGCAACCGTAATTGATATCGATCAAATCAGGGTGGGCACCGGTCGAAATACGGGCGCACTCGCCCATCGTATCCACGTCGGAACCGAAGAGCTGAATACCGATGGGGCGTTCGTAGTCAAAAATATCGAGCTTCTGAACGCTCTTGGCGGCGTCGCGGATGAGGCCTTCCGACGAGATGAATTCGGTATACATCAAATCAGCCCCGTTCTCTTTACAAACGGCACGGAACGGCGGGTCACTGACATCCTCCATGGGGGCCAGCAGCAGCGGAAAATCGCCTAATTCAATGGGGCCAATCTTTACCATAACATCGTGTATTAATGGACAATGGATAATGAACACTGTATAATGGTTTCGCCCTCAACTTATCTATTGCGAAACCATTGTACAGTGTTCATTATCCATTGTCCATTCCTTTTCTATTCATTTCCAACGCCCTGTCCGGCAAATTAGTTTTTGGACGATTCGTAGTTACAATGGCGTTTTTGGTTCGTCATGTCGCAATCAGGCTGTAAATTTACCGGATATATGCCTGAGACGACTACGCCCTACATCATCACGCCTGAACCGCAACCACTGCGGTCGATGCTGTTGTTTTTCGGCCTTGTCATGCTGGGCATGACCCTCGGCGGCGTGTTGGTGCTCGTTGTGGTCAGCGCGGCTTCGTCGATGAAGGGAAACGGGTTTTCGGTCAATGAATTGTTGGTTGACCCCGCCGGGCAACCCAACGGCTGGTGGTGGCTTATGGGCGTACAGGCCGTTTCGCACGTCTGCTCGTTTCTGCTGCCTTCGCTGCTCTACTGGCGCTGGGTAGACCACCGCACCTTAACTGATTTCAACTTCCGCAACCGCGTGTCGGGCTGGTGGCTGGTGGTGCCCATCGTGATCTTCTTTGGCCTCTTCAACGGCTATATTATTGACTGGAACCAGCAGATGCATTTGCCCGATGCCCTGGCTCCCCTGGAAAAGTGGATGCGCCAAAAAGAAGACGACGTGGCCAAACTGACCACGTTTCTAACCGCCATTTCGGGGGTGCCGCAGTTTATCATGGCCTTGCTGGTCATCGCTATTTTGCCCGGCATTGGCGAAGAGGTGCTGTTCCGGGGGGTGTTGCAGCGCAAGTTTATTGCCTGGTCGGGCAACGTGCATGTGGGCATCTGGCTGGCGGCGGCCCTATTCAGTGCCATTCACCTTCAATTTTATGGCTTTGTGCCCAGGATGCTGCTGGGCGCCCTGTTTGGCTACCTCTACGTCTGGACGGGCAACCTCTGGGTACCCATACTAGCCCACTTTGTCAACAATGGTTTTGCGGTGGTGATGATGGCCATCAATAAGCAGAAACTTACCACCATCGACTTAGAAGCCAACGACATTGTGCCCCTGCCCGTGGCACTTTTTACCCTGGTAATCAGTGCCGTGCTGGCTTTTCAGCTTAAACGCATCAACGAATGACTTCTGACTGGGAAAAAATCATGACTACCCGTTTGCCCCATCAGGCCGAACTGGCGAAAGCCAAACTGGCCGAGCAGGACATCAACGCCGTAGTGATCAATAAACAGAGCAGTGCCTACCCCGTTTTCGGGAACCACGAGGTGTATGTTCCCACCAAAGACGCGATATTGGCGCGGATAATCCTTGATAATGAAACAACAACTAGCTAGCCTGTCGAACCTTCAGCAACGGGTCATCGCGGCAGTATTTGGCGTAGCTCTCGCCTTTTTCTGCATTTTCTACAGCGTCTGGACATTTGCCTTGCTGTTTCTGATCGTCAGTGCCTTCACCCAAATCGAGTTTTACCGGCTGCTGGGGCTGGACGGTAATCAGCCGCTCACCTACTACGGTGCTATGGTCGGTTGCCTCATTAGCGTACTCACGTTTTTGGTCGAAATGGGGAAAGTGCATGAGTCGGCGTATTACCTCATCAGCCCGGCAGCGTCGATGATCTTTTTGATCAAACTCTACAAGAAAAAAGATATGAAGCCCTTCACCAATATCGGCTTCACGTTTCTGGGTATCATCTACGTAGGTATCCCTTTTGCGCTGCTCAACGTGCTGGCATTACGCACCGGCACCTACCAGCCCCGCGTGGTGCTGGGGTGCCTCTTATTGCTTTGGGCCAGTGACAGTGGGGCCTACTTTGCTGGTACCAAGTTTGGCAAGCGCAAGCTGTTTGAGCGGGTTTCGCCCAAAAAATCGTGGGAAGGCAGCATTGGCGGGGCCATGGCCGCCGGGCTGGTTGCGCTGGGACTGACGTTCTACGCGCCCGACTTAACCCCCTGGCAGTGGTACTGCATCGGTGGCATTATTGTGGTGACGGGCACCTACGGCGACCTGGTCGAGTCGTTATTCAAGCGGAGCATCGCCATCAAAGATTCGGGCACGAGTATTCCCGGCCACGGTGGTTTTCTGGACCGTTTCGACGGACTTCTCCTCGCCGCCCCGTTTATCCTGACGTTTTTGAAGTTGTTTGCGTAAAGGGAGCGAAGTGCTTAGAGCAAACAGCCCTTAGCTCTCTGCTCTAAGATCTTTGCTCTTCGCTCCTTAAGATTCGTTAAAAATGCGGGTCTGTTGCCGGTCTGCAACCCCATACCTCTTTACTTTGTTAATCTCTCAACGCAACGGTCGGCGTATTTGCCGGGTCTTGCCGATAGCATGAACCAATTTAGTCAACGATATAGCGTACTGTTGCTGCTGGTACTAAGCTTACTGAGCCTCGCTACCGACGGGCTGGCGCAGGGGCAGGAGCGGCAAGTGACCTTTACAGGCATCATCACCGGAGGCAAGAATAACGAGGCGTTGCCATTGGCCCGTATTTTCATTCCCCGTGCCGGAAAAGGCGTACTCTCGGCCATGAACGGCTATTTTGCCCTGCCCGTCTATCCTGGCGACAGCGTAATTTTCAGCTACGTGGGCTACAAAACGCAGTACCATATTATTCCCCGCCGCCTCACCGAAACGACGTATTCAGCCGTAGTGGCGTTGCAGGAAGACGTTAAACTGCTGTCGGAAGTGAAGGTGTATCCGTACCCGACGGAAGAGCTGTTCAAGCGGGCGCTGGTGGATATGAAGCTACCCGACGAAAAAGATCGTGAAGCCCTGGCCCGCAATATGGACCCGGCAGCTATGCTTCGGGCTTCCTATGCTACGCCGATGGGTGCGCTCTCGAATCACCAGTATTTCATGAATCAGCAGTTTCTGGGCCGCGAATCATTCGCCAACCGCGGCTACGTGACCAACATTCCGTTCCTGAATCCCTTTGCCTGGGCCAACTTCATTAAGTCGGTGAAGCGGGGTGATTTCAAAGCCAAAGAATACCGGCAGGGTAACAACAGTGCCCCTCCCGAAAATATCCGCCGCGATCAGGTGCTGAGTAATCAGTAGCACTGCCACTGGTTTAATTATTCACTGTAATCCAAGTCCTTGCCATACGTCTCGCCGAGGGCAGACAGCGACCACGCGGCCAGGGTGAAGCAGACGAGGCCCACCACGGCCCCGGCACCCAGGACACCTAATTGGGGCAGCGTTTTCAGGTATTGAAACAGTGGAATGGTGAGCAGGGTAGTGGCCCGCACGTTGTTGGCAACGGAGGTAGTGGCCGTGGCGCGCAGGTTGGTACCGAAGCTCTCGGCGGTCACAGTCAGGAACATGGCGATGTATCCAATGCCGAAACCCATCAGCCCACAAACAAGATAAAAGACTGTTGCTGAGTTAACTAGGCCTGATAAATATACCACAACGAACACTGCTGCGAACGCCATCATCCAGCCGATAGCTCCCCTTCGCGATGCCAGCCACTGACTGAATAGGCCGCTGAACAGATCGCCGGTTGCCGTGCCGATATACATGTACATCACGCATTTACCGGGCAAAATCGCTTCCTGAATACCCAGCGCCTTGCCAAATTCATTACCGAACGTGGCTAGAATGCCAATGACGAAGTAGGTGGGCAGGGCAATACCCATGCAGCGGAGGTAGCGTATAAACCGGTCACCGTTGGTGAAAAACGCGGCGAAATTTCCCCGTTGCATCGTCGTTTCCCGAAGCTGTTTGTACAGGCCCGATTCCAGCACACCAATGCGCAGCAGGAGCAAGGCTAGTCCCAGGCCGCCGCCCACAAAGTAGGTCAGCCGCCAGTTGCCGGTGGCGTTTACCGTCAGAAACGCCGCCACGGCCCCCATCAGCCCCACGCCGGCCACCACGCTTGTGCCATAGCCGCGCAGGTGTTTGGGCAGCACCTCGCTCACGAGCGTAATGCCCGCCCCCAGTTCGCCCGCCAGGCCCAGCCCGGCCACAAACCGTAGCCACGCATATGCCTCTGCCGATTGCACAAATCCACAGGCGATGTTGGCCAGCGAATAAGTGATGATGGAGCCGAACAATACCGACAGCCGCCCCCGCTTGTCGCCCAGAATACCCCACAGAATGCCGCCCAACAGCAGCCCGGCCTGCTGAAAATTCAGGATGCGGCTCCCCACCAGCGAAACAGCTTTTTCGTCCAGGCCTAAATCGGTCAGGCTGGGTATGCGCACAATAGTAAAAATCACAAGGTCGTAGACGTCGACGAAATAGCCCAGGGCGGCAATCAGCACGGGTAGACTCAACACGGTGCGAAGACCAGAAAGGGTAACGGTTGGTTGCATGAGCGAGCAGCTAGTCAGCGTCGTTATTGGCGTCGTCGTTGGGGTGGCGAAGCCGTTCGTTGATGACCAGTTTCACGTAGTGACGGTTGCGGCGATTGCGCTTGGCATCGGCGCGTTTGTGGTTGCGTTTGTCAACCACGCCCGCCGTCAGTTCGCCCGCCGATTGCCAGGATTGAAACTGCGAAGGTGAGGTGCGTTTAGGCATACCGCAAAGTACGTAATTCCGACACACAGCCCTCTGCCTAACCTTCCCAAACCTTCCCCCGGCCACGCCGTTTCAAATCAAAACAACACGACGATTATGAAAAAGTGGCTTCTACAGGCTGGAATAGTCTTATCGCTCTTGACCGGAGCCGTTCAACAAACGCAGGCGCAGGCCAGACTTGAATCTGTTTTCAACGACGATACTTACCAGCTTACCGGCGTGGCGGTGTCGAAAACGGGGCGAATGTTTGTGAACTACCCCTACTGGACCGACACCTACAAATACGCGTTGGTGGAGGTGATGAAAGACGGTACCAAAAAGCCCTATCCCGACGCCGCCTGGAATAGCTGGAAACCCGGCCAAGAACCCACCAACCGCTGGATTTGCGTGCAGTCAGCATTTGTGGATGATAAAGACCGGCTGTGGGTGATCGACCCGGCCAGCCCCAAGCAGCAGGGCGTGTACCGCGATGCCCACAAGCTGGTTTGCTTCGATCTGGCCACCAATAAAGTGATCAAATCGTATTCGTTCAAAGACATCGTTGGCCCCGACAGCTACCTCAATGATATCCGGGTAGATACCCAGCGGGAGGTAGTTTACCTCACTGAATCGCAGCAGGGCGGCATCGCTGTAATAGACATTAAAACCGGAAAAATCACGGTGAAATTGCGGGGGGCACCGTCTGTAAAAGCCGACCCGACGTTCAAATTTACCATCGACGGGCGGCTGCTGAAAGACGCCAAAGGTCCTGTAGTGTTCAACTCAGACGGCATTGCCCTCACGCCCGACGGTACTATGCTCTATTATAAACCCCTGTCTGACAACAAGCTCTACCGCATCCCCACGGCTGCCCTCCGCGACCCCATCATGAGCGACGCTGACGTGAAGGCAAGCGTACAGGACCTAGGCAAGTACACCACCACCGACGGCATGATTATTGACCCGGCGGGCAACCTGTATATGGGTGATATTCAAGGCTATGCGCTCTACAGCCTGGCTACCAACGGCAACCCCGCCGCCCCCTTGAAACGTACGGATATTCTGACCGACACCGCACAACTGCAATGGCCCGACAGCTACGCTTTCCATGATGGCTACCTCTACGTAACTACCTCACAGATTGACCATATGGCCAAAAACAACGGCGGGAAATCAACCCGTAAGCGCCCTTATCAGGTGTTCCGGGTAAAAATAAGTCGATAGCCATCAGTCTAGAAGTTGGAAGGGCTTCGCGTTCGGTACACCCCCCCGCCCTAAAAGGAGCCTTGCTTGCGCACTAATTTGCTTTTAGCATTTTGTTTGTGCGTAAGCGAGGCTCCTTTTAGGGCGGGGGG